>JBAZTJ010000087.1:0-11218 GCA_041662005.1 Candidatus Methylopumilus sp.
CGGGTTGAATTCATCTGGGAAAGTGTTGCTGAACTAAAGACCGCACTGCAGTCACAAGGTGGCGAACTGTTCGTACAGCACGGTATCGCCGAGCTGGAGCTTGTAAAACTCGCCCTAAAATTACAAGTCGAAGCTGTATTCAGTAACCGCGATTACGAACCCAATGCACTCGCGCGTGATGCGAATGTCGCATCAACACTTGACCATCGTGGGATTGCGTTTCACCAGTTCAAGGATCAGGTAATTTTTGAACAAAACGAAGTCCTGACTCAGCAAGGCAAGCCTTATGGCGTATTCACTCCCTACAAAAATGCCCACCTGAAAAAGCTCGATGACTTTTACCTGAGTGCCTATCCTGTTGGCAAATACATTAAGCACCTGGCTCCAGCGCAAGCGCCTGAAATGCCGACACTGGAATCCATGGGCTTCCATCGCACCAACCTCGGCCAAATGCAGCTACCAACAGGAATGACAGGCGGCAAACAGTTACTAACCGATTTTACCGGACGCATCAGCCACTACCAGGAGGCGCGCAACTTCCCCGCGGTTAAAGGCCCTTCATATTTATCCGCGCATCTACGCTTCGGTACGGTTTCCATACGCCACCTGGCGAGAACCGCATGGAATATGGGTGGTAGCGGTGCTGAAACCTGGCTCAATGAGCTGATCTGGCGTGATTTCTATTTCCAGATTCTGCATCACCATCCGCAGGTTGCTGCCGGCCACGCCTATAAGGCGGAGCTTGAATCCCTACCCTTCCCTAATGACAAAAAACTGTTTCATGCCTGGTGCGATGGCAATACCGGTTATCCATTAGTCGATGCTGCCATGCGCCAGTTGAACCAGACTGGCTACATGCATAACCGCCTGCGTATGGTTGCGGCAAGCTTTTTGGTAAAAGACCTGCTTGTAGATTGGCGCTGGGGGGAACGTTACTTTGCAGAAAAATTGATAGACTTCGACTTGAGTGCGAATAATGGCGGTTGGCAGTGGGCCGCCTCTACCGGTTGCGATGCGCAGCCCTGGTTCAGGATATTCAACCCCGTCACTCAATCAGAAAAGTTTGATGGGGCAGGCAAATTTATTCGCAAATATGTACCAGAACTCAACGCCTGCAACGATAAGGAAATCCATGCCCCGTGGCTGATACCTCCACTGCGCATGCAAGCGTTGAATCTCAAGCTGGGCCTGGCGTATCCTGCGCCCATTGTGGATCATGCATCACAACGCGCACTTGCGCTTACTCTATACAAAAATGCCAACCCAAGGTCGCCTGATTAAAGTCTGCTAGCAATGCTATTGCGCCAACTTGCGCTTGGCACTTTTGCAAACTACCCAGCATTTCGCGATAAAAATGTCTTATGTCTTATATATAATATAAAAGTGATTTACAATTGCTACAACTTGCAGAACCTAAAGCAGCCTGATTTTTAATCACTTGAGAGAACAACATGGCACTCGTCTCCTTGCGTCAACTGCTGGACCATGCCGCTGAACACGATTACGGCCTTGCGGCATTCAATGTCAACAACATGGAGCAGGTGCACGCCATCATGCAGGCAGCCAATGAAGTCAACAGCCCCGTCATCCTGCAAGGCTCGGCAGGCGCCAGGAAATATGCAGGCGAGGCCTTTCTGCGGCACCTTGTGCTAGCCGCCATTGAAAGCTACCCACATATTCCAGTCGTCATGCACCAGGATCATGGCCACTCCCCTGCAGTATGCATCCAGGCCATGCGTTCTGGGTTCTCCAGCGTGATGATGGACGGTTCACTGATGGCTGATGCCAAGACCCCTTCCAGCTACCAATACAATGTCGACGTCACCAGCAAAATAGTGGAAGTTGCCCACGCCATCGGCGTTTCCGTTGAGGGCGAACTCGGCGTGCTTGGCTCGCTGGAAACAGGCCAGGCAGGCGAAGAGGATGGCTCCGGTGCGGAAGGTACATTAAGCCGCGCGCAAATGTTGACCGACCCCGAGGAAGCCGCTGACTTTGTACAAAAAACCGGAGTAGATGCCCTGGCAATAGCCATAGGCACCTCGCACGGCGCCTATAAATTTATGCACCCACCTACCGGCAAAACACTAGCCATCAGCCGTATCAAAGAAATTCATGAGCGCATCCCCAATACCCATCTGGTGATGCACGGCTCATCCTCCGTGCCTCAGGAGTGGCTGCATATCATCAATGAGTTTGGTGGCGACATGGGGGCAACTTATGGCGTGCCAGTGGAAGAGATTGTCGAAGGCATTAAGCACGGGGTACGCAAGGTCAACATTGATACCGACCTGCGTATGGCTTCTGCGGGTGCCATACGCAGGTTTCTTGCAGAAAATCGCAAGGAGTTTGATCCGAGAAAGTTCCTTAATGCAGCCACCATCGCCATGCGCGGCATTTGCAAGGCGCGCTATGAGGCATTTGGTTCTGCCGGGCAAGCCAGCGCAATAAAACCTATCCCTTGCGAGCAGATGGCTGAGCGCTACAAAGCTGGCGAATTATCCGCCATCATAAAACCTGCATGAACAACAAATTAAAGCAGAAGGAATAACAACATGCGTCGCAACCTGGTGGTCGGCAACTGGAAAATGCATGGCAACATCAATAGCAATCAGATATTGCTTGAAAGCATTATTGAGGGCCTAGGCAACTTAAAAAACGTTGACTGTGTTGTTTGCGTGCCCAACCCCTACCTTTTTCAGGCAAGAGCACTACTTACAAATACCAATATCGCCTGGGGCGGGCAAAATGTAAACCAGCATGAAGAAGGCGCATTCACCGGGGCCGTTTCTCCACATATGCTGACAGACCTTGGTTGTACGTATGTGCTGTTGGGACACTCAGAACGACGTAATTTATTTTACGAAACCAACCTGACAGCGGCTGCCAGATTCGACTCGGCGATCAAAGGCGGGCTAACCCCTGTATTTTGTGTAGGCGAAACCCTGGCTGAGCATGAGGCTGGCCTGACTGAAGTGATTGTTGCAAGCCAAATGGATGCAGTCATGGCAACGCTAGGCGAACAGGAGTTTGCCAAAGCCATGCAACTCAATATGGTGTTTGCCTACGAGCCAGTCTGGGCGATAGGCACAGGGAAAACCGCCTCACCCGAGCAGGCGCAAACCGTACATCAATTCATTCGCAACCGAATTGCCCGTCGCAATGCCGAAGCCGCATCCAAGGTGCGCATCATTTATGGCGGCAGCGTGAAAGCAAAAAATGCCCAGGAATTATTCGCCATGCCCGATGTAGATGGCGGACTGGTTGGGGGAGCATCCTTGATAGCAGATGAATTTGTAGCAATTTGCCGGGCCGCCAACTAACTTCAAACCCGCCGCCTGCAGGATACATCACCATCAATTACGTGAGCAGAAACCCATTCCCTCTGTTGATTGCTAAAATACAGCCGAGCCGACAATGTTACATTCTCACAACAAGGCAGTGACAAGCTTTGTCACGTGGGCGCTAAATCAGTGGACAAGCCATTGCGGCTAAGTTAAAGTCAGCTTTGGACACTACATAGCCTAGCGCTAATTTACGCGCAAGATTAATTAATTGGAATGACGCATGCGTATCAAAACTATAACAATCATCGCCAGCTTACTTTTAGCATCCCTTCTTAGCGGGTGTGCATCACAAGCAAACAAAGATCCTCTTGAGGGATTTAACCGCGGGGTTTACAAATTCAACGACGTTGCTGATAAAGCGGTCCTTAAACCGGTAGCAGGGGCTTATAAAGCGGTATTGCCAGCTCCAGTTCGCTCCGGAGTCAATAACTTCTTCACTAACCTGAATACCCTGGTCTCTGCAATCAACGACCTGCTTCAACTGAAATTCGACAAAGCAGTAACCGGAATGGGGCGTTTCGCCATCAACACCACGTTCGGCGTAGCTGGCCTGATTGATGTAGCGTCCATGGACGGCATCGAACTGCGTAATGAAGACTTCGGTCAGACGCTGGGGCATTGGGGTGTAGGAACAGGTGCGTATATTGTCTTGCCATTCCTTGGACCAAGCACTTTACGTGACACCTCCGGCTTTGTTGTGGATACCGTATTATTCGACCCGATCTCTTATATCGAAGAACCAAGAACACGCAATTCGTTACGTGCGGTCAAGTTCCTCGACAAGCGCGCCCAACTGTTGCCGGGCAGCGATCTTCTTGATGATGCGGCCCTTGATCCTTACGCCTTTATGCGCGACGCCTACCTGCAACGCAGGGCAAGCCAGGTTCAGGACGGGATCGTACCTGTTGATCTGCTCAAGGAAGATGACGAGTTCAATCCAGGTAGCACGTCAGCAGAAGCAACCAAATAAACCAGCCGTATTTAGCCCAATAAAAGAGCCCCATTATCGGGGCTCTTTTATTGGGCTAAACTCAGCCTGGCAAGCAATATTATTCGCCGGCAACCGTCATCTGCTCTATGAGTATAGAACCCACCTGCTTGGATCCCTGCACCAGCACATCATTACCTATCGCGACGATCTGCTTGAACATCTCCGCTAAATTACCGGCAATGGTGATCTCCTCTACCGGGTGCACTATGATGCCATTTTCCACCCAAAAACCTGCAGCGCCACGTGAATAGTCACCAGTCACCATATTGATGCCATGCCCTAGCAACTCGGTCACGACCAGGCCTGTACCCATGGTTTTCAGTAAAGCATTGAAATCCATATCACCATGACTGACGATCAGATTATGATTGCCGCCGGCATTACCGGTGGTGACCATACCCAGCTTGCGGGCGGAGTAGCTAGATAGTACATAACCCTGCAACATGCCATCTTTTACCAGGGTGCGTGGTTTTGTTGCCACACCCTCATTATCAAATGGCGCGCTAGATAAGCCGCGCAGCAAATGTGGCTGCTCTTCGATCGTAACGTTAGATGACAGCACTTGTTTGCCCAGGCTGTCGAGCAAGAATGAGGACTTGCGGTACAGGCTGCCTCCAGAAATAGCGCCTATCAAATGTGAAATCAGGCCCGAAGCCAGCGTGGCCTCAAATAACACCGGCACTTTGGCAGTTTTAATGGGGCGGCAACCCAGGCGACGTGTGGTGCGCTCACCGGCGACCTTGCCTACATGCTGTGCCGACTCCAAGTCCTTAGCGCTACGAGCGCTGCTGTACCAGTAATCGCGCTGCATGTTGTCACCATCCTCAGCAATCACCGAGCAACTGAACCCATGCCGGGAACTGGCATAGCCGCCGGCAAAGCCATGGCTATTGGCATAGGCAAACATGCCTTCATACGTGGAAACGGCAGCACCTTCTGAATTGGTGATGCGTGCGTCGACTGCCAGGGCGGCAGCCTCGCATTCTTTAGCGAGTTCGATGGCCTCATCCACAGAGATAGGCCAGGGGTGATGCAAATCCAGATCCGGGATATCCTTCGCCATCAGCTCTGCATCGGCCAGGCCGCAGAACTCATCCTGCGCGGTATAGCGGGCAATATTGCAAGCGGCGGCTACCGTATCCTGCAAAGCTTGTGGCGACAGGTCAGAGGTGCTGGCATGGCCTTTACGCTGACCGAAGTACACAGTGACCGAAACGCCCTTGTCGCGATTGTATTCTATGGTTTCGGTCTCATTCATACGCACCGAAACATTCTGGCCGAAGCCAAAACTTATTTCCGCCTCGGCAGAGCTAGCACCCGCAGCTTTTGCCAGGCGCACGACACCTGCACTCATTTCTTTTAAGTCTTCCGGGGTATGTGTAAAACCCGATTTAGTAGGAGAATGTTCAGTCACGAAAGGCTCTTTAGCAAAAACTGTTATCATAACCCACCATGAAACCTAACAAGACATCTCAAACATTAAATACCGAGCAAGCCGGTCAGGAACCCACAGACCAAGCCGACGAGCCTATTAGCAAAACCAAGCGCAAAGCCGCCATGGATGAGCTTCAAGACATAGGCGCGACCTTGATCGAGCTACCCAAGGAAAAACTCGCCAAACTGGATTTGCCGGAAATACTGGTAGATGCCATCCGCGAGGCCAAGCGCATTACCGCCAATGGTGCTACGCGCCGCCAGTTGCAATACATCGGCCGCATTATGCGCAATGTGGATACCGCACCTATCCTGGATCAATTACAACGCTGGGAGGGCAAGCATACCGCTGAAAATGCCTACTTTCACCGGCTTGAGAACTGGCGCACGCGCCTGATCGCAGAAGAAGGCTTGCTGTCAGAGTTTATGCTGCAGTATCCCAATGTAGATAGCCAGCAGATACGTACATTGATTCGTAATGCACGCCGCGAAGAGGCTGCCAATAAACCGCCGAAAAGCAGCCGTGAACTATTCAAACTGCTGCGGGAGATTACCGCAGAATCTGCTCAGGAAGCTTTGCCGGATGAAGATAGCGAATCACACCCAGAAGACTAATGTCTCTCCGTAGTCTCTTCTGCCTCGTTTTGATTGTCCTTGGGACTTTTCTTAGGCGGCAATAAAAACTCTCCTGGATGCTGATTAAGCCTGCTAAGTACAGCCTTGATCAGCATGCGCCACTGGGCAAAACTAAGCTTGCGTGATTTCATCGCCACATACAGCGCCAAGCTGAAACTCACCAGCAGGTTGATCGACCCTATCAGGAACACGCCTAAAGCTGCCATCATGACCATATGGCGTGTTACCTCAAAATCCAGCCCGACAAATGAGAAACCTACAAAAGCCGAAGAAAAAGTAATGTGGCGAATATCAATAGGAATTCCCAGCAGTACCCCGATAGCCGCCATGCCCCCCAGCAAGCAACCAAAGTAGAAGTTACCAGCCAGCGCCCCCAGATTATTTTCAATATATCCAGCGATACGGCTCAACCTGTCCTTACCGAAGATTTTTTGTAACCAGCGCAGCGCCATCAAGCGCTGAGGAATTTTGTTATAGATCGCAATATTGTCATGGTAACCGGCTATCAGCCCGGATAAAAACAGGCAAACTCCTGCAATGGCGGCATAAAAAAGTGCGCCACTATGCAAAGGATCAATATCCGCCAGCAGGCTATTGGCCTTAGTCATGTCAACAAAGTGATGACCAGTCCAGGCAAATACCCCCCAGGCTATCAACATGGCCGTTGGCACCGCGAGCACAACATTGCCAAAAATGGCAATGGTCTGGCTGCGCATAGTCTGCGCAATAATAGCGACCAACTTATCCAGGTCTTTGGTACGGCCCTCGCTCGCATCAATACTGGCAGCAATCGCAGCTGCAGTCATCGCCGGCTGCTTGGTTGCCACAGTAAAATGCAGTATATGAATCAACACGAAACCCAAGCCATAATTGAGGCTGAATAAAATCGCCTCCGTCAGCGGCGCATAGTGCTTGCCTGCCGTCATGATTTTGATCATGGCCATGACCCCGACAATCAGTCCTGCGCCCATGGCTGAGCGCATCAGGGCAAAGTACTCACTCCTGGTTTCCGTGATGTAGTGTTCGCCAGTGCGACTCGCATTTTCGGTGACACGCAAAGCGAGCGTTTCCATATTCTCGCGCCAATGCATGCCTACATCATTTTTATGGCACTCAGCTGACACCAGGGTTTTGAATAGGGTCACGAAAGTCTGATTCGCGTCTTCACCGCCACGCAACTGCCTGATGATGCTCAGCAGGATTTCCAACCTGTGGATTTGCTGAGTCATGCCTTGCAGTAAAAAGGTGAGCCCGAGGCTGGTACCGGTTTGCGAGGTGTTGCGACGAATCTTGGTGATAACTTGCCTACACTGATCCAGCATAACGAGTATATGGCTGATATCCGCAGTTGTATCACCAGAGGCGGCCAGGAATTCGGCAAACTCTATATTCTGTGTAATGAAGGGTGAGGCGTGATCTTCCAGTTCCGGATGATTGCGTATCAGCTCAGGTTCCAGGCCAGACGCCGACAGGCGATAAGACAAGACTTGCGCTGCATCCAGCAGGCTTTGCTGACAACGTATTAGCAGCCCTGGCGAGGCATGCTCGAAGTCCAGCTGCTGCAGCAACTCAAGCCACACGCTATCTGCAACCGCATGCACCCACAGCTCATCGCTGGGCTTGGTGAATATGAGGGAGAACACATCTTTCAGATAGGCGGGGTCTATGGCATCCGGCAATATCTTATGGCCGACTCGCCGCCGCATTTCGCTGAAAAACCCACTGCTAGGCTGTATGCCGGAATCCACATATAACGAGATCGGCTTGCGCTCGCCGAGCAGTCGCAAAATAGCATCACGTAGTAGCTGGGTATATTCAGGCTTGCGATTGAGCAAATGGCAAAGCGCCTGTAGCGCATGGGTCGCATAATCGGCCTGATGTGGCTTGGGGGGCCGGATTTTAGCTACCAGCTCGGCCAGCAGACTGACCGGATCAACGTTAAGCTCAGGGGTATCTTGATGAGAGGCGTTCTGAAGATATTTTTGTAAGATGGCTTGCATTATTATTTCAGAAAATTGACTAGACTTGATTTAACCATACCTAACCTCGCTTTTCCTAGGCCAGATCAGATATGGTTAACGAACAACCAAAAAAGTAAGAAACCTTATTGCATGCGCTTATTCAGCGTCATTGAAGTCTTGCTGGGTTTTCCTTCTCGCATGTATTCGACATCCACGGTTTTGCCCTCATAACGCTGCACCACCTGTGACAAAAGCTGGGTATTGGTCAAAGCAACATCGCCGATACGCGTCAGCATATCGCCCTCTTTCAACGAGGCCTTGAAGGCAGGCGACCCCTCCACCACCGCCAGCACGGTCAAGCCCTCGGCCGGGATTTCCTTATGCGTGCCTTTGACATGGACGCCTATCACCGGGGGTGCGATTTTCACCCAATAGGATGCGTAATAAGCATAAGTCGGTGAGTTATCGGCCTGGTCAGCATCTTTAGCAACATTGGTTTTAGCTTTCAGCGCCTGATCCCGGAGCTGCTGAATTTTCACGCTGGCTGGTGTCTTTGCCGATTCTTTGGTGTAAACCAGCACCAGGTCGGCTTTTAGCTTTCTAGCTTGCTCCAATGCCTGATCAGGTTTCACTTCTTTTGCCTCAAAACTGGAATAGCCCAGCATATCGAAGCCTTTTACCAGCATGCGATTGTTGTCGGTATCTTTATTATTGCCGCGAAACAGCTTGGGGCCAGCAGGGTCAGGCTGAAGGGCTACCGTGGGCTTATCAAGACCAAGATAGGTTTTGGTATAGGGGTTTTCCGCAAGATCCGGCCTTGCATCTATCGGCTTTTGCTTGCCAGCACAGCCCACCATACTCAGCACCAACAATAATGAAATCAACAAACGCATGATAGTCCTCTCTTCACTAAGCCCCGAAACTCAGTCTCGAGCCAATTAGGTAATGGTATGATTAAATCTCAAAAGCAATGTTCCACAAAGTCTTTTTACTAGACAACACTTATGGCAAAACAATTCAAATGACATCACAAATGATTACCATCGGCCTGGTTTCCATCAGCGACCGCGCTTCCAGCGGCGCTTATGAAGACAAAGGCATCCCCGCTTTAAAAGAATGGCTGGACAAAACCCTTACCACCCCTTGGCGCTCCATTGCGCGCGTAATTCCGGATGAGCAGCCTGACATTGAGTCCACGCTGTGCGACCTGGTTGACCAGGAAGGTTGTAGCCTGATACTCACTACCGGCGGCACCGGCCCGGCTGTGCGCGACGTAACCCCCGAAGCTACCCTGGCCATCGCCGATAAAGAGATGCCGGGCTTTGGCGAACAAATGCGGCAAATCAGCCTCAACTTCGTCCCAACCGCCATTCTGTCACGCCAGGTCGCCGTCATTCGCAAACAAAGCCTGATTATTAACCTGCCAGGGCAACCAAAATCCATTACACAAACACTGGAAGGCCTCAAGGATGAAAATGGCAAACAACTGGTACATGGCATATTTGCTGCCGTACCCTACTGCCTGGATTTGCTGGGCACGAAAGAAAAGCCCACGCCTTATATAGAAACGCGTGAGGAAATAGTGAAAGCGTTCAGGCCAAAATCAGCCGTAAAGCCAGGCTAAAAAAATCTAGCCAAGAAAGTATGTGGCACTATGCGTTACTGCAAATAACAAACCATATCCTAGATATTTATTTGGCCAAGTTGCAGCTTACGACACAGCTTGGCCAAATAGTCATTTCAATTACAAACTAAATACATTCAAAGCACCACCACCTGGCGCCGCATTGTATTTTGTCAGCTCTTTATAGCCACCAGCTGCACCCAAGCCATCTGTATCATTGGTTAAGCCCAGGTTCATTGCGACTCCCGCCCAACCTCCGATCCCAGACAGCACGCCGATATATTGCTTGCCTTTAATACCATAGGTAAAGGCGTTACCGACCACGCCTGACCCCACTTGGAATTTCCAAAGTTCTTTGCCGGTATTGGCATCCACCGCTTTAAACCAGCGATCCAGTGTACCGAAAAAAACCAAATCAGAAGCGGTTGCCAGCGCGCCACCCCAAATAGAAAACTTCTCTTTGTTATACCAAACCGCTTTGCCTTTAATACCATCCCAGCCCATAAAGCCACCCATAACACCATCAGGCCCAGCAAACATGGTCAGGGATGCGCCCACCCAAGGTTGGCCAGCCACATATTTGGATTCTATCGGCTCATAAGTCATGCACACATGGTTAAGTGGCACATAGAACAAGCTGGTTTTAGGTGAGTAAGCCGCTGGTTGCTGATCTTTCACGCCCAATGCTGCAGGGCAAATTCCTTTGGCATTGTAATCTTCATGCGTAGAATATTTCGGGTCTTTTACCGGCACGCCCGTCTTTAAATCAACGCTAGTCGCCCAGTTTACAAATGGATGAATTTTATTGGCGACGATCAAACTACCGGTAGTGGCATCAAAGGTATAACCAAAGCCGTTGCGGTCGAAATGGCTAGCTAATTTCTTGCCATTCTTTTCCCACAAGATCACCTCATTAATGCCATCATAGTCCCACTCGTCATGAGGAGTCATTTGCATGCCCCACTTTGCCATGCCTGTATCAATATCCCGTGCAAATATTGTCATTGCCCATTTGTTATCTCCAGGCCGCACATCAGGATTCCATACCGAAGGGTTACCTGTACCGTAATACATCAAATTCAACTTGGGGTCATATGAGTACCATCCCCAAGTAGAACCCCCACCGTGTTCCCAGCCGTTTTTCACAGACTGTGGTTTTACCCAAGTACGGGTGCCTAGCTCTGACTCCCCCACCTTAAGCTTGTCCTTAGCCAGAGGCTTAAACGAA
>JBAZTJ010000088.1:0-11186 GCA_041662005.1 Candidatus Methylopumilus sp.
TTGGTCCAGATACCATTTTGAGCGCCGTGAATAACTCCCCCTACATTATTGGTTAAGTTGGTAATGGTTGTCGTGACGCCGCCATTACCATTACCCAGCCCGGTATCGGATGATGCGGTAATGCTGCCGTTATTGATGAAGTTGATAATCGATGCGCCATTATTGTTCTGAAAACCATGGGAAGATCCTGTCAGGGTGCCATTGTTAGTGATGGAGTTGACGGCAATATTGTTCTCAATCGCGTTTGAACCTGAAACGCTGAGCCCTGTTGGCACGGTTAACCCGCCGCTGGGAACAGTACAGCCGCCCGTGATAGAGCCCCCGGAAAAATCACAATCGGCAGCTAGTGCCGAGCTTACAGATAGAGCCGCAAATAAAAGTCCGCCAATGAGTAATGCCAATATCTTTTTCATAAACAATTTTATTTCCTGTTGCTAAAGAGATTGAGCGAATTTTTAGTGTGTATAGACAGGCTAGGAGTCATTATGGGGCTTTAAACAGGTCGGCATTACAAAAATAAACAGATAAAAGTCGCGTTAATCAGTCATGCCAAAATGAGTCAGGTATTGGAATGGGGTGATCAGTGCGAAGCTGGCGTGACGGAGTGTAGCCTGTCCGTTAACCTAGGTAGTGATAACCGTTAAGCCCATGATGATTTCATCAATTGTGGTTGGCCTAACGATACGTTTGAGCTCAATGCCATCTTTCATGAAAATAAGGGTCGGCCAAAGTTTTACCGAGAATGAGCGCCCTAATAGTCGCCCTTTCCCATCTTCAACTTGCAGATGTTTGACGTCCCTGAACTGCGCTAATGCCGAATTAATAAGTGGTTGAGCCGCAATGCAGTAGTCACACCATGAGGTACCGAAATTCAGCAAGTATGGGCCTTTAAGCGCAGAAATCTCCGCGAGTGTCGGTTGTTGAGTATGGTAGGTGTTCATCTAAGGTTGAGAGTATCGTCGGCGATATTTAGCTGAACAGCCAGCGATGAACCAGTTTGGTATATCTCGGCATCACGACATAGACCATCATCACGACCACAAATAAGGTCAGGCATAATGTTTTCAGCATATGGTGTGCTGGAATATTGAGGTAGGCGATTTGGTTCAGTACAGATGAACCAAAGACTACCAATGGGAAGATCGCCGACCAGGTCACCAGAAACTGCTTCCAGCGGGTCGGCAATTTTGCCTTTGCACCTTCGGGTGTGAACCAGAAGTCCAGGCCGCTCTTTACTTCAAACTTATCATCATCGGCCAGAAACGGTTGCACCTTGTCTATGAGCCGTTTGCGGGCATCGGAATTCATCCAGTTGATCAGGTTGTCGCGATTATCGTAGCGAATAATAATGGTGTAAGTGGCTGTAGCGCCTGGCACAGGATGAACGACACTGACGCCCAGGTGGCCTGGATAGGTTTTTGAAACCGGGATGATTTCAGTCAGCCAGGCTTCGTAACTGCTTTTCAGGTCTTCCTTGACCTGATGAGAGATGACGACAGTCGCTGTATTTTCATTGTCAGTTAAGTGGTTCATGGGTGTCTTTCTGTATCAATTTAGAAATTCATTGTATCCAGGACTGCAATATAACCAATACTCTTCCATCATGCATGCGCCATAGCTCTCAAACTATGGCGCATAAGCTGAATAATGGTTAATAGGGCAGATCGAATAACAGGAACTCAGCCTCTTTGGCGTTTTTGAATTCAATTTTCGATAAATCGTTAATCTTCAGGGCATCACCGGTAGCCAGTGGTATCCCATTCACCTCCAGCTTGCCGCGTATCAGGTGCACATAGGCCAGACGGTTAAGCCCCAGGGTGTAATCCACCGCGTCATCGTTATCCAGAATCGAGGCATAGATACAGGCATCCTGATGGATCAGCACTGAACCATCCCTGGCATCGGAAGAGGCAATCAGGCGCAGGCGACCGGTCTTTGAGCTCGTTTCGAAATGCTTTTCTTCATAGCTGGGCGGGATATTTTTTACATTTGGCTCTATCCAGATTTGTAGAAAATGCACGCGCTCCTCGTCAGAGTGGTTAAATTCACTGTGACGCACGCCAGTGCCGGCACTCATACGCTGCACATCGCCGTAGCGAATCACTGAGCCTGTGCCGAGACTATCTTTATGCTCCAGCGCACCACTCAATACATAAGTGATGATTTCCATATCCTTGTGGCCATGGGTGCCGAATCCTTGCGCTGGTTGCACACGGTCTTCATTGATCACGCGCAGCGGACCAAACCCCATTTCTTCCTGGTTGTAGTAGCTTCCGAATGAGAATGTATGATTGGATTGCAACCAACCATGGTCTGCAACACCGCGACGATTGCTTCTAGTAAGTTGTAACATGATCAATTTCCTTTCTTAGTGATCGGCCATCCGTGCCGGTTCAGAGTTAATGTGCGATAATTTCGAACGGAATTTTTTGCTAGTAACTGCGTTCCGTCAGGATTGAATGCAGTATGAACTGCCGAAATTGAAATGAAAAACGGAAAAATTATGAACCTATCATCGAAATTTTCGAATGTTTAGAATCAGCCTGGATGCCCTGCTGGTTTTGGATGCCATTGAGCGTCTTGGCTCATTTGCCGCTGCAGGCAATGAGCTGTTCAAGGTGCCATCTACCATCTCATACACGGTGGGCAAGCTGGAGCAGGATCTGGGCGTCAAGCTGTTTGAGCGCCAGGGGCCGAAAGTTTCCTTAACCAATGCCGGGGTGGAGTTACTTAAAGAGGGGCGCTACTTGCTCAAGGCGGCTGAAGACCTGGAACATCGGGTGCGGCGGGTAGCCTCCGGGTGGGAAACCGAGCTCACCATAGGCATGGATTCCGTGTTTTCGTTATCCTCACTCACTGACGATATCCGTGAGTTTTATAAAATTGCGGATAAAACTCGATTAAAACTCTTGCAGGAATCACTTTCCGGTACGTGGGAGGCTTTGCTGGATGGACGAGTGGATATCCTGATTGGGGCCGCTGGAGAAGGCCCGTCAGGTGGAGGCTACAACTCTTTTGTCATGGGCCGGATGGAATTTATATTCGCGGTTGCGCCAGATCATCCGCTCGCGGCCATAGACAAGCCTCTGGGTAAGGATGATCTGCATCCTTACCGCGCCATTACCGTGAGTGACTCAGTACGCAAGATGCCGTCGCGTACCGTCGGCCTGCTATTTGGCCAGGACACACTGGCCGTGCCGAATATGCAAACCAAGCTGGCATTCCAGATATCAGCCCTGGGCTTCGGCTTTCTGCCAGCGCCCATCGCCAGGCAAGCAATCGAACAGGGCTTGCTGGTAGAAAAAATAGTCGAGGAACCAAGGCAAGCTGAAGCAATCTATCTTGCCTGGCGTACCGGGGACTCCGGCGCCGGCTTGAAATGGTGGCTGGAAAGAATGAGACAGCCTGGCATTTATGACAAGCTTTGGAGCGATGCGCTTCATACCAACAAATAAGAAACAGTCAAACATGAGAGCAAAGTGGATTTATTAAAGACCTATATCATGACCGCATTGGCCGCCATCTTCTGGGGCGCCAACTTCAACCTGGCAAAACCCGTAGTCGCTGAAATGGGCCCCTATGTTGCAGGGGCCAGTCGCTATCTGATGGCAGCCGCCATCATGTTGCTGGTCAGCCTCATCATCAAACAAAAAATTGAGCTCCGGTATCTTCGCAACTATGTCATTCTTGGTTTGGTCGGTGTTTTTGGCTTCAATATATTCTTCTTTCTGGGCTTGCAGACAACCTCAGCCGTGAATGCTGCGCTCATCATGGCGCTTAATCCGTTGCTTACCGCAGTGCTTGCCTTTGCAATCTTTAAGGATCGCCCCACATCACGCCAGGTAATCGCTTTCCCGCTGGGTATTTTTGGGGTCGCCGTCGTGGTGCTGGGCGCCGGTGCGCACGTCATGGTCACCATCGGAGACGCCTATATCTTTTTGGCTAGCCTCAGCTGGGCGTTCTACAATGTACTGTTGAAGAAATACATGCCAGGCGATGTCGGCGGCATCTCAAGTACCGCGGTCATCATGACGGTAGGGGCGCTGGCATTGACAGCCGTGTGCCTGGTGAGCGGCGAAAAATTCATGGTCCCCACTTTGGCAACAGGGCTTGCATTGGCCGTCATGGTGGTTTGTGGGGGCATACTGGCATACCTGTTCTGGAATGCCGGTGTGGCCAAGCTTGGTGCATCCAAGGCGGCGATATTCCTCAATCTGGTACCAGTCACTTCCATCGTCATAGCCGCTATTGAAGGTTTGCCCCCTAGCCATGTGCAGATGGTAGGAGCTGCCATCGTGATCACTGCGGTCACATTTGGGTCATCGGCTAAAAAGTCTTTGGCGTAAACGCGATAGCTGGGGTTTTGCCTATAGAAACCTAACGCATGCTAAATTCACAAGGAAGTGCATTTTTAGACCTAACAGGAAATTAAGCCATCATGGAAATTAAACGTATTAACCCAAGCCCCCGCTGGTCAGATATGACCATATTTAATGGCATTGCGCATTTTGTTGAAGTGCCGGCAGATGCCAGTACAGGCATGCAGGATCAGGTGAGTCAGGTGCTCGCGCAAGCCGAAGCCACGTTGCTAGGCGGGGGTAGTGACAAGTCACGATTGCTTTCGGTGACTATCTATATCACTGACTTTAACAACCTCGGTATACTAAATTCGGCTTGGGAAGCCTGGTTGCCCGCTGGCTGCGCACCCAGCCGCGCTTGCCTGAAGGCTGAACTGGTTGACCCCAGCTTTCTGGTTGAAATCGCGTTTGTTGCCGCGCTGAATCAAGTCGGCAAAACCTGATTTTTAGTTCAACACCAGGCCATGCCGCGCTTCTGTTTGTGCCTGCGATTAGCTACCATCCCATAAACGCTTACTGACTGATTATCTTGAACGAACCCGTCACCCTGCTGCGCATCCTCTCTATCGTCTTTCCGGTATTTGCCATCGCTATTGTCGGCTGGGTATATGGCAGGCGGCGCAATGTGGATATGACCACCGCCAACCAGACCAATCTGGATATCTTCGTGCCCGCGCTGGTGTTCTCGGCCTTGGCTGATCGTTCGTTTGATCTGGCCGGTCATCAGGCTTTCGCCATCGGTGCCTTCTTCATGATAGTCGGCTGCGGGGTGATCGGCTGGCTGGTGGCCCGCATCAGCGGCATCCCGGCAAAAGTCATCGTCCCCACCACTATGTTCAACAACAGCGCTAATCTTGGCTTGCCTGTTGCGCTACTGGCTTTCGGGCAAGAAGGCCTGGCCGCTGCGGTGGTGATGTTTATCGTCACCAACCTCGTGCACTTTTCCTTCGGTAACTGGTATCTCGATCATCATGCCAAGTGGTGGAACGTCTGGCGTTACCCGGTTATTCTCGCCGCCATCTCCGGGCTGGCAGTCAGTTTTTCCGGGGTGCAGATATGGGAGCCGTTGCGGGTAGGCATCAAGATGCTGGGGGATGTTTCGATTCCGCTTGCCTTGTTTGCCCTGGGTATACGCATTGCACAATCCCACCCCAAAGCACTGCGTATCGGGGCAATTGGCGCCATCGTGCGGCCAGTCAGCGGTATATTGCTCACCTGGCTGCTTGCCACGCTGTTGGGCTTGCAAGGCACAGAGAAAGCCATCCTCATTATCTATGGTGCGCTGCCGCCTGCCATGATCAACTATGTGTTTGCCGAGCGTTACAACCAAGGCCCGGATGAAGTTGCGGCGATCGTGCTTATCGGCAACATCGCCGCCGTGCTGGTGATCCCTATCGTTTTGGCAGTGGTGCTTTAGCATTGCATGGTTGGATGCACCGATGACAGACGACACTTCACTGCGTAACCTGACCAGGCAATTCACCAAGCCGGGCAAGCTGGATGCGATTTACCTGCGGCCGGAGCGCGATGTGCCATGTGTTGCCCGGCAGCAAGCCATCGCTATCGCCAAACGTGGGCTGGAAGGCGACCGCTCCACACAACGAATCTCATCCAAACCGTTAGGCAGCAATCGCCAGGTGACGCTGATGCAGGCGGAACATATTCCCGTCATCGCCAGCCTGATAGGTAAGCCCGTTGATGCCGCATTGCTACGACGCAATCTGCTGATTTCTGGCATTAATTTGTTAGCCGCGAAAAGTCTGTTCAAAGACCAGCCTTTGTTCATCAACATCGGCGAAGTCGTGCTCGAAATCACCGGCCCATGCGAGCCATGCTCCAAAATGGAAAAACTGCTGGGCCACGGCGGTTATAACGCTATGCGCGGACATGGCGGCCTCACTGCAAGGGTCATCACAGGTGGGCTTTTGAATACAGGCGATGCAGTATGGATAAGCGAACTGCAATTGCCATTATTCAGCTAAAAATGTAATGCAATTTCGTCAAACAATTCCTACAAAAAAATCAGACAAATACTGATTCGTTGGAACTGCCAATTCATTTCTAATCTCCATAGAGAGTTTAAGTAACTTTGTCATATGGAGAAAAGTTATGGTCAATATCAACGCAATCCAACCTGATATGCCCGTTGTATGCCTCAATGATGGTCAATTCGCTACAGTGGACTATCTGGAGGGCATAGACAGCATTAAGTTAAAAAAAGACTCTAATGGAGAACACCATTACATTCCTGTGCGGTGGGTACTTTCAACCGATGGTGGAAAAGTCAAAGTAGATCGACCTGGTGAAGAAGCCATGGAGATGTGGGCCAAATTCCCAATCAGTTAAGATCATTTGGAGCGTTTTTATCATGCATAAGTATTTCTTATTCGTTGGTCTTTTGGCGAGTGTATCTACGGTGTTAGCAGGGCCCCCACCAGTTAACAATGCAATTCCACCTTGCGACAATTCTTCCATAGAAGGCAAACCCCCGTGCAGTATTGATTCCAACGGGGTAATCACTGCCCCTAAAACACCTGATGAGACCAACGGCGCTATTATTACGCCAGAAAAACCAACGGAAGGCTACCGGACCGGACTCAAAACCCAGGAGGCGATATTGTTACTGAGCCTAAATCAAAGAACAAAAATAAGAAGTAAGGTGAATTAAATAATGAACGTACAGCGGGACAATTCCGTAGATTCCGATTCTGGCAAATGGACTTTAGTAACAATCATCATTTTTTTAGTGTTTATCGCATTAATCATATGGCTACTTAATTTATTTTAGTCTGATGTTGACTAGCTTCGCCTAGCAATGTCACCAACTTGGTAATTATTAAGCCTTTTCCCAGAATATAAGAGTCGCTACCAAAACCACTCCAAAACCCGTAGCCGCAGTCGCGACAGTGGCCAGCGTCAGCATAAACCTGGCACCTCTACTCTGTAGGCCAAATATATTCTTGATACCCTTGTATATAATCAAACACCCAGCCAATGCTGCTATGCCATGCATGGCTAGGTTAATAGTAAAGCTGGGTATCACATAAAATATAGAAATAATAAAAGCAGGCACTGCTGCATAGGCGATGATCAGAAATGAATCTCGGAATGTAGGTTTGATATTGACCATTGCACCAAGATTTTTAAGGATCAAGGCCATTATTGGGACGCTAATTATTTGCATCACATACATTGCCAGCCCTACCAGGAATAAGCGATCAGTCGGTAGCTTATCTAAAAAGAGCTTTGGATAATGTTTAGCTACATAAGAAAGCATGACTGGGGTAATGAGTGAAAGTGGGAGTATGTAGGCAAAAAAGACCTCTTTGACCGAGGGTTTTTGATCGGTTGTTGCGCTTTTACTCTGTGGCAAGAATATTAACTGCCAAAAACGAATCAGATTCATATCATTTCTCCTGCGATATATTCCTGCACAGTCTTAAATATAGGGATGCGCTATTTCACTATGAACCCGAAGTTATCATCGGCTGCAGCCTTGAGAACGCCGGACACGGGACAATAACCAGCAGCCAAGGCAATCAAGCGCTGATTTCATGACGTAGTATCCCCATTGAAAATCTTTTCTAAAAACCTTTCGATTCGACCGCCAAATAATAGGATAAACAGAATAAACAAAGTGGATGCCAGGATTAACACCCAGTGACCAAAGCCACATACCGCCCCTAACACTGCAGAAACCCAAACGGTTGCCGCAGTGGTAAGCCCAGAAACATGACCATTCATTTCTTTACTGATTACACCTGCGCCAAGAAAGCCTATCCCAGTGAGGATTCCTTGCAAGACTCGGCTGATGGCGTCCAGATTTACCAGGTTAGTGTCATGAGGGCCTATCACTGATAAGGTGACGATGGCTGAGCCTAATGTCACTATTGAATGGGTTCTCAGGCCGGTGCTTTTATTATTTAAACCTCTATTTAGTCCTATAGCGCCCCCCAGTAGGACTGCCATTAATAGCCGAAGGCATGTTTCAGTGAAGGTAAAGTCCATGGCAACAACTTAATATTAAATGGCGGCTATCCATATAAATTTGGAGGGTCAAACTAACTCCTTCATATCAATATCGGCAGTCCCGACCTTCAAGCATTCTTTGGCACACAATAAACACAACTCAGCGCATTGCTGACAATGATCTGCCTCATGAGCCCGACAACTTTCAGCACATTTACTGCAGATTTCTGCACAGTCCTCGCAAATGAGTTGCAGAAAATCGCTTTCTCTTGCCAGGAAGCTAGCAGTCAAATTGCAAATTGATGCGCAGTCAATCGTACTGCGCACACAATCTGTATATTGAAAACGGTCAGTGGCATTTAAACAGGCGTCTGTACAAGATTCACATGCACGAGCGCACTGTTTGCATATCTCAATACATTTAGCGTAGGCATCTAGTGAGTCATTCATCGTGTTCTCCATAAATTTCGATCGATTACTGAAATTCATTAGACATCAACCAAGGGAATAATGGCCCCTGGTTGGCGAGCTAGCGGGACGTGCTTTTTAATGGTGATTCCGACCAATCCTGCATGGCTTGCTCGACAGTTCTATTCACTTTGATTTGATCATTACTACTGGAAATCACCCAACTTAATGGAATGTAGTGATGATTGCCCTCGTCATCTTTTTTGAGTTTGATGGAATCTTTGCTTTCTAGATGATCCACAGTTGCAAACTGTTTAGCTTGATTAGAAAGCACGACCATATTGCTTTTAATATCTTGAGCGTCAATCATGATGTTTCCTTTCATTAACAAAGAATAATCTACATAGCTTTTGGATTAAATTTTCCGTTTAGGGTCCGGGCCATGTCTAGATGATGTTTTAGTGTTGGAAGCATATGTGCGGCAAATTTCTTGATGTCTATGTCGTCTGCCTCGTTTGCGGCTTTAGTGAACAACTCAACACCAGCCTCATGGGCATCGACTCCAATATTTTGAGCATATTCTTCATCGAACTCCCTGCCTGAGTGAGATTCCAAAAGTACTAGAGACCCTCTTTGCATATAGCTTGGTGTCTCGGGGAGTTCAACTTTTTTCTTGGCCGCTAAACTCTTTAGCTCTGCGTTTGCTTGTGAATGCTCGCGCACCATTTCCTTCGCAAATTTCTGGATGTCCGAGCTTTTAGAGCGCTTCAATGCAAGTTGGCTGCCCTCGGTTTCATAAACCCCCGCCTGCGCCGCCTTCTGCAAAAACCTATTATCTGCTAGCGATATTTCTGCGTGGGAGACGCCGTGGATCATAAATAAGGTTAAAAACAACAATAGCTGAGTATGAATTCGCATCTGGTTTCTCCTAAAGCAAGACAGGCTAGCTGCCATTTATCGAAAGGCTAAGTCAATGCTAATGCACAGCTGGTCGCAGCTTTATCGGACATGGCTGATATTAATGTAGGAGAAGGTTTACATATGGATTACAGGAATTGTTGAAAAGCTGGCTTTTCCAATGACAGATCACTCAATCTATTCATATCTTTGGGGTAGAAAAGTAAGGGGATAGAAAATTGGAAAAATGTAGGACACATGTCAGCTTCATCTGACATTAAATTCAGGAAACTCCGATAAAGCTGCAGTTATCGCCGCGGTACGATTCCACTTCACATAGATAGAAGTTCAACTCAAGTGAAAGGAGTACATCATGCCAGCGAAGTCTAAATCCCAGCAAAAAGCTGCAGGTATTGCATTGGCAGCAAAGCGTGGAAAAATTAGCAAAAAAGCCCTTAAGGGTGCATCACGCTCCATGGAAGAGTCCATGAGTGAAGATGAATTGCACAAAATGGCTTCAACATCTCGCAAGAACAAGCCAGAGCATGTCACTAAAAAGTGATTTTTGCCGTACTGACTTTAGTTTTTTGTTCTCAAATTAATCAGTTTTGAAGAATTGTTTCTGCTTTCACTAAATCACTTAACCAGTCCATAAAGATACGCATACGTTTAGATAGGTTTCGTTTGTGAGGGTACAGTAGCGATACTGGCATACCGGGTGCACGATAATTTTTGAGAATTTCCACTAACTGCCCTTCCTCAAGCAAGCTGCGTGCGCCCAAGTAAGGCGCCTGGGTAATCCCCAAACCTGCTACACAGGCCGCTCTATAGGCATCCACATTGTTCACCGATACTCGGCTTGGCATGGGAATGCGCTGACATGTTTGCCCATCCCAATATTCAAACGTATCAAATTTGGTTGAGGCGTTCACATTGTAGTGAATCAACCAGTGCTTGCTTAAATCTCCCAGCTGCTTAGGTTCTCCGTATTTCGCAAGGTATGCGGGGCTGGCATAGTTGGCCTGGGGCATATCGCCAAGGTGGCGCACTATCAATCCAGAATCTGTCAGGCTACCTGTGCGCACCACACAGTCGAAACCCTCAGAAATTGGATCCACGCGGCGGTCAGTGCTGCTCAATTCCACTTGTAAATGAGGGTAGCGGTCTAAGAATTCTGGCAACTGTGGGATGACAATATTGCGTGCCATTGGGTACGACATATCCACGCGGATAAGCCCGCGAATACTTGCGTCGTCGCTTTGAAACAAACTATCCAGCTCATCCAGCTCAGTCAGCACGTCTTTGCTTCGCTCGTAGAAAAGCTGGCCATCAGGCGTGAGTTGTACTTTACGCGTGGTGCGATGCAGCAATTGGGTACCCAGCCGGTTTTCCAGTTGCTGTACTGCTATCGATACACTGGCTTTGGGTAGTTCTAGCGAATCCGCAGCCTTGGTAAAACTGCCCAGCTCGGCCACGCGCACAAAGCGTTTTATTGCTTCTGTATTTTCCATACCATGCCAATTATTAATTAATAAGGAACAGTGTAATCATTTA
>JBAZTJ010000089.1:0-4552 GCA_041662005.1 Candidatus Methylopumilus sp.
GAAATATTGTAAAATCACCTCACTACCAGTCCCATTCGGTATCACGCGCATCGCATTGTAGATCTCCAGCGAGGACGACATCCTGACCATATGGTCTAGTACCCCGAAGGGGTTGCTCTGTACAAAAATCACCGTTGCAGGTCCCAATGGCGACTCTGCTATCCATTCGCCATCTGCTTGCGAGATAGACTGGCACAAGGTTGGCGACCACTGAGGTAAATTTTCAGGGTTAGCAGTAAACTCGTAAACGTTGGTTGCCGAGGTGGCAATAGAGATTGTGATTGTGTTTGCTTCCATCATCCCGTTAGCCATGGACACTCCTTAAAATGAGGCGACTAAAAGTACTGACAGGAGGAGCGGTATTAAGGTTTCAATTTTTCTGCCTGATGGCGAGTACGCACTGATTACGCAGAGTGCGCAGCAACGAAAGTTGCCGTGATGATACCAGCATGGCATTGGCTTGTTCCATGTCTGCATAGAAAAGGCCAGCGGGCTTATCTTTAATCATCACCGGTAACAATAAAAAGCTCTGAGACCTGACGGCTTGCCGATACCAGTTGGGAATCTTGCCGGCAATATTTTCTGCCGTGATGTCTTCAATCAGCAGGTCGGCACCTTTGCTGATCGCCAGATGAAACACATCGGGAGCAAAGTCCAGGCTGAAGTGAAATTTTTGTATGACGCTATCCGTATCCTGGCCAAAGCCGAAACGCGCGGCCATTTTCTGGCTGGAAATGTCGCGTGCAAGAAACATGGTACGGTTGAAGCCCATGCCCCTATGCATGGTTTCCAGCACCATTTGTATAATGTCATTCGACTTATGGTCATCCACCAGTGTGTTGGTGATCTCCTGTATGCCCTCAGTCAGTATGGTCTCCGGATCAATTTTTACCACAGCACCTGCATGCTCAGGCTGAGGTTCCATGCCCAGTTGGGTAATCCCCGACAGACTGTCAGACTCAGCAGGTTTTTGCTCAGCCTCTATATCAGGCTTTGCACCTACCCATTGGTGGACTCGATTTACCAGCATACTTTTTGCCAGATCCAGATTGATGATGCGCGCGCGTGAAGTCAGTTCGCTCAGGCCGTTTTCCATGGCCTTGCGCAGCTGTAGTTCAGAAATGCTGATGGCGTCCTCATAACGTTTCGCCAGCCGTTTCAGCTCTTTCGGCTTGTCCGTCACATCACCATGGCGGGCGATAGTGCACAACTCATGGGCCAGGTTGACAGTGACCGACAGATGTTCCATTTCTCCACGAGGCTTGGCGATTTTGTCGCCCGACAGTTTGCGCATACCCAGGATGAGGCGAGGTGGGAAACTCCAGCTTTTGGCGAGACCGATGCCGAGGTCGTTATAGGTGATACCCAGCACCTCGAGTGCTGCCTTGTCTTCTGTGCTGCCTTGTTCCGTGAGTAGGGCGATACGCTGACTCTTTTCGAAAAAGTAGAAACTTGCCAGCAATTTGCCCAGATTGCGGAACATCGAGCAGATCATGGCTTCTTCTGCGTCCCTGATATTTTGCCCGCTGGAGAATTGCGCAGCGACTATCCCGGCGAAAAATGAGGCCAGTACATCGTCCTTGAGCTGTGCAGCCTGGGCTTTGTTCTGCAAAAAATCCAACAGGATCAGCGTCATGGCGACATTGCGCACCGTTTCAAAACCCAGTATCACCACGGCTTTAGAAATGGTATTGATCTTGCCGCCAAACTGGCCATAGGTGACCGTATTGACCAGTTTCAGCAGTTTGTTCGTCAGTGCAAAATCCTGCAGGATGCTTTGCGCCAGCAGGCTGGTGCTTGCCGACTCATCGTCCACAATCTTGTTGATCTCGCTGATAGTGGAAGACAGCGCCGGAAAGTCGCTTTGGCTACGCATGCTGCGGAGTAGAGAATCCAGAGTGCCCGGCGTACTTTCGCCAGGCTTCTGAGGTGTCATTGCTTGTTCTATTTCATTTACCATCTTTGATATCTCTGATAACCCTATCTATGGACACGACTGTTATGAGGCCTGCCAGGGACTATTGCGCCAGACTAGTTGCTGAGCATGGGTAAGGAAAGTCCAGGCAACGATACGGCTTCTTTTTTGTCCTTGTGCCATATTAATGGTTTTCACTGTCTGCGCGTTTACCTTTTTAAGTGCCCTATAGATGCCAGGCAGGCTGCTAGCCTTTGATACCAGGGTGGTAAACCATAAGCATTGGCCCGCAAATTGTGCGCTTTCGCTGATCATACGGTTAATGAAAGCCTCCTCACCACCTTCACAGTATAGCTCCGCAGATTGGCCGCCGAAATTGAGTATTGCCTGTTGGGAGTGCGTATGGTTTTTGCCACGAGGGTTGCCTTTAGTCTTGCCCAGCCCCTGCCATTTTCGTCGCGTACCCGCGCTAGCTTCATCTAGTGATGCGTGAAAAGGCGGGTTGCACAAGCTGAGGTCAAAGAACTCATCAGACTGCATAATTCCGTTGAATATGGCTGTAGCTGAAGTTTGCAACCGCAGTGTTATTGAATCATCCAGTCCGGGATTGGCCTCCAGAATGCGCTGTGCATTCTCCAGGGCGATGGGGTCGATGTCTGCTCCTACGAACTGCCAGCCGTATTCACGGTGACCAATGAGAGGATAGATAATGTTGGCGCCGACCCCTATGTCTAATACGCGAACAGATAAACCATGAGGAATCCTATCCTGAGAGGGAAGGGCCAATAAGTCAGCAATGTGGTGCAGATAGTCTGCCCGGCCAGGGATAGGCGGGCATAGGTAGCGGGGAGGGATGTCCCAGCCGGAAATATTATAATACAGTTTCAGTAAAGCCCGGTTGAGGACTTTTACGGCGTCCGCATTAGCAAAGTCTATAGAGGCTTCGCTGTAGGCATTGAGCTTCACGAAGCGTGCCAAATCTGAGCTGGCCTGGATTAAGCGATCAAAGTCGTAGCGCCCCTTATGTTTATTACGTGGGTGCAAGCCAGGCTTCTCGGCAGGGGGATCAGGATGATCCGATTTCAAGGGCTGATAATCCGCTGGTTAATATATGTTGCCCGCTGGTTATGCAGGATGGAGGGTGTGCTTTGCATGGTGGTTAACCCTGATAAATCAGTAAACCCACTACCAGCAAGGCCACGGTTGCCCATCCGATGCGATCAACATATCGGTGTAGCAAGGCTTCCATGCGCGGCCCACCCCAAGCCATGAGGCCCGCAACAAGAAAAAAGCGCGAACCGCGGCCTATCAGCGATGCCAGGGTAAATGGCAGCAAGGCCATGGATAAGGTACCAGCGGCTATCGTGAATACTTTGTAAGGGATAGGTGAAAATCCGGCAATGATGACTGCCCAGAAGCCCCATTTCTCAAACCAGTGGATAGCCACCTGGTAGCTCTCCCAATAGTGACTGGTGCGTAACCAGGGCTCGATGGCGTCGAATGCGAGTGTGCCGATAAAGTAACCGAATAGCCCGCCAGCCACGGAAGCCAGTGTGGTCAGCAGGGCATAGCGCCAGGCGCGGGAAGGGTTGGCTAAACTCATGGGAGCCAGCATGACATCTGGCGGGATAGGGAAAAATGAGGATTCAGCAAAGCTCAAGGCGCCAAGATACCAGGGCGCATGTCGATGCCTGGACCAAGCCATGGCACGCTGATAAAGATGGGAGAAAATTTTCACGGAAAAGTCCTTAGTGATGACAAAAGTGCTGACAAAAAATATTAAAGGGAAGCCGAGAGCATGCTCAGGCGATGCACTGCCATGCAGGCTTAAGCATCATGAACAGCCAGCCTCCACAACGAGGTGAGCTCGCGGGTGCGGGCTTGATGCAGCGGGTCGCTGCTATCGCTGACTTTCGGGTGATGCGGTTTGATGTCGATCTTGCCCAGCACCTTCAAGCCGGCTTCGCTGATAGCCGTCAGCAGTTCATCCCTTGTGCGTAAACCAAGATGCTCTGCAAAGTCAGAGAGTATTAACCAACCTTCACCTTTTGGCGTCAGATGCCCGGCCAGACCGTTGATGAAGCCAAGCAACATACGGCTTTCCGGGTCATAGATGGCATGTTCGATGGGGGAGCTGGGCCGCGCCGGTAGCCATGGCGGATTGCAGACGATGAGCGGTGCAAGGCCTGGCGGGAACAAGTCTGTCTGCATTAGCTCGACCTGGCTGGCATATCCTAACCGCGTCAGATTGTCATGAGCACAGGCTAAAGCCCGCGTATCCTGGTCGGTGGCGATGATGTGTTTTACCCCGCGTTTTGCCAGCACGGCTGCCAATATGCCGCTGCCTGTGCCGATATCAAAAGCCAGGGTTTGAGAAGGTAAAGGGGCTTCCGCAACGAGGTTTACGTACTCGCCACGCACCGGTGAGAACACGCCGTAATAGGGGTGAATGCGCTTGCCAAGTGCGGGGATTTCCACACCGTTTTTACGCCACTCATGCGCGCCTATCAACCCCAGCAGTTCTCGCAGCGACACGATAAACTCTTCATGCCGCTCGCCATAGGCTTCGCTACAGGCGAGTTTGACCTCGGGTGAGCGCCGCAATGGGATGCTGTAGTCGGCATTGACGGGAATCAG
>JBAZTJ010000089.1:4562-11059 GCA_041662005.1 Candidatus Methylopumilus sp.
ACCCAGGGTACGCGCACGTTGCGATTGCGCCTGGCGATGCAAGTGAAAGGCATCGGCAGGGTTGGGTTTAGCTGGCCCAATGGCAACCTTGCCAGATTTTTTTGGTTTGGATTTGCTGTCGGCCCGCCTGGCCATGGCCTGCAACAACTGGCGGGCATTCTGGAAGTCGCCACGCCACAACATTGCCGTGCCTTCGCAAGCCAGGCGGTAAGCGGCATCTGCGGTAATGCTGTCATCGGCAACCACGACGCGTTTGGGCGGCAAGACGCCAGCTTCAGATTGCCATATTGCAGAATGTGTTTTGGCTATCTCAACCCAGCTGATTGTGGGTAAATTGCTCAAAACCAGTACTTTAATTGAATCGCTTTAATAACTATCTTCTTCATCAATATCTTCGTCTTCGATCTCGTCTTCATCTTCTTTTTCTTCAATTAGCGCCTGTACGTCATCGACAAAAATGCCGCTGCCACCGTTGTATTTTTCAATAGCACTGGATGACATTGCCAGCACTTCAGTTGCCACATGCTCTGAGGCCAGCTGGTGCAGGTAATTGGTCAGGTTTTCCATAAACTCTGCGTAGGTTGTGTCTTCATCGCTTTCTTCATAGGCCATGTTGACGGCATTCTGGGCGATCTCGGCAAAGTACTCATTAATTGCATTAATGGATTTTTCATTCAGTGACATGGTGAGAGTCCTTGGTCTATATAGGTTAAAGGTGATATCGGCCAAACTTCGAGCCAGGTTTATAGTTGATGTAGATTATATTTCAAGAACTACCGGGGTGTGGTCACTCGGCCGCTCCAGTTTCCGCGGGGCCTTGTCTATCCAGCTGGCCTTGCATTCCGGGACCAGTGGGTTACTTACCAGGATGTGGTCTATACGCATGCCCAGATTACGCCGGAAGCCTGCCATACGGTAGTCCCACCAGCTGTAGCTGCCCTCAGCCTGCTCAAACAGCCGGAAGCTGTCATGCAGGCCTAAGGCTACCAATCGCTGGAACGCAGCCCGCTCGGGTTCACTCACCAGTACCTGGCCTATCCAGGCCGCGGGGTCATGGCAATCCCGGTCTTCCGGTGCGATATTATAGTCTCCCAGCAGTACCAGCTTTGGGTGCCTGACAAGCTCATCAGCCAGCCAGTCAGAGAGTGCATTCAGCCAGCGCAGTTTGTATTGATATTTATCGGAATCCAGGCTCTGGCCATTGGGGACGTAAGCACACACTATGCGGATACCATTGATAGTGGCTGCAATCACGCGCTTTTGTTCATCTTCGAAATCAGGAATGCCCATCTGGACATCCGCCATGTCGTGACGACTGAGGATAGCCACGCCGTTATAGGTTTTCTGCCCGCTATGGATGGCTTGATAACCGGCTTCGGCCAATGCGACATAGGGAAATTTGCTGTCTTCCTGTTTGGTTTCCTGCAGCCCGACTACGTCTGGCTGGTGTTCATTTACCCAGTCCAGTACGTGCGGCAAGCGTACGTTCAGTGAGTTAACATTCCAGGTAGCAATTTTCAATTTTCTATCTCTCATTACTTCAATAATGCGGCATGGGCTGACTCGCGACTTCCTCGCCTTGTGCAACTCAGTATCACGACGAGCATTAAAACTTTAAGCAGTCATGCCGCTGTGTCGGAGTAATGCATCTATGCTTGGCTCCCTGCCGCGGAAGGCGATGAAGGATTCCAGCGCTGGGCGTGAGCCGCCCTTAGCCAATATCTCATGCCAGAAGCGGCGGCCGGTTTCAGCCGAGAGCACGCCGTTTTCTTCAAACATGCTGTAGGCATCGGCAGATAACACTTCTGCCCATTTGTAGCTGTAATAACCAGCGGCGTAACCGCCCGCAAAAATGTGCGAGAAACCATTGGGGAAGCGGCCCCACTTGGGTGGGCGCACGACGGCGACTTCATCGCGTACCTGCTCGATCAGGTCTAGCGCTGTGCTGCTGCCATGCGGGTCGAATTCGCCATGCAGGCGCATATCGAACAATGAAAACTCGATCTGGCGCACGGTCTGCATGCCGGCCTGGAAATTCTTGGCGGCGACCATCTTGTCGAACAACTCGCGCGGCAGTTGCGCACCGCTATCTACATGCTTGGTCATGTGGCGCAGCACGTCCCACTCCCAGCAGAAATTTTCCATGAACTGGCTGGGTAGCTCTACCGCATCCCATTCCACACCCTTGATGCCGGAAACGCCATAGTCATCCACTTGGGTCAGCATATGATGCAGGCCATGGCCGAATTCGTGGAACATGGTGATCACTTCGTCATGTGTGAACAGGGCTGGTTTTCCGCCAACCGGGCCGGAAAAGTTGCAGGTGAGGAAAGCGACCGGTGTTTCCACGCCGCTGCTCTTTTTGCGGCGGGTGATGGCTTCATCCATCCAGGCGCCGCCACGCTTGTTGTTGCGCGCGTATAAATCCAGGTAGAACTGGCCGACAGGCTGGCCGTTTTTATCGTTGATTTCGTAGAACGCGGCATCGCTATGCCATACCGGGGCACTGGATTTTTTGACCTGTACGCCGAATATGGTTTCGGTGACTTTAAACAGGCCATGCAGCACTTGTTCTTCGGGGAAGTATTGTTTTACCTCCTGGTCGGAGAAGGCATATTTCTCTTCACGCAATTTCTCTGAGACGAAAGCTACATCCCAGGCTTGCATATCATTGATGCCCAGCTTGGCGGCGTAGTCAGTGAGCTCCTGCATATCTTTCTTGGCAAAAGGTTTGGCGCGCTGGGCCAGATTATCCAGAAACTCAATGACTTGCGCCGGGGTATCGGCCATTTTGGAGGCCAAAGACACTTCCGCGTAATTGTTGTATCCAAGCAACTGCGCAGCTTCCAGGCGTAACTTGAGGATGGCGCCGATCAGCGGCGTATTGTCCCACTCCGTTTTGCCGAACTCTGAAGCGCGGGTGGCATAGGCACGGTAAAGCTGTTCGCGCAGGCTGCGGTTCTCGCCGTACTGCAACACCGGCATGTAAGAAGGATAGTGCAGGGTAAATTTATAGCCAGCATTGTTCTTGTCGGCTTTGTCATCTGCCTTGGCGGCTTCCTGTGCAGCTTGCAGCACATCCTCGGGTGCACCTTTTAGTTCATCGGCGGTGGCAACGAATAAAGCAAAATCGTTGGTAGTGTCCATCAGGTTCTCTTCAAACTTGGTGGTGAGTTTGGACAGCTCTTCCTGTATTTCCTTGAAGCGCGCTTTCTGGGTATCCGGCAACTCAGCGCCACCCAGGCGGAAATCTCGTAACTCATTTTCGACTATCGTGCGCTGCGCCTGGTTGAGCGTGGCGTAGGCCGCACTTGCATGGATTGCACGAAATTTGGCATACAACCGCTCGTCTTGTGACAGGTCGCTATAAAAATCAGTCAGTTTCGGCAAGTTGGCATTGTAAGCCTCGCGTAGCTCTGGGCTGTTGACGACAGCATTCATGTGTCCCACTTGAGCCCAGGCGCGCGAAATATGTTCCTCCATATCCTCCAGCGGATGCGCAAAGTTTTCCCAGCTAGGGGCTTCTGGCGTGGTTGCCAGCTGGTCTACCAAGCTGCGGGCATGGGTCAGCAAGAAGTCTATGGCGGGGGTGACGTGTTCTGCGCGTACCTCATCGAACCTGGGTAAGCCGGAGAAGTCTAGTAATGGGTTTTGTTGTAAAGCCTGGGGTAGGGACAATTCTGTATCCTTAATTAATGAGACGTAAAGCAAACGGGTATCGGTAATTTTCGCCTTTACTGGTCGCGACTGCAGCCAGTATGCACAACACGATGTTGGCGAGCCAGACCAGGCCCATCAGTACAACACCGATCAATATGACGATCAAAAAGGTACTCACTATTTGGGCGAGCAGGATAGTGATCTGAAAGTTCAAGGCCTCGCGGGCTTGCTCGCCTATGTAAGGGTTGTCATCCTTTTTTAACAGCCACACAATGAGGCTGGGGATGATACTGAAAATGGTGCCGCCTAAGTGGGTAAGTACCACAATATTTTTGTCATCGGCGCTAGGGTTGGAATTGGGGCCGGAACTTGTCCCTGCAGTTGGATCATTGCTGTTCGGTTGGTTTTGTACGTCAGTCATGGTCATACCCTTTTGAATAGCATCTGGTCTTTAGAGATTGATTTTCTGCATTAAAGGTTCCATCCGATCAATATCGTGATTGCTCAATATCTTGCGCGCGATGGGTACCAGCGTCGGCAGATCGCTCTGCAATACCTGGCGTTTAACCATCAGGACGTTGGATGGATGCATGGAAAACTGGCGCAGGCCGAGCGCGAGCAACAGGCGTGTGAGTTTGGCATCGCCGGCCATTTCACCGCATACCGAAACTGGTTTGTTGAGTTTCTGCCCGGCCCGAATGGTCATTTCAATCAGCTGCAGTACCGCCGGGTGCGTGGGGTTGTAAAGATGCGATACGGTATCATCAGTACGGTCGATAGCCAGTGAGTATTGAATCAGGTCATTGGTGCCGATGGAGAGAAAATCCAGCTCTTTGGCAAAAGCTTCGGCGCATATTGCCGCCGCCGGGATTTCTATCATGCCGCCTACCTGGATATCTTCCTGAAACGGCACTTTTTCAAGACGCAGACTTTGCTTGGCGCGCTCCAGCAGCAACAAGGTCTGGCGTAATTCGGTGATGGAGGACAACATGGGCACGAGTATCTTGATATTGCCGTAATGCGAGGCGCGCAGCAGGGCACGTAACTGCACATGGAACATCTGCGGCTCGGACAGGCATAACCGGATCGCACGCAATCCCAGCGCCGGGTTGGTGCAGGTGCGCACAGTGTCAGAGTTCATTTCCTTGTCGGCGCCCAAATCCAGGGTACGGATAGTGACCGGCATGTCTTTCATGGCTTCCGCTACCTGGCGGTAGGCCGTGAATTGCTCTTCTTCATTCGGCGTATCGCGGCGGTTCATGAACAGGAACTCGGTGCGGTACAGGCCAACGCCGGTGGCACCTGCTGCCAGTGCCTTGACTACATCCTCAGGCACCTCAATATTGGCCTGCAGTTCAATCGCGGTGCCATCCAGCGTGACAGGCTTGGTGAGCTTGATGCGCTTGAGCTTTTGTTGCTCGATCTCCCATTGTTCCTGGCGCAGCTTGTACTCGGCAAGGGTATCCTTGTCCGGATTGGTGATCACGACACCCTGATTGCCATCCACGATAATCAGTTCGCCATCGCGGATCAGTGTTCTGGCGCGTTGCAGGGCGACGATGGAAGGAATGTTGAGGCTACGCGCCAGAATTGCGGTATGCGAGGTGGCACCGCCGACATCGGTAATGAAGGCCGCAAACTGGTGCTGCTTGAACTGGATTGCATCAGCGGGCGAAAGATCGTGCGCGACCAGGATAATCGCGCTTTCCTGTTCTTTAATCTGCACCTGTCCCGGATGGCCCAGAAGCATCTTGATGACGCGCTCGACTACCTGCACCACGTCCTGCTTGCGCTCACGCAGGTACTCGTCCTCTATTTTCTCGAATTGGGCGACGATGTCTTCCATCTGCTGCTTCAGCGCCCACTCGGCATTGCACAACTCTTCCCGGATAATGGCTTTGGGAGCTTCCGACAGCGCATGGTCTGCCAGTATCAGCAAATGGGTGCTGACGAAAGCCCCCAGTTCGGCTGGTGCTTTTTCCGGCAATTGACGGCGTATGGATTCCAGATCGTTGCGGACGCGTTTCACTGCGTCGTCAAAGCGGGTGATTTCCTGTTCCAGCAGGTTTTTGGGAACCTTGTAATGCACCACTTCCAGCAGGGCGTGTGAAACCAGATGGGCATGCCCGATGGCGATGCCCCCGGATACACCAACGCCGTGTATGGAAAAGCTAACGTGAGGTGTATTGATATTCATGGCTGCGGCTTATCGGGGTTACTCTGGCTCACCGAAGCGGGCATTGATCAGCGTGACCAGCGCATCCATGGCTGGGGTTTCATCATTGCCGGCAGTTTCCAGCGTGATCTTGCTGCCCTTGCTGGCAGCCAGCATCATGACTCCCATAATGCTTTTTGCATTGACGCGACGGCCATTACGCTCTATCCATATCTCGCTGGCATACTGGCTGGCTGTCTGCGTCAGCTTGGTGGAAGCGCGTGCGTGCAAACCCAGTTTATTGATGATTTCTATTTCCTGCTTGATCATTTTTTATACTTTCCCTTTTACTTTGCCCGACCACATTACTTAAGTAATTGCTTCGCTGTTACTTCATGTTCTTGCATGCTTCCTCGGTAAAATGGATGACGCCTTCGCGCCCCCCACTCAGGGCTTTTTCCGCCAACATGGTGATGCTGCCGTTGCGGTATGTCAATGCACGTACCAGCATAGGCAGGTTGACTCCCGCTACGCCTTCGATATGGCCTGGCTTGAGCAAGCGTCCCACCATGTTGCAGGGTGTTGCACCGTAAATATCCGACAAAATCAGTACACCGCTGCCTTCATTGAGCTCATCTACCAAATGCTGTGCCTGCGGCAGCAATGCAACCGGATCGTCATG
>JBAZTJ010000090.1:0-10915 GCA_041662005.1 Candidatus Methylopumilus sp.
TCAAATACTTGCATAGCAACTCCCGCAGCCCAGGTTGCATCCACCGCCACCAATGCCTGATGCCTGTGGGCGATCTCTGCCAGCGCGGGCAAGTCGGCGACTTCCATAGTGACAGAGCCCGGAGTCTCCACCCATATTAGCCTGGTGTTGCCTGTCATGACGATGCTATCTGGCAGTAACGGATCGTAGAATGCCAGCTCTATGCCGTAGCTAGCCGCCATGTAGCGCGCGGCCTCGCATGTCGGCGCATAGGTATTAGTTGGCAGCAGCACGCGGTCACCGCTTTTAAGTAAGGCCAGCAACGTCAGGCTGATGGCCGCCAGGCCTGAAGGCAGCAGGATGCAATGCTCGCCTCCCTCTATCAATGCCAGTTTGCGTTCCAGGCGCCGGGTAGTTGGGGTGCCCAGCAAGCCATAGGTGTATTGGCTTTTGTCTCGCCAATCACGGTTACGCAGGCTTTTAACATCAGGGAATACCACCGTGGAAGCACGCTCCACGCTGCTGGCCAGGCTGTGGAAATTTTCTGCCGGATAATCTGGCTGAACCACCGTAGTCCAAAGTGATTGGTGGGAGTTGGGAGTCGCTTTTTTGCTCATAATTACTTGCCAGAATATGGGTGAATTCGATATTAGGCATTGTAACCATAAAGCACAAATAAAAAGGGCTGCCTAAGCAGCCCTTTCTGGAGTATCAACCCAAGCTAGCGATTAAGCTTCGCCCAATACTGATACAGTGATATCTACTACAACGTCATGATGTAACGCGATGCTAACAGCGTGATCACCAATAGTCTTTAATGGACCATTAGGCAGGCGCACTTCAGCTTTAGCCACTTCAAACCCTTGTGCAGTCAATGACTCAGCGATATCGCCATTGGTCACAGAACCGAACAGACGGCCATCAACACCTGCTTTTTGCGTCACTTGCAACAAGAAACCAGCCAATTTCTCACCACGTGCAACAGACGCAGCCAGGATATCGGCTTGTTGTTTTTCCAGCACTGCACGGCGTGCAGCGAACTCAGCCTTGTTGGCTTCAGTTGCGCGCTTTGCCTTGCCTTGAGGAATCAGGAAGTTACGGCCATAGCCGTCCTTCACTTTAACTACATCGCCAAGGTTGCCCAGGTTAACTACTTTTTCTAACAGAATGATTTGCATGCTTTTCCCCTTAGTGCTTGTCAGTGTATGGCAAGAGAGCGAGGAAACGAGCGCGCTTCACTGCAGTAGTAAGCTGACGTTGGTAACGTGCTTTGGTGCCGGTGATACGGGCTGGAATAATCTTGCCGTTTTCGTTGATGAAATCCTTTAACAGATCCACATCCTTGTAATCTACTTCTTTAATGCCCTCTGCTGAAAAACGGCAGTAGCGGCGGCGTTTGAACATATCACGTGCCATGTTAGTAATCCTTAAAATATAGTTTAGATTAGATCATCTCTAATGTATTAATGTGCAATACCAGTTGCGTGCTTTTCAAGCTGCGTCTGGCAATAAATCCGGCCACTTTTAACAATGCCCCGGCTTTAATGCCTTGTGATTTCTCTGCCAGTTCACCCATGATGACAGCATTGACTTCACATTCAACCCTGCGCTGCATTCCCGCCTCTGGTTGTTCAGAGAGGTGTCGCAAAACAAAACTCAACAACGGTATTCCTGCTGGGGTGTAGCGAAGTATTTCTATTTGAACAACTTCGCCCTGCATGACTAATAAATTAGTCTCCAGCTTATTGCCATTCACTTACGCAGATGCCGCCTCAACAGCAGGTGCGGCTGGAGCCACTGGTGCAGCTTCATCCTTGCCCAATACTGATCTGGATTTCTCTTCCTTCATCATTGGGGAGGGCGCAACAACAGCCTCTTTGGTAGCTACGGTCAAATGACGCAACACAGCATCATTAAATTTAAATCCATTTTCAAGCTCATCCAACACGAACTGATTGCATTCGATATTCATTAGCACGTAATGCGCTTTGTGGATTTTCTGGATAGGGTAAGCCAGTTGACGACGACCCCAGTCTTCCAGGCGGTGCATGGTGCCACCGTTAGAATTAACCAGTGTGCGATAGCGCTCGATCATTGCCGGCACTTGTTCGCTCTGGTCCGGATGGACGATAAAAACTACTTCATAATGTCGCATGTAAACTCCTTTTGGATTAGAGGCTCCTGCACTGCGGAACAGTGAGCCAAGGTGGAAAGAACTAAAATCAGGAAAGCGGGCGATTATAGGCAAAAATGCTTATTTAATCAATTCATTTCCCATTAACTTACTTTTTAGCATTTATCTTGAATGCTCAGCCCCTAGCTTTTCAACATCTGCACAGTCAGTACACCTAGCGCAGTCATTAGTAGCGAGCCCGCAACATGGCTCAACACATGCACAGAAGCCCAGCCGTACTCACCTCGCGTGAAGAGGTCGACGGCCTCGGCAGAAAACGTTGAAAAAGTAGTGAGCCCGCCCAGAAAGCCCGTCGTCACCAGCAAGCGCAGCTCAGGACTAAAGACACCGCCCAGGCTGATAACCCCCATGGCCAACCCCATGACATACCCCCCTGCCAGATTAGCCACCAGGGTACCTAGAGGCAACAGTGGAAAGACTGCATTCAGCCCCAAACCCAGCCCCCAGCGCGCCCATGCGCCAATAGCGGCGCCCACACCGACAGCCACGAATCCATATAAGCTCATGATTTGTTCCTTATTATGCCCAGCCTGCAATACTTCATCTTGATTAGCGTACTACTCGCCAGTATGATGGACTGCAAAATTAGATTCAATCTGCAACTTAATAAAACTTCAGCAATACCACATCATTGAAAGCCTAAGCGTTGCGTATCTTATTTGTCACACCTGAAGCCTTTCCTTTAATTAAAACTGGTGGCTTGGCCGATGTCAGCGGCTCATTGCCCGCAGCGCTCAATGAAATCGGGGCCGATGCCCGCATACTAATTCCCGGCTACCCGGCCGTACTGAAAAAACTTGCCAAGCAACAAATTGTCACCTCCATAAAGGGGCTGCCATTTGTAGGCTCAATCACATTAATATTGGGTGAAATCGAAGAGTCCGGTGTCGCAGTGCTTGCCATCAAATGCCCGCCCCTATATGAGCGTGCCGGCGGCCCTTATATGGATGAAAAAGGCCTCACCTGGGAAGATAACCCGGTGCGCTTCGGTATATTGTCACTAGTAGCTGCCATATTAAGTGATAGCGATAGTCCGCTGAAAGACTGGATACCGGAGATTGTGCATTGTAATGACTGGCAAACAGGATTGACGCCTGCATACATGCATTACAAAAAACAAAACCACCCCAAGCTGCATCAGGCGAAATCAGTTTTAAGCATTCATAACCTGGCGTTTCAAGGCTGTTTTCATGCAGACTGGATTACCCAGCTAGGGTTACCCGCTACCAGTTTCAACGTGAATGGCGTGGAGTACTACGGACAACTGTCGTTTCTCAAGGGCGGTATCTATTTTGCTGACAGCATCTCTACCGTCAGCCCAACCTACGCACAGGAAATACAGACTGAGCAGTATGGGTTTGGCATGCAGGGCCTGCTAGCGCATCGCGGCCATGAGATACACGGCATACTCAATGGCATAGACCTCGATGAATGGAATCCGGCCAAAGACCCGCACCTGACGAAACGCTATAACGCTCAGCGCCTTAATGACAAAAGAATTGTCAAAACCGACTTGCAAGCCAAGCTCGGCCTATATGTTGATGCAGCTGCACCGCTATTTGGCGTAGTGAGCCGATTGACCCACCAAAAAGGTTTGGACATGTTCCTCACTATCGCCAAATCCTTATTACGGCAAGGTAGCCAGATTGCACTATTGGGAGGCGGAGAACCGCAATTGGAAAGCGGCTTCAGGCAACTGGCACAAGATTACCCGTTACAGGTGAGCGTCAATATCGGCTACAGCGAGCCGCTGTCTCACCAGATCATGGCCGGCAGTGACATCTTCATCATGCCCTCCCGCTTCGAGCCTTGCGGCTTAAACCAGATGTATGGCCTGCGTTACGGCACCCCACCAGTAGTCAGCCACACCGGCGGGCTGGCTGACTCCGTCACAGATACTACGCCAGACAGCCTGAAACTTGGCACTGCGACCGGCTTCGTCATGGAAAACAACAGCCCGGAGGCGCTATATACAAGCATACAGAGCTCACTCAGCTATTATCGAGACGAAAAAACATGGCGCAAGATACAGCGCAACGGCATGCATCGCGATCTGGGCTGGGATAAAAGTGCCAGCGAGTATTTGAGTCTCTACAAAAGCCTGCTTGCCTCATAGCCAATCCACTTACCCATGCTCGAATCAAAAAAGCCTGAATGATCACTTCAGGCTTTTTTCATTACGCTGTCACAATTAACCAGTTAAATAGCATTCATGTAATTTTGCAGGCCACGAATTGGCATAGTACATGCTTAGTACTATGTGAGCTTTCTCCAAGGCTTTACTTCTCCTCCCTCGGGTGCGTCCATCGCACCTTTTTTTTTACTGGAGATTATGACTCCGGCTTTTAATCCAACTTGATGAAGTGCTCGCGGTAATACTTCAGTTCATCGATGGACTCATAGATATCCGCCAAGGCCTCGTGCTTACTAGCTTTTTTGAAACCCGAGTAAACACTTGGCTTCCAGCGACGTGCCAACTCCTTAAAGACGCTGACATCCAGATTACGATAATGAAAATAGGCTTCCAGATCCGGCATGTAACGCGCCATGAACCGCCTATCCTGACAGATAGAATTGCCGCACATCGGGGATTTACCCGCCGGTACGAACTGCTTTAAAAACTCTATCATTTGCTGAGTGGCTGTTGCTTCATCCACAGTTGAAGCCTTTACCTTCTCAATAAGCCCGGAACGACCGTGCGTTCCCTTGTTCCATGCATCCATTCCGTCCAACACCGCATCACTTTGGTGCACAACGATCACGGGTGACTCACCCAACACATTCAGGTTGGCGTCAGTCACCACCACTGCAAGTTCCAGTATCCTGTCGCTATCTGGTAATAAGCCGCTCATTTCCATATCCAACCAGATCAGGTTATCGGGATTTTGTACTAAAACTTGTGCCATAATGATTTCCATTAAAATATTGCTGAAATGCCTGCTAGGCGCTTAATTGATGAACCTTTGACCAATCCGCGCTTCTTAAGGGCATACAGTTTAACTTATATTTTGGAAATTATGGCTACCACCCTTACCACCGTATTTATCAGTGTATTAATCCTCACTACCCTTACCCGCTTCTGGCTGGGAAGGCGCCATGTCAATTACATCCAGGCGCATCGCAATCAGGTTCCCAAGGCATTTGAGCAAAACATCAGCCTCGATGCGCATCAAAAAGCTGCCGATTACTCATCAGAAAAAACCCGCCTGATTATTCTGGAAGCCGTGGTACAGGCACTGTTGTTGTTGCTACTTACAATAGGTGGCGGGCTGCAGTGGATAGATAGTGCATGGCGTAGCATATTACCTGAGCACGAGGTTATTCGCGGTGCGCTAGTAATCTTGAGCGCACTCATCGCTAGCAGCATCATTGACGTGCCTTTTGACTACTATAAATCTTTTGTTATCGACCAGCGCTTCGGGTTTAACAAAATGACGCCGACCATGTTCTTCACGGACATGCTCAAGCACGGCATTCTAGGTTTGGCACTTGGCGCCCCTATCCTGTTCGCGGCGCTATGGCTAATGCAAGGTGCTGGTAACTACTGGTGGTTTTACCTGTGGGTAGTTTGGAGCGTCTTTAATCTGCTTATGCTAGCAATATATCCAACTTTTATTGCTCCCATGTTCAACAAGTTCTCGCCGCTTGCCGATGAGTCACTCAAAGCACGCATTGAAACATTGCTCACCAAGTGCGGTTTTAAATCTCAAGGGCTATTTGTAATGGATGGCTCTACACGCAGCAGCCACGGTAATGCTTACTTCACAGGGTTCGGCGCCAGCAAACGTGTGGTGTTCTTTGATACTTTGCTGGAGCGTCTGGATGAGGATGAAATAGAAGCCGTATTGGCTCACGAGTTAGGGCACTTCAAGCACCACCACGTGATTAAGCGCATTATCATGTTATTCGCTATCAGTTTCCTGGGCTTGGCCTTGCTTGGCTGGCTCAAGCAGCAAGGCTGGTTTTATGAAGGCCTGGGAGTAGCGGAAGCCAGTAACTACATGGCATTACTGTTATTCATGCTGGTCAGCCCGGTATTCCTGTTCTTACTGCGTCCACTCATGGCCAGCTATTCGCGCAAAAATGAATTCGAAGCCGACGACTATGCTGCCAGGCACGCCGATGCACGCCACTTGGTTGAAGCGCTGGTTAAGCTTTATCGTGATAATGCCTCAACGCTGACACCCGATCCGTTGCATTCTGCGTTTTATGATTCACACCCGCCGGCAAGTATCCGCATTGCCAAGCTGGCGGTCTTCACCAGTTCGCCCTCAGTTTGAGGCGGCTTGGTACACAGGAGATCGATATGAAAAAAGTCGTCATATTCACTGCACTTCTTGTTTCTGTCGGCCTCGCTCATGCCGACCCGTTTGCCAAAGGTGACCCGGCTATCGGCAAGGCGATGGTAGAGAAAAACTGCATCGCCTGTCATGCCGCCCAGTTCGGCGGGGACGGCTCATCCATCTACACCAGGGAATACCGTAAAGTAAAAAGCTCTGCCGGGCTCATCGCCCAGATCCGCAACTGCAACACCATGCTTGGGTTAAAGTGGTTTGAGGATGAGGAACTGCATGTAGCAAGCTATCTCAACAAGACCTATTACAAGTTTGAAAAATAGCGCTTTGGAACAAGGCCTGGTCACTGCGGCTTATGGAAAACGCTATGAGGTGGAGCTGCGTGACGGCAAGCGCATAAGCTGTGTGACGCGTGGCAAAAAAACAGACCTCGCCTGCGGTGATCAAGTCACAATCAAACTAACAGATACCAGCGAAGGCGTAGTTGAATCTACCCTGCCCCGCAGCAGCCTGCTTTACCGTAGCAATGCTTATCGCAGCAAAATGCTGGCGGCCAATGTCACGCAAGTGATTATTGTACTTGCCACGACCCCCAGCTTTTACGAAGCACTGCTGAATCGCTGCCTGATTGCCGCTGAGGCAGCGGCAATCAAGGCAGTGATTGTGCTCAACAAGTGCGACATTGGCGACAACAGCGATGCCATGAAGAAACTGGTCCTGTACTCATCCCTGGGTTATCAGGTACAGCCGCTCTCCGCAAAGCAGGATATCAGCCCGCTAACACAATGGCTGCAAGGCCATACCAGCGTGCTGGTAGGGCAATCCGGCATGGGCAAATCCACCATTGTGAACGCCCTGCTGCCCGAGTCACTGGTACGCACGCAAGAGGTCTCCGAGGTGCTTGATAGCGGTAAGCATACGACTACTGCAGCACACTTGTATCACCTCAATGGCAACAGCCAACTGATTGACTCTCCGGGACTACAGGAGTTTGGCCTTAACCACTTGAATATCGATCAACTGGAACATGCCTTTGTCGAGTTTCGGCCTTACCTGGGCAAATGCCGTTTCAGTAATTGCCGCCACCTTAAAGAGCCGGATTGTGCACTAAGCCAGGCCATCACTGACGGAAAAGTATCAAAGGAACGCTTAACATACTATCAAGAGCTGACCAACGAAATCGGTAAGGAACCCTAAGAGCGGAAAGCTAACCAGTGAGGTCGCCTATGGGCACTGCATTCATTACCCATCCTGATACTTTGCTGCATATCATGGATGGCTCTCATCCGGAATCACCTGCACGCATCACCGCAATCAGGAACAAATTGATTGCAGACGGCATCTACCCCCAACTGCAAATTCACGAATCCCCGCTTGCTACCGACCAGCAACTACTGCGCGTACATACCGCCAGTTATATCAAGCATATACGCAGCATTTCACCCCAGGCCGGATTAGTCAGGCTAGACCAGGACACGGCGATGGGTCCCATGAGCCTGTCTGCATGCTTACACGCTACAGGGGCGGCCATACTGGCGACTGACCTCGTCATGCAAGGCAAAGTGAAGAATGCCTTTTGCTGCACGCGCCCACCCGGACACCATGCAGGCCGTGAGCGCGCCGCCGGCTTCTGCATTTTCAATCATGTAGCGGCAGGCGTGGCCCATGCCATTGAGTTTCATCAACTGCAACGGGTAGCCATCGTGGATTTTGACGTGCACCACGGTGATGGCACTGAGGATATTTTCAAAGACAACCCAAAAGTGATGCTGTGCTCAACCTTTCAGCATCCGTTTTATCCTTACAAAGGAAAGGATAGCCGTACAGATCGCATGATTAATGTGCCGCTACCCGCCAACACGGATGGAAACTCTTTCAGGAAGGCCGTCCAAAGGGAGTTCCTCCCAGCTCTGAATAGCTTTCAGCCCCAAATGCTGTTTGTCTCTGCCGGTTTCGATGCACATACCAATGATCCGCTGGCACAACTCGCTTTGGAAAAAGAAGATTATGCTTGGATCACAGAGTTCATAAAAAATATTGCGAATAAATATGCCGACAACCGAGTAGTTTCGATACTGGAAGGTGGCTACAATCTCCCTTCTCTGTCAGAAAGCGCTGTTGTTCACATTCGATCCCTGGCAGAACTAACTTCGCGCTCATAATCCGAAGTTAGCAGTGGCTTTGAGGCTATTCAGTCTTATGCTATTCAACCCTATCACTGCAAGTAAATTAAGTTACTATAATATTGTTGGCAATTATCAGAAAAATCAGGGTTTAGAATGTCCTTGCCAGACTATCGTAAAGAGACCATCAATGTCAGCAACCTCAAGCTCGGTATGTTTGTGTCTGATTTGGACAGGCCGTGGCTGGACTCCCCTTTTATGCTGCAAGGATTTTTACTGGACGATGATGAGCAAATCAGGCAAATACAAAGTCTGTGCCGAACGGTAGTCATTGATAGAACGCTTTCCCTTGGTGAGCACCAAGTAATCCCGCAAAAAGAAAGCACGGCTGTTTTATGCGAAGGTACTATTGCAAAGCGAAAAAATGCAGCAACTAAAAAGCATGTACAAAAAAATATCGCCAAAACGAATTTCTTTGAGATATTACGTGAGTTGAATGCAGACAGAAGTCAAACGCAGCCCACCTCAGCGAGAAGTCCTGAGCCTTCAAAATACGATGTATCAAGCGAGCAACAGTTATTAAATATTGCACATATCCCCAAAGATTTACCTGTGGTGAATCCTGTCCCTGGCGCAACCAACACTTCTCAACCTAACTCATTAGCGAGCCAACTTAAGCACGATGTCTCCAATGTGCTGGGTAAAGTAAAGAGTTGGCTTCCCGGAAGAAAGACCCTGAATTTCCTTAGCTCATCGAGCTCTAGCGAGCCTGAAGCAAAGCATCAATCCTCAACAAATGATGCATATAGCATGACTACTCATGACAACAGTATTCCTGTTGAGGAGGAAATGGCGGTCATTTATCCTGTCTTCGAAGAAACAGCGATTGCTACCAAAGAGATTTTTGAAGCAATAGCCAATGAAAATAAGATTGACTTGACCCACGTCAATCAGATACTCGATAGCATGGTTGCCAGTATTGAACGTAATCCGGATGCACTCATGTGGCTAGCCAAACTAAAACAAAGAGATGACTACGCTTACAACCATGCACTCAACGTCTCTATCAACCTGATGGCTCTTGCGCACTTCATGGCCTTGCCTAAACCCCAGATAAAAGATCTAGGCCTGGCCGGACTGCTGCAGGATATTGGTAAGGTCAAAATTCCTGCAGAACTTCTACATAAAGAGGGGGAGCTAACTCCCGCCGAATTTGTCCTGATGAAAACTCATGTTCAGATTGGACTGGACATATTGAATAACACTGAAAATATTTCACCCACCATATTGAATATAGTAGCCAATCACCATGAGCGCATTAATGGCAGCGGCTACCCCTCCGCACTGAGCGCAGAACACATCAGCCTGCCAGCACAGATGGCCGGCATTATGGATACTTACTGTGCACTCACCACCAATAAAGTGTATGCCAAAGGAATTTTCAACCAGCAGGCCTTGGAGCAGATTTACGCAAGCCGAGACAAGGAGTTTAGTGCCGTACTAGTCAACCAACTTATCCAGTTCTTCGGCATTTACCCGGTAAGTTCGCTGGTAGAACTAAATTCCGGGGAAGTCGCCGTGGTGATACAACAAAACCATGTGCGTCGACTACAACCTCGTGTCATGGTGTTGCTCGCGCCCGATAAAACCCGCAATGACTATCCGGTGACTCTGGATTTAATCCATGCGCCGCTATGCCCTAACGGAGATATCTACAAAATCATGCGCGGACTACCTCCAGACAGTTATGGACTCAACCCTGCCGACTTTTATTTATAAACATTTTTCGAGCAGAAAACTTAATGCAGTCATATCGAGCCAGCAGTGCAGACTATCAACATGATTTTCATGTCGCATTATCTGCAACTGCTCTAAAAAAACGCCTGGGCAACTATCGATTAACAGTTGAGGACATCTGTGCCGGAGAGTTTGAGATAGACCTTTCCAATACCCACGCCCTGTCTGCTCTGGAAGTTTCTACTGAGCTAGTCACTGCATGCCAGGAATTGCTTCAAGAGCTGCTTGAATGGCCCAATCAACCACTTTGGCCGGTGTTCACTGCTAAAACCAATCGTTTCCTGAACATTTGGATTAAGGCCTATCAGGCTGGGCTTGAATTTAACATTGGCCTCACGCTTTCCAGCGTTATCAAATTCAAGCCTGACAACGGGGTTAGTAACTCGGAGAGCTTTCAATTATATTTTATGGGGCTGATAGCAGAGGCTACGAATAATTTCAATCAGTTCAGGCTGGATTATATTCAGAATCATGACCTACATAGCGGATTACCAAATGCCAGATTGATGCGCAGACATCTGCAATCA
>JBAZTJ010000091.1:0-10825 GCA_041662005.1 Candidatus Methylopumilus sp.
TGGCGTGGTGCCAGTAGCTGCTGTCAAACAGGCCCAGGCTGGCGATTTCTGACGCCTCGGTGAATTCATGGAATGCGTAGATCACCAGTTGAATCGAAAGGATCACCATGAAAATCGCAGTGACCTGGAAGAAGCGCGACAGGTTGATGTTCTTGCCATAACGCGTCCAGGCCCAGGCTACACCACCTGCGATGGCAATCCCCAATACGCCGCCAATTGCCAGCGGCTCCATGCCGTTATTCTGCGCAAGGGAGGCAATCATGGTGGCGGCTTCGAGACCTTCACGGCCGATCATTAGTACGATAAAGCTAAAAATACCAACCTTGGCTGCAAAGCCGGTTTTTTCGGCGGCCTGATTGATAGCCGAGGTGATTTCATTTTTCATATGCTTACCCATGCGTACCATGTGCGTAGTGCAGGTAATGACCAATACGGCTGCTGTCAGCGCCAATATGCCTTCCCACAATGGCCTTAATGCGCCGATCTTGGCCATGACCACGCCAAGTATGGTGCAGCCCACGATAGAAACAATGATGGCCGCATGTACCGAGGGTATCAAAGCATCGTATTTTGCTTTGCGTAAATAGGTGATAGCAATGGCTACGATGAGGAAGGCTTCCAAGCCTTCACGAAATGCAATCATGAGTGTTTCAAACATAATTCGACCTGGCAGATGTGTGAATGATAATGGTTCTTATTGTGACATACTTTCTGAGTTGCTACGATGCTATTGGTTCCGGCCATGTAGATATTTTTTATCAGCAAGCGCGGACAATAAAAAAGGCCTGCATCTGCAGGCCTTTTTTATTGCTAACAAATATTCAGGATAGACTGATTATTTCTTGCCAGCTTTGGAGTTGTCGACGATCTTGGCTTTTGCGCGCAGATCGGTCAGCAGTTTTTCAAGGTTACGTTGTTGCAGCTGCTTTTGCAGGCCTTCTTTTACTTTTTCGTAAGCAGGCGCTTGTGTATCACGGATATCTTCAAGCTTGATAACATGCCAGCCGAATTGCGTTTGCACTGGGGCAGTCGTTGAACTGCCTTTTTTCAGGCTTAATACCGCATCGCTGAATGGTTTGACCATGCCACCAAGTGAGAACCAACCCAGATCGCCACCTTTTTCCTTGGAGCCTGGATCTTTGGATTTCTCTTTAGCTAGCTTTGCAAAATCGCCACCTTTGGATAATTGTGCGATAACGTCTTTGGCTTCTGCTTCAGTAGCAACCAGAATATGGCGTGCGCTGTATTCCTTATCGCCCAGTTCAGACTTGTATTTTTCATACGCAGCCTTGGTGTCTGCTTCGCTGACGGGATTCTTCTTCAGGTAGTCCTGCAGGAAAGTATTGACCAGCAATTCGCGACGTGACAGTTCTTCCCTGGCCAGATAGTCAGGTGTTTTATCCAGGCCGATACGTTGCGCTTCTTGCAGAATCAGCTCGCTGCTGATCAGTTTGTTAAGGATGATGTCATGGACATTGTCGTCAACTTTTTGCCCGCGTTCTGTCGCATCTTTTGTAATGTAGTCGACTAAAGATTGCTTGATTACTTTGCCGTTGACTGTAGCGACACCATTATCTGCAGCTTGGGCGGCAGGTAAAAAGCTTAATGCTGCAACAGCGATAAGCGCGTGTTTTGTCAGTTTCATTCAATATTCCTTAAGGTTGATTTAAGTTGGTGGTGTTTCATCAGAGGCAATAGCACGTATGCTAAGGGCATGAATTTTATTAGGTATAAGGTCTGCAACAGCTTGATATATCAAGCGATGTCTAATTATGTGTGATTTTTCGCAAAAATGCGAGCTTACAACAGTGAGGGTGAAATGACCGCCGCCTTTGTTGCCGGCATGGCCGGCATGCATGGCGCTATCATCCTGAATTTCCAGCATTGTTGGTTCTAAGGGAGCAAGCCTGTTACGAATTTCGTCTATTAATGTAGTCATCAGACAGGCAGTGTTTTTCTAAAAGGCCTTACTAAGACATCGGCATAGACGCCAGCGTTCACAAAAGGATCCGCATTGGCCCAAGTTTCTGCTGCTGCAAGACTCTCGAACTCGGCCACAATGAGGCTACCGCTGTAACCGGCTGGCCCCGGATCTATGCTGTCTATTGCCGGGAACGGCCCTGCCAGCAATAACCGGCCTTCATTTTGCAAGGCCTGCAAGCGCGCCAGATGTTCCGGGCGATGCGCCAACCTCTTTTCCAGGCTGTCGGCTACATCATGGGCTGTGATTGCATACCACATTACTTTTTATCCTCTACGGTGACGTATTTATTGATGGCGATACTTTGCGCGATGATAAACACAAACATCAGGCCCATGGTGCCGAAAAGCTTGAAACTGGCCCAGGTGTCAATAGAGTAGTTGAACGCTACGTACAGGTTAAGAATGCCCAGGCATAAAAAGAAAATGGCCCAGGATATATTCAGCGTTTTCCACACCTTCTCCGGCAGCCCGATATCATTACCCATCATGGTTCGGATGAAATTTTTCTTCCAGAACAGATCGGCACTGATCAGCACCACGGCAAATACCCAGTACAGCACGGTTGGCTTCCATTTGATGAAGGTATCATTCTGGAAATACAAGGTCATGCCTCCCAGTACCACCACCAATATCGCGCTTAGCCACAGCGCCTTGTCTACCTTGCCATGCCTGATCTTAACCCAGCTGATTTGAATCACGCTGGCGATAATCACAGCGACCGTAGCCAGCATGATAGGCACCATGTCGGGCTTGACCGTGGAGGTGATACCCAGAAAGCCAAGTATCTTCCCTAGAAACAGGCTTGCTGAGGCTGTTTTTTCGGCGACTTTCAGGGTGATGAAAAACAGGATGACCGGGAACAGGTCGAATAAAAACTTCATGCAGGAACTTTCAAAGGGAGAGGTCTAACCGAGCAGAAAACGATGTTGTCATTGTAAATCCTGATTGTGACAATACGGATTCGTGCAAGCTTAAGTATTAGTTAAATGCGTATTTTGCTATGATTAGCCTTGCATCACAAGACTTTACGTAATACTTAAGCGATTTAGCCAACCCATAACTCACCACCACATGCCTGCTCAGATCGATCTCCATAGTCATTCCACCATATCCGATGGGCTGCTTACGCCTACCGCACTGGTGCAGCATGCGGCCAGGCAGGGCGTGCGTATGCTGGCTCTGACCGATCACGATGACGTATCAGGATTAGCGGAAGCACGTGCCTGTGCAGCCGAACATGACATGCAGTTTATTCATGGCGTGGAGATTTCGGTGACATGGAAGCGTCGCACCCTCCATATCTTGGGCTTGAGGATAGATCCTGAGTTTCCGGCGCTGGTCAAAGGCCTGGTGGCTATTCGTGCCGGGCGCCACAAGCGGGCCGAAGGTATGGCCGCAGGCCTGGAGCAGATCGGTATTTCTGGCAGCCTGGAGGGCGCATATAAATATGCCAATCAGGGCATTATCAGCCGCACCCATTTTGCCCGTTTCCTGGTGGAAAAAGGCCATGCCAAGGATATGCGCGCCGTATTCAAAAAATACCTGGTTAAAGGCAAGCCTGGCTATGTAGAACACCAGTGGGCTAACCTGGATGACGCGTTGAGCTGGATTATCGACAGCGGCGGGGTTGCGGTGATTGCGCATCCTGGCCGCTATGATCTGGGCCGCACCAATATGCTGCTGCTGATGGAAGAGTTCCGTCACCTGGGTGGTGCAGCGATTGAGGTAGTAACCGGCAGTCATACGCCACAGCAATATCTTGAGTTTGCCAAAGTGGCGCGGCAGTTTGATCTTGCTGCCTCCATGGGCTCTGATTATCACGGCCCGGAGCATTCCTATATGGACATGGGGCGTTTGCCCGACCTGCCGCATGGTTGCGTGCCGGTCTGGAAAGATTGGCCGGAGCTTGAATTGCTGGGTGCGCAGGCTGAAGCACAGGCAAAGGTGGGTTAATGGCACAGTATTTCGTGATACACCCGCAAAATCCGCAAAGTCGGCTAGTCAGTCAGGCAGTAGAAATCCTCAAAAATGGCGGTGTAGTGGCTTATCCTACTGATTCCAGTTACGCACTGGGCTGCATATTGGGTAACAAGGATGCACAAACCCGCATCCGTGATATTCGCGGCGTGGATGAGTCACACCACTTTACGCTGGTATGCCGCAATCTGGCAGAGTTGGCTACCTACGCGCAGGTGGATAACAGCCAGTTCCGCTTACTCAAGGCCAATACGCCGGGACAATATACTTTCGTGTTGAAAGCCACGCGCGAAGTACCTCGCCGCTTGCAGCATCCCAAGCGCAGTACCATAGGCTTGCGCGTGCCCGAACACGCCGTTACGCAGGCCATCCTTGATGCACTGAATGAGCCCTTGCTTAGCATGACGTTATCTATCCCCGGAGATGAGTATCCGCCGAATGAGGCGTGGGAAATTCGCGACAGGCTGGAGCACCAGTTGGACTTGGTTATTGATGCCGGCGCATGCTCGGCAACGCCAACCACGGTGATCGATTTGACGGGTGAAACGCCGCAGCTAATGCGTGCAGGCGCGGGCGATCTTAAACCTTTTGGGCTTGAGCCTCTCTGAGTAGTAGCAAGATTGAGATAAATCGATTGGAAATAACTTTATGATATTTGAATTGTTAAGCGCCATGGCCGCACTGGGTACCGTGCAGAAAATTGCGGTCTCGGCGATCCCCATTATTTTTGCCATTACCGTGCATGAAGCTGCACACGGCTATGTGGCCAAATATTTTGGCGATATGACGGCGTTTCAGGAAGGCCGCATTACGCTAAACCCACTTAAGCATATTGACCCGGTTGGCACTATCTTGATCCCCACCATTACCCTGGTGTTGGGCGGCATCCTGTTCGGCTGGGCCAAACCGGTGCCGGTCAATTTCGCACGTTTGCGTAACCCGAAAAAAGACATGCTGTGGGTCGCTGCAGCGGGGCCATTATCTAACCTGGTGATGGCGGTTATCTGGGCATTGGTGATTAAGTTCAGTACGCTAACGCCCGCCAGTTTTCAAATGCCGCTGGCATTCATGGGCGCAGTCGGCGTCATGATCAACACTGTACTCATGGTGCTGAATCTGTTGCCATTGCCACCGCTGGATGGCGGCCGTATTGCTGTCAGTTTGTTACCAAACCACCTGGCTTATCGTTTTGCCATGATGGAGCGCTACGGTTTCATTATTCTGCTCGCACTCTTATTTACCGGGGTGCTGTCGATGATAATGAACCCGTTTATCGTGGTGATACTGACGGTCATTTCCAATGTTTTTTTATAGAGTTGTTCGGATAAGCCTTTTTTCCATCAGAGTTTTCGTATAATAGAACCATCTCAAATCAGGGTTATTAAAATAATATGGCAGTAGAGCGCGTTTTATCGGGCATGCGACCCACAGGTAACTTGCATCTTGGACATTATCACGGCGTTTTAAAAAACTGGATTAAGCTTCAGCATGAGCAGGAATGCCTGTTCTTCGTCGCTGACTGGCATGCGCTTACCACGCATTACGATACGCCGGAAATCATTGAGGAAAGCGTCTGGGAAATGGTGATCGACTGGCTGGCCGCCGGTGTAGACCCCGCCAATGCCACCATTTTCATTCAATCCCGCGTGCCTGAGCATGCCGAGCTACATACGCTGCTTTCCATGATTACCCCGCTCAGCTGGCTGGAGCGAGTACCTACCTATAAAGACCAGATGGAAAAGCTGGCGCAGAAAGACCTGTCCACTTATGGCTTCCTGGGCTATCCATTGCTGCAAAGCGCGGATATCCTCATTTACAAAGCCACACAGGTGCCGGTGGGCGAAGACCAGATTCCACATATCGAATTCACCCGAGAAATCGCGCGTCGTTTCAACCACATTTATGGCCGTGAACCCGGCTTTGAAGAAAAAGCCCATGCTGCGATCAAGAAGCTGGGCAATAAGCGTAGTGCTTTGTACGAGGAGTTGCGTACGCGCTACCAGGAAAGCGGTGATGACGAGGCGCTGGATTCGGCCCGTGCCATGATAGAAGAACAGCAGGGTTTGAGCCTGGGCGACCGCGAACGCCTGCTGGGCTACCTGGAAGGCGGCGGTAAAATGATTCTGGTCGAGCCTGAGTACAAGCTCACGCCAGCCTCCAAAATGCCAGGCCTGGATGGGCAGAAGATGTCCAAGTCCTACAACAACACCATTTCTCTGCGTGAAGCGCCAGATTCCATCGCCAAGAAAATCAAGACCATGCCGACTGATCCGGCACGCATCCGTCGTACCGATCCTGGCGATCCTGCAAAGTGCCCGGTGTGGCAATTGCATGAGGTGTATTCCGATGAAAGCACACAACAATGGGTGCAAAATGGTTGTAAAAGTGCAGGCATAGGCTGTATCGAGTGCAAAACCCCGGTGATAGATGCAGTGCTGGCGGAACTCAAACCTATCCAGGAGCGTGCTGCTCAGTATGCAGAAGACCCCACCCTGGTAAAAAATATCGTGTCCGAAGGATGTGAACGTGCACGCAAGATGGCACGCGAAACCATGCGTGAGGTTCGCGATGTCATGGGGCTGAATTATTCCTGATATGGCAGAAAACAGGCTGGCACAATGAACCATTGGATAGCGCTATCAATAGCCATTGCTGCCGAGGTCATTGCGACAACGGCGCTCAAGGCATCCAACGAGTTCACACGGCTGGCGCCTTCTATCATCGTCGTCATCGGTTATGGCACTGCCTTCTACTTCATGACCATCAGCATGCGCGTGCTACCAGTCGGCATCATGTACGCGATCTGGTCGGGGGTCGGGATAGTATCGATATCGCTACTGGGCTGGCTGGTGTATCGCCAGACTTTGGATACGCCGGCGATGATAGGCATGGGGATGATTATTGCGGGAGTGGTGGTGATTAACGTCTTTTCCAAATCGGTGGCGCACTGACTCAAGATGCAGACCCAGCTCACGACGGCCAAACCAACCTTAGACGCCCGCATCCACGGCGAAGCCTATACCGAGCTGCCGCATGACCTGTATATACCCCCAGATGCACTAGAGGTGTATTTGGAGGCCTTTGAAGGCCCGCTCGATCTGCTGCTTTACCTTATCCGCAAACATAATCTCGATATTCTCGATATCCCTATGGCCGACCTCACCCGGCAGTACATGGAGTTCGTGGAAAAGATGCGGGCTATCAAGCTGGAGCTTGCAGCTGATTACCTGCTGATGTCAGCCATGCTCATCGAGATCAAGTCGCGCATGTTGCTACCCAAACCTGCCGAGATCGCAAGCGAGGATGACCCCCGTGCCGAGCTGGTGAGGCGACTGATGGAATACGAGTCCATCAAGCTGGCCGCACAAAAACTGGATGCCATGCCGCAGGTAGGCAGTGAGATACTGGTGGCACAGGCCTATTTTCAGCAGATTATCGAAGTACAGCCGCCGACAGTATCGCTGGAAGACCTCATGGCTGCCTGGCAGGCCGTTATCCAGCGTGCCAGCAATTTCAAACACCACAAGATAGGCCGTGCCGAGCTTTCCGTGCGCGAGCACATGAGCCAGATTCTGCGTCGTCTCAAGCAGGACAAAATGGTGGAGTTTTCTGACTTGTTCGATGTGGTCGCCGACGGTATCCCCAAGCTGGTCGTATGCTTTCTCGCCATACTGGAACTGGCGCGGGAAGGCATGGTGAAAATCACCCAGCAAGCGCCTTTTACCCCGATTTATTTGCAGATCAGCCATGCAGAATGAACCGCAAAATATCACCGAAATGAAACTGGTGCTGGAAGCCGCGCTGCTTACATCAGGTACGCCGTTATCCATCGATGATTTATTGCGCCTGTTTGCCGGCCGCATGGAGCGCGCCACGCTGCGTATGTTGCTGGATGAGCTAAAGACAGACTGGCAAACGCGCACCATGGAGCTGGTGCAAGTCGCCAGCGGCTGGCGCTTCCAGGCTCGTGCCAAGTATGCACCTTTCCTGGCAAGGCTGAATCCTGAAAAGCCACAGCGCTATTCGCGTGCAGCTATGGAGACGCTGGCGATTATTGCCTACCGCCAGCCTGTGACGCGCGGCGATATCGAAGAAATCCGCGGTGTCGCGGTTAACCCCAACATCATGCGCCAGCTACAAGAGCGTGACTGGATTGATATTGTGGGGCAGCGCGATGTGCCGGGCCGCCCCTCGCTGTATGCCACCACCAAGGTATTCCTCGATGATCTGAATTTGCGTTCACTCTCTGAGCTGCCACCAATTGAGACTTTTACGCAGGATGATATTGCGCTGGATTTTTAGCTTGTCATTTTTAGAAGTGAGCTTGTGGGCAAGGAGCATCCAAAATACTTGTAAGCTTAATCGAATTACAATTGATAAAAATTTGCAGCTCAATTTTATCTGAACCTTGTAAAGGTTTCTAAAGTCTCGAACCTGCTTTCTGATGTCTTAGAAGTCAAAATGCATATCCTTCCTGATGTGCGAATTGATATGTTTTTTGGCAGCACCCCTCAAATTACATCTATTTTCCCGCTTTTACTGATGCCTGTTTGTGCTATGTCAAACGACACCTGCATTTACAGACTAGTATGAATCAAGAGGCTGGGTTTAACTCTCCATCTTCTTTTACCAAACATTTTCAACGGTGAGTTTTTATAGTTGGCAGTTAAATTTGAACATCACGTTCTATGACTAACTGTTGAGAAGCATCTGTTCTGTATTGGAACAGGTGTTCAGGCGCTACGCATAGGCATATGTGCTACGCATGTCATTGCTGCCATTTCTTAACAAGCATTACTCATTGATTTAGTTTGTTTATTACTTTAACTAGGTAAGAACTTACAGGGTGGCATGCAAGTTGCCATATCCGTGATAGGGCTATAAAAGTCCATACCAACAGGCAATTAAAAATAGAGGTGTCAAAATGAATTTCAGCTTTAATTCCATACAAATGAAAATAGCCAGCGTCGCCGGGGTGACGTTGCTAATTAGCGGGGTACTTCTTGTTAGTTTTTCGTTTTTTTCCGCAAAAAATAATCAAGAGGTAGTTTCTGAGCGAGTGTCAGGTCTGGTAGATCAAGGAACCCGTGAGAATCTTAAAAACCTTGCAGGATCTGAGGCAGGTAAGATTCAGGCCAAGTTTGATGTGGCACTGGATGCTGCACGCACCATGGCACATACCTTTGTGTTGACCAAAGATGGTAGCAGTAGCGTTCAGCTTGGGCGAGACCAAATTAACTCCATCCTGCTGAATGTGCTAAAAAATAACCCCGAGTCTAATGGCAATTATTCCTGTTGGGAGCCCAATGCGCTTGATGGTCATGATGACGGCTTTCGTACAGGAAAAAACGGCAACAACACTAACACGGGTAGGTTCACCCCATATTGGAATCGGGATGCCCAGGGCAAAATTGCCGTTCAGCCTCTGGTGGAATACGACACACAGGACCGCCACCCCAATGGCGTGATGAAAGGCGGCTGGTATGTAGGTCCGCACGATACCAACACAGAAAGTGTGCTTGATCCATTTCCGTATATTGTTCAAGGTAATTCTGTATGGTTGACTACCTTGTCAGTGCCGATCACCCATAATGGCAAATTCTATGGTGTAGCAGGGACTGACTACAATCTGGACTTTGTGCAGAAAATGGCCGAAGAAGCCAACAGGAACTTGTTTGGTGGTAAAGGCGAAGTTGTCATTGTCAGCAATATGGGGCTGGTAGTGGCTGATAGCGCAAACCCAAAATTGATCGGGCAATCATTCAAGTCTATCGTTGGAGATGATGCAGATAAGCGAGTGGCTGACATCCAGGCTGGCCGGGCCGATGTTGCAGTGAATGAGAAATTAGACGAAATGGTCGCTCTTGGGCCGATTACCTTAGGGCGCACAGGCAAGCCTTGGGCCGTGATGATCAAAGTGCCAACTGCTGTTGTACTGGCTGAAGCGCATGCGCTGGATCAGGACTTATCCAAACGTGCCACCCAAAGTGCAATATGGCAACTGTTGGTTGGGCTTGCTGTCGCAGGCGGCGGTATCCTGTTCCTGTGGTTTGCTGCGGGTGGCATCGCAAAACCGATACGTCAGGCAGCAGAGGTCGCTGATAGCCTATCCAAAGGCGATATGAGCAGCGTTATTGAAATTAACTCCAAAGATGAAACAGGGCAATTGATGACTGCCATGCAAAGCATGACCAACTCTATCAAATTGTTGGTGAGTGACGCAGCCTCCCTTTCACAAGCAGCCGTGGCAGGTTAGCTGGCAATCCGTGCAGATGCGAGCAAACATGAAGGCGACTATCGTAAAGTGATTGAAGGCGTCAACTCGACACTGGATGCCGTGGTAACGCCATTAAATGTGGCCGCTGGCTATGTGGATCGCATTTCCAAAGGGGATATTCCGCCCAAAATTACTGACAGCTATAACGGCGATTTCAATGACATCAAGAATAACCTGAATACCTGTATAGATGCAGTCAGCAACATGGTGGCTGAAGCCAAGAGTCTGGAAAAAGCAGCAGTTGAAGGCCGTCTTGCCGTGCGAGCTGATGCCAGCAAGTATCAAGGAGATTTCCGCAAAGTAGTTGAAGGTGTTAACAATTGCCTTGATGCGGTTATCAACCCGTTAAACGTGGCCGCAAAATATGTAGATGACATATCCCGAGGCGCTATTCCTGCCAAGATAACCGATAGTTACAACGGCGATTTCAACACCATCAAAAACAACCTCAATGCCTGTATAGAGGCCGTCAATACACTTGTTTCAGATGCCAATATGCTGTCTAAAGCCGCAACTGAAGGCACACTGACATCGCGTGCGGACGCAAGTAAACACCAAGGGGATTACAGCAATATCATAGAGGGCGTG
>JBAZTJ010000092.1:0-10779 GCA_041662005.1 Candidatus Methylopumilus sp.
TCAAAGGCTTTGTGTTCGTAGGCTTTAACCACATCCGACACGTAGCGCTCAGCATGCAGGTAGCGTATGTTTGCATCAGGCCGCAGATGCCTTAAATGGTTGCCTATGGATTGCATTAAATGCGTTTTACCCAACCCCACCCCACCGTAGATAAATAGCGGGTTATAGGCAGTGCCCGGGTTTTCTGCCACTTGTAATGCGGCGGCGCGGGCCAACTGGTTGGCTTTACCCGTGACATAGTTGTCAAAATTGAATGAGGGATTCAGGCCGGACTGATCTTTATTGGTTTTGGCTTTGGCCGCTGGCTTGGCGGCCTGTTTTTCTGTAATAGCGTCTGCAGCAAGGATGGATGCGGCTTCTGCTAGAACCGGATCTTTTTCCCTAGGCTTATCGGGATTAATGATTTTTTTAGAAGCCTGGCGTTTTATTTCAGCGCCGTCCATCAGGGCTAGTTCTATTTGAACGGGTTGTGCCAGGCATTCTTCGGCAAATACGTGGATGCGGTGCAGGAAACGGTCTTTTACCCACTGCTGGACAAAGCGATTAGGCGCAAGCAGGCGCATTGCCCCATTCTGGGCTTCAAAATGTAATGGCTTGATCCAGGTATTGAATTGCTGTGCGGATAGCTCTTGCTCGAAACGACCGAGACAGATAGACCAAAATTTTTCCATCGGTTGCCCGAGACCTCAACTGATAGTAATAAGTATGGTATTTGCTCGATGTTTTTATGTGTACGTGTACCGAGCGCCGATGCATTAACTAAATGCCGATGAATAACGGAGATAGCTAAGCGAAATATAAGTTTATTTTAGCCTGTTTGGGCAAACTTATCCACAGGGTTGACGGATACTTTTATCACCTTTCGCGCATGTGAAATAAACATTGACAGGATGGGGCTAAATCAGGTTAAATTACGCCCTTTGTTTAGTGCTGTTACCTATAACAACACGGAAGTCACCGGAGATTCACAATGAAACGTACCTACCAGCCTTCGAAAGTTCGTCGCGCTCGCACTCATGGTTTCCTAGTGCGCATGAAAACCCGCGGTGGTCGCGCTGTTATTGCTGCGCGTCGTGCTAAGGGCCGTGCCCGCTTAGCAGTATAGTTTGGCAAGTTTCGGCTTAACCATTATTCAGGTTACCGAAATTTAGGCTTTGTTAAATTTTAGATTTCCTGGCCGACTGAAACTAATTAAAACGGATGATTTTTCATCCGTTTTTAATTTCCGCAAGCGCATTACTGGTCACTTTCTGGCCATACATTATCAATATAACCAGTTTGGTTGGCCGCGTTTGGGCTTGGTAGTGGCAAAAAAGACGACACGTCATTCTGTTGATAGAAACTATATGCGGCGGGTTTTGCGCGAGTTATTCAGAAAAAATCAACACCAGATAGGCAGTGTCGATCTCGTCATCAGAACACAAAGATCTTTTAGCCACAGCGATTATGCCGCGGTTGAACAGGAGTTTACCAAGTTGATGACCAAACTGAATCATCAAGCCGCCAGTAAGCCAATTGTCAGCAAACTTGCAGATACTAGCGAGACGGCGAAGGATTAGCCGGGTATCATGATGGCGCGCATACTAACGGGATTGATTCGGGCTTATCAAATACTACTCAGTCCTTTTTTTGGTCAGCAATGTCGTTTCAGCCCTACTTGTTCACAATATGCACTGGAAGCAGTACAAAAACATGGCGCCTTGCGCGGGGCATTTTATGCCGTGCGTCGTTTGCTAAAATGTCACCCATGGCACGCTGGCGGTCATGACCCTATACCTTAATTAATTTGTTGCCAGTCTTTATATATAGATAAGAGATTTATGGATACTAAGCGTCTGATTTTATTTGTCATATTTTCATTTTCTATCCTGATGTTATGGGACGCCTGGCAACGGCAGCATACTCCCCAAACGCCAGTAGCTGATGTGCAACAGGCGACAGATTCCAGTATTCCTGAAGCTAGTAAAAATCCCGCCAAAAATCAAACCCAGACGGAATTACCAAAAGAAACCGGTTTCCGCCTGCAGACTGCACAGCGTATCAGTGTAGAAACCGATTTGTTCAAGGCAGATATCGATGCCACAGGTGGCGATATTCGCCATCTGGAACTGCTCAAGCATCGTGCTGCTGACTCTACCGACAAGAACTTTGTCTTGCTGGATGATAAGGCTGCACCCATGGTGTATGTCGCGCAGACCGGGTTGATAGGTGCCGAGCTACCCAACCATAAAACTGTCTTTACCACTACTGCTAACAGTTACAAGCTGGAGGATGGTGCTGATAAGTTAGAAGTGCGTTTGAGCTGGACTGGTAGCAATGGCGTGCAGGTCGATAAGGTGTATACATTCCATCGCGGTGATTATGCTGTTGATGTGAAATACCAGATCAAAAACGGTACTGCTGAGGCTATAGAGCCTTGGGTTTACTATCAGATCGTGCATGACAGCAAATCCAACCAGGGTTCGGCCATGATGCCTACATTTACCGGCGGTGCTTATTTCACAGCAGCTGATAAATATAAGAAGCTGGCATTCAAGGATATGGAAAAATCCAACCTGTCCAAAAACACCAAGGATGGCTGGGTAGGCTTAGTTCAACACTATTTCGTTAGTGCATGGATTCCCAAAACAGACGCTTCGAAAGAGTTCTACACCAAGCAATTGTCTGATGATATCTACGCCATTGGCAGCAAGGGTAGCGTAGGTAGTATCGCGCCAGGAGCAAGCCTAGACGTAGATGCCAAGTTCTATGCCGGCCCACAAACGCATAGCGAGCTTGAGAAAACTGCTCCTGGCCTCGAATACACCGTTGATTATGGCTGGTTAACTATCATCGCTACCCCATTGTTCTGGGTGCTGTCGGCTATCCATGGCGTAGTTGGTAACTGGGGCGTGGCCATTATCTTACTCACGGTCCTGATCAAGGCCGCGTTCTACCCGCTATCTGCAACGAGCTATCGTTCTATGGCGCAAATGCGCGAATTGGCACCACGCTTGCAAAGCATGAAGGAAAAGTTTGGCGATGACCGTCAAAAAATGCAGCAAGCCATGATGGAGATGTACAAGACCGAGAAAATCAACCCCATGGGTGGCTGCTTGCCTATCTTGGTGCAGATTCCGGTATTCATTTCGCTGTACTGGATGCTGCTGGGTAGTGTTGAGATGCGTCATGCGCCATTCATATTGTGGATTCATGACCTTTCTGCGATAGACCCTTACTATGTGTTGCCGCTGTTGATGGGCGCAACCATGATTATCCAGACCAAGCTGAATCCTAAGCCCACGGATCCTATCCAGGCCAAGGTCATGACTATCATGCCTATCGTGTTCAGTGTGTTCTTCTTCTTCTTCCCATCCGGGCTGGTGCTGTACTGGTTGGTGAATAACGTACTTTCCATCGCCCAGCAATGGCAAATCAACCGCACTATTCATGCGGAAAACCTGGCCAAGAAAAAAGGAAATGCAAACCGTTAATAGCACTACCGACACCATAGCCGCGATAGCTACCGCGTCCGGCTCTGGTGGTATTGGCGTAGTGCGTGTCTCCGGCCCAGCTTGCCAAGAGATAGCGCGTGGCATACTCGGCAACTGCCCTCCCCCACGTCATGCTGCTTACCTGCCTTTTAAAGAGGCTGATGGCAGCCTGATAGATCGTGGTATAGCGATTTACTATACCAACCCCAATTCTTATACCGGTGAAGATGTGCTGGAGTTGCAAGCCCATGGTGGACCTGCGCTCATGCAGCTGTTGTTGGCTCGCTGTATTGCCTTGGGTGCCAGGCAAGCCGAACCAGGTGAGTTTACCAGGCGTGCTTACCTCAATGACAAGCTGGATCTGGCACAAGCTGAAGCGGTGGCGGATATTATCAATGCTTCAACTGCAGAAGCCGCGCGCAGTGCCATGCGCTCGCTGTCTGGTGAGTTTTCTCAACGCATCCATGCCCTACTCCAGCGTTTGGTAGATTTGCGCATGTACGTGGAGGCCTGCCTGGATTTCCCCGAAGAGGAAATAGACTTTATTTCACAAGGGCGGGTAGCAGAAAAACTTGAAGCTATTGCGCAAGAACTGGATTCCGTATTTAAGGAAGCCAAGCAAGGTAATTTATTGCGCGAAGGGATACAGGTGGTTTTGGTTGGTCAGCCCAATGTCGGTAAATCTAGTTTGATTAACCAGCTTGCTGGCGAAGAGGTGGCTATTGTTACGCCGATAGCCGGAACCACTCGAGATACGATTAAAAGTGCAATTCAAATCAATGGCGTACCTTTGCACGTTATTGATACTGCCGGTTTACGCGACACTGACGACGAAGTAGAAAAGTTCGGAATTGCCAGAACTTGGCGAGCTCTAGAAAACGCCAATATCGCATTATTATTGGTGGATGCAGCCCACGGTATTACCGATGCAGAGAAAGTCATTCTAAATCGATTGCCAGCGGTTTTACCCAAAATTTGGGTGCATAACAAAATAGATCTGAGTTCTGAGGCGCCAAAAATAGAAGAGCTTGCGAACGAGTCGCATATTTTTCTTTCAGCAAAAACCGGGGTGGGTATTGATTTGCTACGCACGCACTTGTTAAAGCTGGCTGGCTGGCAAGCTACGGGTGAAGGTGTATTTATGGCGAGAACGCGGCATCTGGAAGCGTTAAACCAGGTCAAAGGCCATTTATCTCAAGCAAAACAAAAGCTTGCGCAAGCCGAACTACTTGCAGATGAGTTGCGAGTGGCGCAGGAAGCGCTAAATACGATTACCGGGGCATTTACTCCGGATGATCTACTAGGTGAGATTTTCAGCCGCTTCTGTATAGGTAAGTAATCTGCAAAAGCCAGCGGGCAAGCTAGGGATTAAATTAGTTTTTACTGCTCTTGGGATTTTCGGCGGCTTCGCTAGCTAAATTCTCATCGTCGGCCTTATCATCGCCTTCTTGCTGCACCCCAAAAGTGCTTACGGCATCGTTATCTTCAATAATGCGATACATTTTATTGTTGGCGCTATTAATGGCGATATAGGTCTTATAGATGCGCTTCAGGCCCATCGTCCATCTTGCAAAGACGTTGAGTGTTTCACGTGAAACATTTTCATCATCAGCACACCGCTCAGAGTTTTCCACATCGTGCTTGATGCCTGTAAACATGGCATAAATCAGATTTTCACGATGTAGTATGCTTTCGGTAATGACGCCGGTAACGTGGGTGGCGATCAATGCCAGCCAGCCCCAGGCTGCGTAAAAGTGTAATGCCTGAAGGAGCTCCGGGTCGTCAATCAGCCAGCCATCGTTGTAAACAAGGAAGCCGGTGGCAACGGTGAGCAAGCCTGTGCCAAGTAGTGCGTAAATAATAAAGGAGCCGGCCGGGTTGTGGCCTATGGTCGGCCGGCCCGATCCGCGGAGAATCTGCCAGACATAGCGGGCAGCGCGTAGCGGGTTAAAGGGGAAGGCATGAAAGCTGGCATAGCCGGTTTTCATTAAGCCCCAAACTATTCTGGCAACAATCAAAGTGCCTGCCGTGTAACCCGCGTTAACGTGGATTACACGGTGCCACTCAGACTCATGTGTGAGGAAGGCAATCGCAAACGCAACAACTAGCGACCAATGAAATATCCTGACAAATGGGTCCCAAACATAACGCATTAGTTATTTTACGGTTAACAGGTAAGCGATAAAGTTGCCTTTTTCCTGTGCAGTGCAATCACGGCCAATGATGTCATTGCAGTGCTTGGTGAAGTTCTTTTCGACCTTGTCGATGGACGCGAAGCGTTTCTCATTGACTACTGGAGACAGTGGGCGGATAGGCTTGTTGGTAACAATGTGCTTACCATTGTCTGCTGGGTTAGCAGTGTGGCAGGATGCGCAGGCAACTTGCTTACCTTTGATAGTGATTTCGCGGTTGAAGAAGTCCTTGCCATCTTCAGCAGATAAACCAGCAGAGTTCGGGTCGATATTTTTAGCAATGGTTGCATATTTGTCTGCTAGCTTTTGCGCTGTTGCAGTATCGGCGTGAGCGCTGATAGCAGATAAAGAAAATAAGATAACGAGCGCGGCAGAAATTTTGTTCATGAAGAACTCCTGTAAGTATTAAAGTTGTTGGTGAAATCTTAAAGCAACTACCGGCGAATGGTATGCCACCAGTGTGACTTATCAGTTACAAAACTAAAAAACCAATGTTTGTTTCACGTGGAACACTCATTTTAACATGACGTGGGCGAGGCTTTGAAGTAACATACGCTTCCTGAGGAAATAAATATTCAAGCACATGCAATTCCCTGAAAAATTTGATGTTATTGTTGTTGGCGGCGGTCATGCTGGGACCGAGGCCGCCTTGGCGGCTGCGCGTATGGGGCGAAAAACCCTATTGCTGACCCACAACATAGAAACTTTAGGTCAGATGTCATGCAACCCATCAATTGGCGGCATAGGTAAGGGGCATCTGGTAAAAGAAGTCGATGCTCTTGGTGGCGCTATGGCCGCAGCTACGGATGAAGGCGGGATTCAGTTTCGCATCCTGAACTCAAGTAAGGGCCCTGCTGTTCGGGCAACTCGCGCACAGGCAGACCGCGTTCTGTACAAAGCGGCGATACGCCATAAGTTGGAAAATCAGCCTAATCTCTGGCTGTTTCAGCAGGCGGTCGACGATATCATCCTTGAAGGTGAGCGTGTCACCGGCGTGGTAACGCAGATAGGTTTACGTTTTGAAGCCAGGTCCGTGGTCTTAACTGCGGGCACTTTTCTGGCTGGCCTTATTCATGTGGGTATGCAAAATTATTCAGCTGGCCGCGCTGGGGATCCTCCAGCAATCTCGCTCGCCGCGCGGTTAAGGGAAATAGGCTTGCCCGCAGGCCGCTTGAAAACTGGCACTCCGCCCCGTATTGATGGCCGTACTATAGATTACTCGGTGATGCTGGAGCAGCCGGGCGATAATCCCGCACCGGTATTTTCGTTCATGGGCAACGTCAATCAGCATCCGCAACAATTGCCTTGCTGGATTACGCATACCAACGAAAAGACTCACGATATCATTCGTAGTGGTTTGGATAGATCGCCTATGTACACAGGGGTGATCGAGGGAGTTGGCCCCCGCTATTGCCCTTCTGTTGAAGATAAAATCCATCGATTTGCGGATAAAGAATCGCATCAGATATTTCTTGAGCCCGAGGGTTTGAGTACCAATGAGGTTTACCCGAACGGCATCTCGACTAGCTTGCCTTTCGATATTCAGTACCAGTTGGTGCGTTCAATTCGCGGTTTGGAAAACGCACATATATTGCGCCCGGGCTATGCTATTGAGTATGACTATTACGACCCACGAGGATTGAAAAACTCCCTGGAAACCAAGGCGGTTCAGGGCTTGTTTTTTGCCGGTCAGATCAACGGCACTACTGGTTATGAAGAAGCTGCCGCACAGGGCCTGCTCGCAGGTGCCAATGCTGCGCTACATGCCACTGGCGACGAAAGCTGGTGTCCGGGCCGAGAGCAGGCTTACCTTGGTGTGTTGGTCGATGACTTGATCACCAGCGGTGTTACCGAGCCCTATCGTATGTTTACCAGCCGTGCCGAATATCGCTTGATGTTGCGTGAAGATAATGCCGATATGCGACTTACTGAAGCCGGTCGCAAGCTAGGTTTGGTTGATGATGCACGTTGGGAGGCTTTCTCGCGCAAACAGGAAGCGGTGATGCGTGAGCAGGAGCGACTAAAAACCACCTGGGTGCAGCCTGCCAGTTTGCCGGAGGCGGATGCGATGCGGGTGTTGGGCAAGGTGATCGATCATGAGTATTCATTGTTTGAGCTACTGCGCCGTCCGGAAGTGAGTTATGAGGCGTTATTAAGCCTGCCAATCGCCGGCGTTGATGTAAATCCTGGTGAAGCGGATGATGCCGTGCGCCAGCAAATCGAGATTGCAGCTAAATACCAAGGCTATATAGACCGCCAGCAAGATGAGATCACGCGCCAGCGCGGCAGTGAAAATACCAGCTTGCCGGAAGATATTGATTATGACGATGTGCATGGCCTTTCCATAGAGGCACGCCAGAAACTGCAGGCGCACAAGCCGCAGACCTTGGGTCAGGCCAGCCGCATTTCCGGCATTACCCCTGCCACTATTTCCTTGTTGCTGGTTTACCTTAAGCGTAAAAGCCGTAGCAAGAATCCAGAAAAAAATACAGAAAAAGTAGCATGAGTCTGGCGTTGAAATTAGCGTCAGGCCTTGAGCAGGCAGGGCTGGATATCCCTATAGCTGCGCGTCAGCAGTTATTGGACTATCTGGCATTGATGCAAAAGTGGAATAAGGTGCATAACCTCACCGCAGTGCGCGATGCAGATGAAATGGTGACTCTGCATTTGCTTGATAGTCTGGTGGTGTTGCCCTATATCAAGGCTCGGCGCTTGCTGGATGTGGGAAGTGGTGCTGGCTTGCCGGGTATACCACTGGCGTTGTGCCTGCCTGATCTACAAGTGACCGTAATGGATTCCAGCCAGAAAAAGACCAGCTTCATGCGGCAAGCCAAAGCGGAGTTGGGCATAGCCAACCTTGAAGTGGTATGTGGACGTGTAGAGCAATTCAAGCCAGCAGCCAAGTTCGATATCGTGATATCGCGGGCTTTTTCTGATCTCGCCCTGTTTATCAAGCTAACGCGACATTTATGTGCGGCAGATGGTATGTGGCTAGCCATGAAGGGGGTGTACCCCGAGGAAGAGTTGGCAGAGCTGAAAGCCGCAACGGGGTTGGCTTCTGAGCAAGTTGTTGCACTTGCAGTACCCGGACTTGAAGCGCAGCGGCATTTGGTGTTTTTGCCAAATGCCGACAGGGAAATTCAATCACTTTGACAAAGCGACCTACGATTATGTGGACTAAACAATAATGCGGATTTTGGCCATTACCAATCAAAAAGGCGGTGTGGGGAAAACCACTACCTGCGTTAATCTCGCTGCCAGCCTGGTTGCAGCAAAAAGTCGTGTGCTGCTGATAGACCTGGATCCACAAGGCAACGCCACAACAGGTAGCGGCATTGATAAAGCAGGCCTGAAGCAAACGATCTACCATGTGCTGATAGGCAAAAAAACGCTTAAAGAAGTGATACAAACCTCCGAAAAAGGCCTGTTTGATATAGCCCCCGCCAGTCGAGACCTGGCTGGAGCGGAGGTTGAGCTGGTGAATGAAATCGGTCGGGAGACCCGCTTGAAGCTGGCCTTGGCAGAATTGAATGATAGCTACGATTATGTGTTGCTGGACTGCCCCCCTGCCCTCAACTTGGTAACGGTGAATGCATTGACCGCAGCTAATGCAGTAATGATCCCCATGCAATGTGAATATTATGCGCTGGAAGGCTTGTCCGACTTGGTGAACACCATCAAGAAGGTGCGTACGCATTTGAACTCAACACTGGAGATAGAAGGCCTGCTGCGCACCATGTTCGATAACCGCAATATGCTCGCTCAACAAGTATCTGCGCAGCTAGTGAGCCATTTTGGCGACAAGGTTTATTCTACGGTAATTCCACGCAACATCCGGCTGGCCGAGGCGCCTAGTTATGGTCTCCCTGCCCTGGTTTATGATCGTGCCTCCAAGGGCGCGCAGGCCTATGTGGAGCTGGCACATGAAATTATCAGGCGTAGCAAGGCCAAGGCCAAAGTTGCAATTTAATCAAAATACGGAAAATACCGTCGCAATATCAGGGGGTTGGTAAATGGTAAAACTTAAAGGCTTGGGGCGTGGACTGGACGCTTTGTTGGCAGGCGATTCAGCCGGTGCAGGTGAGTCGGATTCATTGCGCATGCTGAAAGTCGAGCAACTACAGCCTGGCAAGTATCAGCCACGTACGCACATGGACCAGGAGTCTCTGGCCAGCCTGGCGGATTCCATCAAGGCGCAAGGCATTATGCAGCCTATCCTGGTGCGCGAAGTCGCCAGTGAGAAATTTGAGATCATCGCCGGCGAACGACGCTGGCGCGCATCGCAGATTGCCGGCCTGCTTGAGGTGCCGGTGCTGGTACGCGAGATTGCCGATGAGGCTGCGCTGGCGATGGCACTTATCGAGAATATCCAGCGCGAAAATCTGAATCCTATCGAAGAGGCCAATGGCATCAAGCGTTTGATAGATGAGTTCAGCATGACGCATGAAGCTGCCGCGCAAGCAGTTGGGCGCTCGCGTAGTGCAGTTACTAATTTGTTGCGCCTGCAGAATCTGCATGCGGTAGTGCAGGATATGCTGATGCTGGGGCGGTTGGACATGGGGCATGCCCGTGCGTTGCTGGGTTTGGATAGCGTCAAGCAAATCACCGTAGCGGAAGAGATCGTACAAAAAGGCTTGTCTGTTCGCGATACCGAGCAGTTGGTGAAGCGCTTATCCACCGAGTCGACAAAACCGGTCAAACCAGAAACCAAAGATCAAGATGTATTGAGATTGCAAACCGAGCTGGCAGAAAGCTTGGGTGCGGATGTGCAAATCGATGCGGCAAAAAATGGGGCTGGAACCTTGAAGATACGCTATGCCAGTCTCGATCAGCTGGATGAAATTATTGCTAAATTTCGCTAACAAACCCGGCAGATAGGCTTGACTTAAAGTCAATTAAACAAGACAATCGCGGACTTCGCCTGATTGCAGTTGTGGATATTCTCCAAATCTGCCAAGTAGCGAGCAGGACTGTATGGAAAATATTAAAACGGCAGCAGTATTCAAGCAGATGGCGAAATGGCAATTGATGGCCACCTCTGCCGTAGCAGTAGGCGCATTTTATTTCGCGGGTATGCATGGTGCACTATCGGCTATAGCAGGCGGCGGCTCGGC
>JBAZTJ010000093.1:0-10627 GCA_041662005.1 Candidatus Methylopumilus sp.
TGAAAACCGCCTCTGGCCAAACACTTCTAAACACCACCACTGCGGCCAATGGTCCGACAACGCGTTTTGTGCGGTTTGCTGGCGATCCCAACTTTTATACATTGTCCGCAACAGGGCCCAGCCACACTGAGAGCGAGCATTGGATGCATGGTTTTTCGTTGAAATCAGATACTGGCGGCAAGTGGGATTGGCAGGCTATTGCCAGTTTTTATAACCAAGATAAAGATATTGTCCGTACAGCCAGGCAGACCAATGCGTTTGACACGGGGAAAAGCCCTGTTAGACCGGGCGGCACAATAATAAAAGGCGATGGTACCGGCTGGAAAACCTTGGACCTGCGCGGTGATTGGCGGCCGGGTGGCAACCTCAATAGCGCACATCAGCTAAGTTTTGGCTATCATTTTGATCGTTATGAGCTGGAGTCCGAAACCTTGAACATCACTGACTGGCTCAAAAGCAGTCAGGGCGCATTAAGTACTAACTCTTATGGCAAGACAGAAACCCAAGCCTTATACCTGCAAGATGCATGGCGCTTTGCCCCCGACTGGAAACTCGTGGCCGGTGGGCGCTGGGAGCATTGGAAGGCATACGACGGCAGTAATTTTAACGCGGGAAATCCAGTGGGTTTCCGCCAGCTGAATTATGCAGATCGTGCACAGAGTGACTTTTCTCCCAAGCTGTCACTGTCGTTTCAACCCACTAATGACTGGCTGCTGCGGGCTTCATTTGGCAAGGCTTACCGCTACCCTACGGTCTCCGAGATATTCCAGACCATTAGCCTGCCCAACAATGTCAGGACGAATGACCCCAACCTGCGACCGGAAAATGTACGCTCCACCGAATTTACAGTGGAAAAAATAGTAGCCAAAGGGGTTTGGCGCACCTCCCTGTTTTATGAGGACAAACGCGATGCATTGATCTCGCAGACTGACACCACGACGCTGCCGGGAGTGAGTATCAGCAGCATCCAGAATGTAGATGAGATCCATACCAAGGGGGTTGAAAGCGCATTGCAACTGAGCGATGTCTTTGTGCATGGCTTTGATCTGACGGCCAGTGTGACCTATGTGGATTCCGAAATTGTGAAGAATGATAAAAACACCTTCACCGTTGGCCGCGATCAGCCGCGCATTCCGGATTGGCGCGCTACGGTGGTGGGGGTCTATCATGCCACTGATAAACTATCGATCAGCCTGGCGGGACGTTATAGCGGCAATCAGGAGGTCAACCTGCTCTACAATACCGTTAACCCGAATACCTACGGCACAACGGTGACGCATTACACAGTGTTTGATACCAAGCTGGTGTACAAAGTAGCTAACCAGTGGACAGCTTCAGTGGGGATTAATAACCTCAATAATTATAAGTACTATGTGAACCCCAACCCCTATCCGCAACGGACTTTATTTGCCAGCGTGAAATTTGATTATTGATGATGAATAAATATATTTTGATGATTTGCCTGATACTGGCGACCTTTCCCGGCCAAGCACATGAAGGCCATGACCATGGCCCGCCACTGGCGGTGTCGGTGGCTTTCGATAGTGCCGGCAAGCTATGGCGCGCCAGTGCCAGGGATGGGTTTGTGGTGGTGGATAGTTCGGATGATTTTGGACGCAGTTTTTCATTACCGATCAAACTCAATTCCGAACCGCAAAAGATAGGCACCGATGGCGATGCGCGGCCCAAGCTGGCTATCAATGCGGCGGGCCATGTCTATGTGACATGGACACAGGCATTGCCCAAGCCCTACACCGGCTATATCTGGTTTTCCCGTTCGCAGGATGGCGGAAAAAGTTTTGCGCCAGCGGTCATTGTGCATCAGGACAGGGCTGAAATTACGCATCGATTCGATGCGCTTGCCGTTGCACCTGGCGGGCGTATTTATGTGGCCTGGGTGGATAAGCGTGACCTGGTCGCCGCCAAGGCAGCTAAAAAACCGTATGAAGGCGCAGCGATTTATTATGCAATCTCTGACGATGGTGGTGCCAGTTTCCAGCCTGAGCAGAAGCTGGCCGATAGCAGTTGCGAATGCTGCCGCATTGCCTTAACGACTGAGGCCTCAGGCGAGGCAGTGGCGATGTGGCGGCATGTATTTGCCGGTGGCGTGCGTGATCACGCTATTGCCAAATTTGGCGGGCCTCAAAAGTTGGAGCTTAAGCGCGCCAGCTTTGGTGGCTGGAAAATAGACGCTTGCCCGCATCATGGGCCTGCCCTGGCGATAGGCGGCACAGCAGAAAATCACTGGGGCTGGCATATGGCGTGGTTCGATGGAGGCAACAAAACCGGGTTGTATTATGCGCGTATGGATGACCAGGCCTGGGTATCTTCCCCCGCCAAACGCTTTGGTGATGTCACCCAGCAGGCAGGCCATCCGGCATTATTGAGCCGTGGCGAGCGCGTGTGGCTGGCATGGAAAGAGCTGACCGATCAAGCCAGCATGATCAAGCGGGCAGTGTCTGAAGATGGTGGCCGCAACTGGGGTGAGCCCCAAGCCGTGATGCAAACCGCAGGCGCCTCCGATTATCCGCAACTGCTGGAATACCAGGATAAAACCTATCTGGCATGGAATACCCAGAAAGATGGTTTCCGTATGATCCCACTAGAAACCGCACCATGAAATATACAGCGAAATTATGGCTATCCATGATGCTGCTATTGACCTCAGCCATAGCAATGGCTACCGATTTCAAGCCGTTCGATGGACAAAGCCGGGCGGCGATTGAACAGGCCTACGCAGGGAAGCCGTTGATACTGGCTTTCTGGTCGGTGGATTGCACCTATTGCATGGAGGATCTGACGGCCCTAGGCGAGCTGGTAAAGCGCCACCCCCAGGTAACCCTGCTCACGGTATGTACAGACGGGCGTGAGGCTGCAGATAAAGCGGCAGGGATGCTGGAAGCGGCCAAACTGCAAGCGCATCCCCGTTGGCAGTTTGCTGAGGTAGATGAAGAGCGTTTACGCTATAACATCGATAAAAACTGGTATGGGGAACTGCCGCGCACCTACTTTTATGATGCTGGCCACCAAGTGCAAGCCATTAGCGGGCGACCGGAAAAAGCCTGGCTAGCCCGCTGGATAAAAAATTTACGCTAGCTGTTTACTGGCCTTCACTCATCGCGTTGGTGTCTATGAAGTAGCTGATGCGCTTACGTGGATTCAAATATTGCAGGGCTTCTTCAGGCAGCTGGTTAGGGCGCAGGCATACCGTGATGTTGATGCTCGGCTCTTCACGCAAGTCGATGATCAGTGGTGTGTGCCTGTCAGCCAGCGCATCGTGCAGTAGTACAAACGGCCGCAATGGCTTATTGGGATTCACGGAAATGACTATTCCATGCAGGCCATTGGAAAGCTGAACAATACTGCCTGGCGGATAGATGCCCAGTGACTTGATCAAGTGTTTCAACAGGGACTCATCAAATTTTGAGCGCTGATTGGCGAACAGGTGTGCCAATGCTTCATATGGCGTTTTTGCCAATACCGTATTGAGTGGGTTGCACAGGTTGTCATAGCTGTTGATGAGCGCTACCAGCCTTGCCAGCGGATCGGTCTGCTCAGCTTTAAGATGCTTGGGATAGCCGCTGCTGTCAGCACACTCATGGTGCTGCAAAATGATTCTGACTACTTGGTCTGACATGCCAGACTGCTTGGCAATGCGCGCACCCATCTCACTATGCTGTTCGTAATAGGATTGCTCTGACTTCGTCAGTGGATCTTTTTTCAGCAGGATCTTGTCCGGGATTTCCATTTTTCCAATGTCATGAAACAAGGCTGCCATTGCTACCTGGCGGGCATTGTCTTCTGACATGCTAAGCGAGCGTGCCATCATCAGTGTCAGCACGGTGACGTTCAATGAGTGCACATAGTTGGTGTCGTCCGAGCGATTGCCATTGACGGCATGGATGACAATTTCACTTTCGCTCAGCGCGCAACCCACCATTTCCTGTACCAACTTCTCAGCAGCTTCTAGCGATTGTTTGGGCTGAGACAGCATATTTTTCAGGGCCAGTCGTGCAGTATTGCCGGCGTTGATGAATTTCTTTTCGCTCTCGTCCAGGGTGCGGTGCAGTTGGCGCAGGCGGGCTATGCGCTGATCCTGGATCGCATCGGATGAAAGCGCTAGCTTAGCCTGCTGCAGATCGGCCTCAACTGACTGGTTGGCACTGGTGAGCTCTTGTTGTGAGCTAAGGGGGGCCGCGCCATTTCCGATATCACCGGTTACGCCCTCCTCACCAACCAGATTGGTATCAATGTTGGCATCAGCCTCTAATGCTGAAGGGTTTTTTTCAGTTGTGCTTTTGCCAGCCGCCCTGTTAGACGTAGCATTTTGCAACATGGGTAGTGGGTCACAATCACTGCGACGAGGGTCATACCTCAGTTTTTTCAGGCCAATTTTTTTAATTTTGGAAATCTGGTCTTCATCTTTAAGCTTGAAGTTGCTGACGGTAAATGGATGATCCATCCAGCCCAGGTCTAGATGTACAAAAAGGCCGATACGCAGTTGGCCTACCTCAATGAAATGATTCTGATTATTTTGCATGATCTTGAGCACTATGTTTAATTTTGTCGGTTTGTAATAAAGCGGTAAAGGCCAGCGAGGTGACGGGTCGGCTATACAGATAACCTTGCGCCTCCTCACATCCCATGTTTTTCAGGAAATCAGCCTGCTCCTGGGTTTCTACCCCTTCAGCAATGACGGCGAAACCAAGGCTGCGCGCCATGGCATTAATGGCATTGGCAATGGCCGCGTCGTCCAGGTCATGTGGTAAATCACGCACAAATGACTGGTCTATCTTTAGCTTGTCCAGCGGCAGGCGCTTGAGGTGAGATAGTGATGAATAGCCGGTACCAAAATCATCAATAGCCAACCTGACGCCGAGCTTCTTGATGCGGTCAAACGTATCAATGACATATTCTGTATGGTGCATGATGGTGCTTTCGGTGATTTCAAGCTCTATCATGCTGGGATTGCAATCGGTTTCGACCAGTATTCCGTATACAGTGTCAGCGAAATTGCTACGCATAACCTGAACCCCTGACACGTTCACAGAAATCCACTGGATGGAGTAGCCGTTCGCCACCCAATTCATGGCCTGTAGCGCAGCTTCCCGCAGCACCCACTCGCCGATTTGGACGATAAGCCCGGTTTCTTCTGCCAGTGGGATGAACTTGGCCGGCGATACCACGCCAAGCTCAGGATGGTTCCAACGTATCAATGCCTCGGCACCCACGATATGGCCGGTAATCAGCGATATTTGCGGCTGGTAATAGACTTCAAACTGGCCGCGCTCCAACGCACGGCGCAGATGGTTTTCCATGGTGAAGCGCTCTACCGCATTCTTGCTCAGGTCATCGGAGTAGAAGCAGTGATTGTTCTTGCCGCGGTTTTTTACCTGATACATGGCAATATCCGCTGCTTTGATCAGGCTATCGACATCAGGGCCATCTTTGGGGAATATTGAAATGCCGACACTGGCACCTATGAATATTTCACGGCCATCAATGATGAATTCGATCTGCAGGGAGTGAATGATTTTTTGCGCGACTACTGCGGCATCCTCAGGATCGCCCAGCAGATCCATCACGATGAGGAACTCATCGCCACCGAGGCGCGCTACCACGTCGCTTTCACGCATGGCGCGGCTGATTCTTCTGGAAACCTCGTACAGCAGCTTATCGCCCACCTGGTGGCCCAACGTGTCGTTGATGGCCTTGAATCTGTCCAGATCGACAAACAGTAAGGCGATTTCATGCTCTTCCCGCTCAGCACGTTTGATCGCCTGTTCCAGCAACTCATTCAGCAAGCGGCGATTAGGCAGGCCTGTCAGCGCGTCGTGATTGACCAGCTCGTGCAGGCGGTTTTGCGATAGTTTTACTTCGGTAATGTCGGCGAAGACTCCGACATAATTAATGATACGACCCTCATTATTTTTGACGATGGTCAGTGTCAGCCACTCTTGATAAGTCTCGCCATTTTTTCTGACATTAGTAATCTCGCCACGCCATTTCCCTTCGCGCAACAGCGTGTTCCACATATCGTGCTTGCTGGTCTGGAAGGCCTTGGGCGTGAATCCCAGTACCTCCTCCTCCGAGTAGCCGGTGATCTCGGTAAAGCCTTTATTGATGGCAATCACACGTGTGTTTTCATCAATAATCATGATGCCTTCGGCGGCGCTATCGAAAGCAATCTTGGCCTGATGCAAGCGTTTGCCAGCACTTTCTCTGAGAATAGCTACACCGAATGAACGGCCAACTGCCATTAGTGCCCCGAGCTCATGCGGGGAAATCTTCTGAATTACATCACAGCGTTCCATGATGGCGATACCCCACCAGGTATCACCAGTAAAAATCGGCACAATCAAGATGGATTGGGTGCCATGATCCTGCAGGAACTTGCGCTCGCTGGGGGGGAAATCATCAATTTCACCAAATACCGGATTGCCTTGCTGCAGCATGCCCTGCCAGCGACTGCACCCATCAGTTTCGTAATGTATTGAAGAAAAGGGCTCACCAAAGCTAACCCGGCCGGGCGCCGACCATTGGTACAGGGAGGTGGAGTGGGTCTCTACGTTGTTTTTAAGCGGGATGGTTTGCAGGAGGGATGCACGATTAAAGCGTGATGCCAGGCACAACTGCTCCAATACCTGCGGCGCAACCGTCTGCCAGGATTCGGAGGAGTGCAGTAGCCAGTCGCATGAGATCAGGGCATCAAGAATGGCGCTGCGATCGCGCAGGTGGCTTTCTGCCATTTTGCGTTCAGTAATGTCGCGCGCCAGCGTAACCAGGCCTTGTCTACTGCCGTCGTCATGGAAAAGCGGCACTTTGATGACATCAAAAACTTTTTCCCCGCCTTGTGGTAATGCAATGGTTTCTTCATCACGCACCAGTTTTTTGCTGTTCCATGCATGATCATCGGAGGCCTTTGAGTGCAGGAAAGCCTCCTTGAAAACCGGGTGCGCGATATGGGCCAGTTCCTGGTCAGTTTTGTTGTGATAGCTGTCTGCCCCGAGGTGGAATAAATCCAGCCCGCTGCTGTTGGCTTCCAGCCAGCGATTTTTACCATCCTTGAAGCAGATGAAGTCGGGGCTGGCATTAATCAGGCTACGCAGGACTTTTTCAGTGTGCCTGAGTTGCAGCTCTGTCGCGACACGATCAGTAATGTCGTGCATGTAGAGCACATAGCCAGGCTGTAGATTGTCCGTATTGCCCAGGTTGGAAGTCATCACCTTGAGGGTACATACCCTGTTGGCTGATGCATACTGCAGGATAAATTCGGTACTGGATTTCTTGAGTTCAGCGACTATGCGTTTATGGATGGCAGTCGGCAGTCGACCATTGCCAGCAGCTACCTGCTTGGTATCAAGGTTGAAAATTTCATAGGCATACGGGTTTGCATAGCTGACGCTGCATTTTAAATCAGTGGCAATAATGGCCACACCTTGCAGGGAGTTTGCCAGGCTCTTGATCAGGTATGTTTCAATATTGTCGAATGCATGCATCTCTTTCTCGCTGTCGTGAGGAGATTTGTTTTGTGCTATTAAGCCTGTTGTTTTCTTAACGTGCATTAATAATCTCTAATTAAATAGCTTTAATTCAATGCTGGTAGTCTATTCAATAACTTAGCAAAGGGTTATTGAAAACAAAAAATCCATTAAGTATCTATCGGCTAATCCCGGCAAAACTTGAAATAAAAAAATACTCCCCCATGTTAGTGGCAACATAAAAATCATTGGAGAACGTTATGCGTTTTGACAAGCTCACTACCAAGTTCCAGCAAGCCATCAACGATGCCCAAAGCCTTGCCGTCGGTAACGATAACCCCAGTATAGAGGCCCAGCATCTACTGGCTGCGTTACTTAACCAGGATGACGGCGGCACGGCCTCCCTGCTTGCTCGTGCGGGTGTTAATCTTGAACCTTTAAAATCATCGTTGCAACTGGCAATCAGTAACTTGCCCAAGATAGAAACTAATGCGGGCGAAGTTGCTATCTCACGCGATCTTAATAATCTATTAAATGTAACGGATAAAAATGCACAAAAATTAGGGGATAGCTTCATCGCCAGTGAAATGTTTTTATTGGCACTGGCTGAAGACAAAGGCGAGACCGGACGTTTGCTGAAGCAGGCAGGGCTGAATAAGAAGGCCCTGGAAAGCGCTATCCATACGGTTCGTGGCGGTGATGCCGTCAATAACCAGGAGGCCGAAGGCAGCCGTGAGGCACTCAAGAAATATACGATGGATCTGACCGAGCGTGCCCGGGCTGGCAAGCTGGATCCGGTCATTGGCCGTGACGACGAAATTCGTCGTGCTATTCAGGTATTACAGCGCCGTACCAAAAACAACCCGGTGTTGATCGGCGAGCCTGGCGTGGGTAAAACCGCCATTGTGGAAGGCCTGGCACAACGTATCGTCAACGGTGAAGTCCCCGAAAGCCTGAAAGGCAAAAAAGTTCTGTCCCTTGATATGGCGGCCTTGCTGGCCGGTGCCAAATATCGCGGTGAATTTGAAGAGCGCCTTAAATCCGTGCTGAAAGAATTGTCGCAGGATGAAGGCCAGACTATCGTCTTTATCGACGAGTTGCATACCATGGTCGGCGCGGGTAAAGCCGAAGGCGCGATGGATGCCGGCAATATGCTCAAGCCTGCGCTGGCACGCGGCGAGCTGCATTGCGTGGGCGCTACCACGCTGGATGAATACCGCAAATACATAGAGAAAGATGCCGCGCTGGAACGACGCTTCCAGAAAGTGCTGGTGGATGAGCCCACGGTAGAGGCCACCATTGCCATCCTGCGCGGTTTGCAGGAACGATATGAGCTGCACCATGGCGTGGAGATCACCGACCCGGCGATCGTGGCGGCAGCTGAGTTGTCACATCGCTACATCACCGACCGTTTCCTGCCGGATAAAGCCATTGACCTTATTGACGAGGCGGCTGCGCGCATCAAGATGGAAATCGATAGTAAACCGGAAGAGCTGGATAAGCTGGACCGTCGCCTGATTCAACTCAAGATTGAGCGTGAGGCAGTGCGTCGTGAAAAGGACGAAGGCTCGAAAAAGCGCTTTTCCCTGATCGAAGAGGAAATCGAGCGGCTGGAGAAGCAGTCTTCCGATCTGGAAGAAATCTGGAAAGCGGAAAAAGCCCAGGTGCAAGGTTCTGCCCATATCAAGGAAGCTATTGAGAAAATCAGGCAGCAAATGGAAGAAGCCACCCGCAAAGGCGAATGGCAGAAGGTTTCCGAGCTGCAGTACGGCAAGCTGCCGCAGCTTGAGGCGCAACTGAAAGAGGCTAACAACGAGTCTGAAACCCATCAGAAAAAACACAAGCTACTGCGCACTCAGGTGGGTGCAGAAGAAATTGCTGAGGTGGTAAGCCGCGCCACGGGCATCCCGGTTTCAAAAATGATGACGGGTGAGCGTGAGAAGTTACTCACTATGGAAACCAAGTTGCATGAGCGCGTGGTAGGACAGGATGAGGCGGTACGCCTGGTGTCGGATGCCATTCGTCGGTCGCGCTCTGGTTTGTCAGACCCGAACCGCCCCTATGGCTCTTTCCTGTTCCTGGGACCTACCGGTGTTGGCAAGACCGAGTTATGCAAAGCGCTGGCTGGCTTCCTGTTCGATTCGGAGGATCACCTGATTCGCATCGATATGAGCGAGTTCATGGAGAAGCACTCTGTCTCGCGCATGATAGGCGCGCCTCCGGGATATGTAGGCTATGAAGAAGGCGGCACCCTGACGGAAGCAGTACGTCGCAAGCCTTATTCTGTCATCCTGCTGGACGAGGTTGAGAAAGCGCATCCCGATGTATTCAATGTGTTGCTGCAAGTGCTGGACGACGGCCGCCTGACGGATGGGCAGGGCCGGACTGTGGATTTCAAGAACACGGTCATCATCATGACCTCCAACCTTGGCAGCCAGATGATACAGAACATGAGCGGCGACGATTACCAGGTCATCAAGCTAGCGGTGATGGGTGAGGTAAAGAGCCATTTCCGCCCTGAATTTGTCAACCGGATTGATGAAGTGGTGGTATTCCATGCCCTTGGTGAAGACCACGTCAAATCGATTGCCGGCATCCAGTTGCAATACCTGGCCAAGCGCCTGGTAGCGATGGATATGAAGCTGGAAGTTTCCGACCCGGCTTTGGCCGAGATTGCCAACGCAGGCTTCGACCCGGTTTACGGTGCACGGCCACTCAAGCGCGCGATCCAGTCGGAGATAGAAAATCCATTGGCACGCGAAATTCTGGCGGGCAATTTTGCTGCTAAAGACACAGTGCGAGTAGACTACAAGGGCGGGAAGATGGCATTCAGTAAAGCATAACGGAATGCTAGGGCGTGCCAGTGCACGCCCCCTTCAACTTCAGGTTGATGACGAAAAGGCCATATGGCAATAACTGTTGTAATGAAACGAGCTGTGCTGCTGCTGTGCTTGATGGCAAGTACTACTGCGTTGGCGATGCTGACGGAAGACGAAATAACCACGTTTGCCAACGAGCCGCCAGCCGTACAGGTATTGCTGGAGCGGGCAGTCGGTTTTGAGCGCGACGACAATGAGCTTGAGGGCGACTGGCAGGCTGCCAGCCTGTATTGCGAGGCTTCACGCCTAGGTAGCGCTGAAGCGCAA
>JBAZTJ010000094.1:0-8724 GCA_041662005.1 Candidatus Methylopumilus sp.
TCAGGGAAATCCATGCGTGCAATGGTTGGTGGCACTTCCGTATCGGCACCACGCCCACCATCAACCACCACGCCGCCTGACTCAAACGTACCCACCCCTATGCCCGACCTCGCACCGCGTGAAGTCAGCAAGGCAATATCTTTAATCTCCAGCTTTAATTGATACAGCCTGTTCATTAGCGAACCGATCGCCAATGACATCTGCGTTCCAGAACCCAAGCCTGCATGCTCTGGAATCGCGTGGCTTAACTGCATATGCATACCATGCTGTAGATTCAGTGCCTGCGCCATTTTTTGCGCAATAGCCAGTGCACGCTTGGCACCTGGCCCCTCGGCGCGAAAGGTCGGCGCACGATAGGCATAAATTTCTGTAGCCGGACATTCAAGAGACACGCCTATGCTACCAAAACGCCGACCTAAGCCCCCATTGAGATCGAAAAAACCCATGTGCAGGCGGGCAGTAGTCGCTACGGATACACCACCTGCCATGTTTTCTGCGCCAATTGTCATTCAATCAAACTTTTCGTCATCAATGGCGTCCATACTGCGTAAATCAAAGGCTGTTATTGTAGCCTAGGCTATGTGTTTTTCCTATGCGGCCAAGCTCGGATTAACTTAGTAATTACCCGCTTCATCTAAAAGTTATTCAACACGGTTTCAAATTAAACTTTAAAATAGCAACCATTAAAGCAATACCTAAACAGTCCTACCAGTTAAAGTTTCTAGTTGTAGGCTTGATAACCATGAAGTCGCGACGAATATGTCGCGTGCTTGTTAAATGAAGGTCTTGGAATGGAGAATTTTATTCAGCAGAGCACCATAGAGGCCGTCACCTGCCCCGCATGCGGTTTGCTATGTGATGATTTGAGCATCGCCAGTGATGGCGGCTTACTAAAGGTTACAGCCAATGGCTGCGCAAAAAGTATCAAGTTTTTTGAGCGCCCCGCCAAAACCGTGGCACCGCGTGTTGGTGGCAAAGACATTGACCTCAAATCAGCCATCATCAAGGCTCGCGAGATACTAAGTCTTTCCAAGCACCCACTGATTGGCGGCTTGGGTACTGATGTGCAAGGCATGCGTGCCGTCATGAATCTAGCTGAAAAAGCCGGTGCGACCATAGACCACATGAACTCCAAGAGCTCGATGCGTAATCTGCTGGTCATGCAGAACTCCGGATGGCAAGTCACTACCCTGACGGAAGTACGTAACCGCGTTGATTTGCTGCTGGTTGTCGGCACGGATATCGTCAGTTATTTTCCGCGTTTTTTCGAACGTAATATCTGGAATGAAGCTTCCATGTTCGGCCAGGATACCAGCACCCGCGAAGTCGTCTATCTGGGTGGACAGGACATTGACAGCAGTGCCGGCACTTCTCCCAAAGGCGTCAAGCCCACGGTGATCCCTTGCGACAATGCGCAATTACCGGAAGTGCTAGCTGTACTGCGTGCGCTGGTTGCCGACAAAACGCTAGTGGCAACAACCGTTGCCGGCATTGCCGTGGCAGAGCTTGCCAAGCTGGCAGAGCGCCTGAAAGCAGCCAAATACAGCGTGATCTCATGGACTGGCAGCGCACTTGATTTTCCACATTCAGAACTCACCATACAGAACATCACAGGCCTGGTAGAAAAGCTTAATCAAACCACGCGTTCTTCCGGCCTGCCTATGGGCGGCAATGAGGGCGATGTCGGTGCCTACAACACCAGCAGCTGGATCAGTGGCTACCCTTTCCGCAGCTCATATCGCCGTAATTTCCCGGATTACGAGCCTTATCTCTACAGTACAGAGCGTATGCTCGCAGAACAGGAAGCAGATGCCTTGTTCTGGATCAACAGCTACGCACCAGAGCGCCTGGCACCAGCACATCAGGCTGCAAGCGTCGTAATTGGTCATCCCGATATGAAACTCGAGCATGAACCGGACGTATTCATTCCGGTAGCAACGCCGGGCATAGACTGTAAAGGCACGCAGTTCCGCAGCGATAGCTCGGTATCCCTGCCACTCCAGCAATTACGCGCCACTACCTTGCCGACCCTTGGCGAAGTATTGTCGGCGATTGAAGCCGCGCTTTAAGAATGAAGGATTCAGAAACATGCTGATTAAACTCAAAGGCGGCAAGGTCTACGACCCGGCCCATCAGGTCGATGGCAAGATCATGGATATCTATATCCGTGATGGCCGCATCGTAGCCCAACCCAACGCAACCGAAACCGTCTCGCAGGAGTATGATTTGCGCGGCAAAGTAATCATGGCCGGCGCCATCGACATGCACACGCATATCGGCGGCGGCAAGGTCAACATCGCGCGCATGATGTTGCCGGAAGATCATCGCAGCTACCCGGTTCCACATAGCGACCTGTGTCGCGCCGGTTGTGGCCACGCCGTACCATCAACGCTGACTACCGGCTATCGTTATGCGGAAATGGGCTATACCGCGGCTTTCGAGCCAGCGCTGTCCCCTGTCAACGCACGCCAGTCGCACCTGGAAATGGGCGATACGCCGATTATCGACAAGGGCGGTTACGCCATGCTGGGCAGCGATGACTTCTTCCTGCGCATGCTCACCGCCAAGCAGGATCAGAATGCGATCAATGACTATGTCGCATGGATCATGCATGCCAGCCAGGCCATCGGTATCAAGGTGGTCAATCCGGGCGGTATCAATGCATTCAAGTTCAACCAGCGCGCGCTGGATCTGGATGAACAGAACAGCCATTACCAGGTGTCACCGCGCGATGTGCTGAAATCCTTATCCAGAGCGGTTCACGAGCTAGGCGTACCACATCCGCTGCACGTACACGGCAATAATCTGGGCGTACCGGGCAATATGGAAACCACGCTCAAAACCATGGGCGCGGTTGAAGGCTTCCCTATCCACTTGACGCACATCCAGTTCCATAGCTATGGCACCGAGGGCGACCGCAAGTTTTCATCCGGTGCTGCTGCTATCGCCGAAGCAATTAACAAGAACAAGAATGTATCCGCCGATGTCGGCCAGATCCTGTTCGGCCAGACCGTCACCTGCTCCGGCGACACCATGCGCCAACACGCCAATGCGGCTTTTGGCAGCCCGCGTAAATCGGTGATCATGGATATTGAATGCGATTCAGGCTGCGGCGTGGTGCCATTCAAGTACAAGGATCAGAATTTTGTAAACGCCCTGCAATGGGCCATCGGCCTGGAAATCTTCCTGCTCACCGATGATCCATGGCGCATATTCCTGACTACCGACCACCCCAATGGCGCGCCTTTCACCAGTTACCCGCACCTCATCAAGCTGCTGATGGACAAGAGCTTCCGCAACGAAACCTTTGCCAAGCTTAATCTGGATGCGCAAGCCATGAGCACCCTGGCCTCCATTGATCGCGAATATACGCTGTACGATATCGCCATCATGACACGTGCCGGCGCAGCCAAGCTGGTTGGCCTGCATGACAGGGGTCACCTTGGGGTTGGCGCAGGCGCCGATATCACTGTGTATACCGACGATACCGACCGCGAAAAAATGTTCTCCAAGCCGGACTATGTGTTCAAGGATGGCGAGCTGGTGGTTAAGGACGGCCAAGTGGTCAAGGTCACTTGGGGTAAGACACATACCGTCAAACCCGAGTTTGACCGTGCCATTGAAAAAGACATCAAGAAATATTTTGACGCCTACCACACCATGAACATGGAGCATTTCAAGGTAGCCGACGACGAGATATCCGAAGGTGGTCGTGGCGGTGTAGTAGTTCAGGAATGTAAGGGCAGAAGGGAAAAAACAGCATGAGGCTGACCATCAACCATATTAAGGCGGCGCTATGATTATTAATGGCGTAACTATCGACGACACCTTTGCCGAAGCATTCAATATGCGCGGCACCCGCGTGATCATTACCGCACAGAACCACAAATGGGCTTACAACGCAGCCAATGCCATGACAGGCTTTGCCACCTCAGTGATTGGCTGTGGTGTGGAATCTGGCATCGAGCGTGAATTGACCCCTGACGAAACGCCTGATGGCCGCCCCGGCGTCTCCATCCTCATGTTCGCCATGGGTAGCGCCGTGCTCATGAAGCAACTGGAAACGCGCATGGGGCAATGCATACTCACCTGCCCTACAGCTGCGGCTTTTTCCGGCATAGATGGCAATGACCGCATTAACCTGGGCAAGAACCTGCGCTTCTTTGGCGATGGTTTCCAGATATCCAAGCAGTTCGGTGGCAAGCGCTATTGGCGCGTGCCGGTGATGGATGGCGAATTTATTACCGAAGAGACCACCGGCATGGTGCGTGCCGTAGGTGGCGGCAACTTCCTGGTACTGGCTGAATCGCAACCACAGGCGCTGGCTGCCTGCGAAGCGGCGATCGAAGCCATGAAAAAAATACCGAATGTGATCATGCCTTTCCCCGGTGGGGTAGTGCGTTCCGGCTCCAAGGTGGGCTCCAAGTACAAGGCTCTGTTTGCTTCGACCAATGATGCCTTCTGCCCCACGCTTAAAGGCATCACCAATACCCAGCTATCACCCGAGATTGAATCGGTGATGGAAATCGTGATCGATGGCCTCACCGATGCGGATATCCGCAAGGCCACCCATGTGGGCATTGCAGCAGCCTGCGCACTAGGCGCCGAGAATGGCATCAAACGTATTTCGGCAGGTAACTATGGCGGCAAACTGGGGCAGTTCCAATTCCACTTACACGACATCATGAACGATAAAAGTTTAAGCGAGGCCACAGCATGAGCGCGCTAACCTTCACATTAAAAGCAGCGCCTCAACAGCGCATTGACCTATCCCCCATTATTCCGGATAGCCTGGCAGGTAAAAACCTGGGCGAGATATCAGCCATTGAGCTGCAAAGTGGCAAGCAGAAATTGCGGGTGGACAGTCTGTTCGATATCAGTGGCAGCGATGCCAGCGATATCGTCATCAACAACAGTTGCAACAAGCTGGATTTCATCGGCCATGGCATGAAGACAGGCCGCATCACCGTACATGGCAGCGCAGGTTCTTATCTGGGCTTCCAGATGCGCAAAGGGGAAATCACAGTTCACGGCGATGCCTCTGACTTTGCTGCTAGCGGCATGGCTGGCGGCCTGTTGCATATCAAGGGCAATGTCGGTGACTTTCTTGCCGCAGCCATCGCAGGTGATCGCAAAGGCATGAAAGGCGGCACCGTCATTGTCACCGGCAATGCCGGCGAACGTGTTGGCGACCAGATGCGACGCGGCATCATACTGATTGAAGGCAACGCTGGCGGCTATTGCGCCTCCCGCATGCTGGCTGGCACTATCGGTGTGTTGGGTACTGTTGGCGAATATGTCGGCTACAGCATGCGCCGCGGCACGCTGCTATTGGCGAACAAGCCAGCCTTGCACGCAACCATTCAGGATTGCGGTTCGCATAGCCTGCCCTACTTGAGCCTGATGTTTAAATCGTTTGCCAGCTTGCCCAGCAAGTTCGCGCAGATCAGCAAAAACCGGGTACAACGTTATGCAGGTGATATCGCCAATGACGGCAAAGGCGAAATTCTGGTTTTATTGTAGTTTTCCGATGAAAACATGGTGTTGCTCCGTGAGCGGCACCATGCCCCTCCCAGCCCACCATAACTCGTATCCACTTCTGGTCCTACTGTTTTAAAGCTGGCAGAAGTATCTAGCCAGACTTAAGCTACTCTTAACCCAGTGGTGTTTGCCCCTCAACCAAGCCCAATCGACTAGACACGGCACCAACAGAGTATCTGGCATATAACGTGCTTATTGCAAATCGCAGTTCTTATTTATTATTTAGAAGGAGGACTTTTATGAAAATTCTCAGAATGTTCAAAACAGTGCTGCTTGCCGCTGTCATGACATTCAGTATTGCCACGAATGCCAATGCATTCACTGAGGCGCCCGGGAAGGGAGTTTTCCTGGATCCTTATGAATTCACATTAAGTGGGCCCAGCTTTTACGACGCGACTATCAAAGGAATTTTTGGTGGCTTTGTGTTGCTGGATAGCGACGATCATATTATTGACTCGCTCTTCTCATTAAGTGGCAGCGCAAAAGCAACTGATGGCTTTCTGTCTGCAGGTTCTTACACTGCGATTTTTGGCGGGTACAGCACTAAAGCTGGTGAATACTCATTCAATGTCACAGCTGTTCCGGAACCTAATAACATGGGTATGTTAGCCGCTGGACTTGGCATGCTCGGATTTGTTGCACTACGTCGCAGAAGCAAAACCTAAGTTATAGAAACAAAGCCTAACTTTATGTTCTGTTTCAAACTAACAGGGTGCCAGGCACCCTGTTAGTTTGTGCAGGCATACCTTCACCCAAATCGCTTCACCAAGCTCAGTGCGCTTTCTGCCGGAACAGAAGCAATGACACTGACGCGCTCACCAAAGACTTTATCCTTAATTTCGCCATCAAGCTTACCGACCTCCCGGGTAAAGTAGTCCAGATCTTTGTAGTCCAACTCCAGCCGTATCAACTGCATCTCCAGAAATGGTGAAATTTTGGCCGAGTCCAGCGCCATTTTTCCGGTGCCGCCATAGGCACGTGCCAAACCGCCAGTGCCCAGGTTGATACCGCCGTAATAGCGGATAACGCCCACACACACATTGATCAGGTCACGCCCTTCTATGAACTGCAATATGGGCTTGCCTGCGGTGCCTGAAGGCTCACCGGCATCATGAAAGCGTTGCACGATACCTTGCTCGGTTTTGATACGAAAAGCATAGGCCAGATGATGTGCACTTTGATGTGCACTCGCCAGGCGACGCAGGCACAAACCCACTTCGCGCTCAGTTGCACAAGACTCTGCCACAGCGATAAAACGCGATTTATTGATGGTCTGTTCAGCATGACCAGGCTGTACTATGCGTTGCACTTGATAAAACCTGACTCTATAGAAGTTGATGAATTTTCACCGGAAAAAACTGTTTCCAGTTAAGTTACAATTCGAGTGAGTAAAGCACCGAATCTCCAGTGAGTTACAGCGTTATGGAGTTTTAATATGCAAGCTATTATATTCGCCTTCAGTCTGCTTCTGTTCGCAGCCAGCCCTGTATCTGCACAGGTCTATAAATGCACCACACAACAAAACAAGGTCGCCTACACGGATACATCCTGCGTAACCGGCAGCAAACAAATCACTACTGACATTCAATCCCAGCCCAGTCCTGCGGCGCTCAAGTCTATCGTGAGCAATACTGACGCCAATATTACCCGGCAGCTTGATGCGGCAGTTAAGTTGGCGATTAGCAATGACGACCTGGTTCGCGCGCAGGCATTGGCAACGACTCCGGAGCAAAAACAATGGGTAGCTGCAGCAAGGAAAGAGGCTTCGAAGAAAGTCATGGCTGGCCGAACTGAAGCAGATTTAAATGCCGAGAGGGCGAACTCCTATGCCTGCAGACAAGCGCAGCGCAACCTGGAAATGGAGGGTAATTCGATATTCCGGGATGCTGCCTCTATCGCCACCAAAACTAGCCTGATGCAAGCCAGCTGCGGTATCAGCCAACCGAATATCGGTTACGGTTACGCCCCACCACCTTACTTATTCTCCCCCGGCAGGCCTCATTTCAACCAGCAACCGGGATACACCTCTGAACCTTACGACCGGACCAGGGCATCGCCATTCGGCAGCCGGTGGATAAGGCCTGAATACTGATCGCCTTTCTATTTGCGCTTTCCACCCAGAATAGATCCCAGCACGCCGCGCAACACCTGACGCCCGATTTCAGAACCTATCGTTCTGGCTGCACTCTTGGCTACAGTTTCCAGGATACTGTCTGGCTCGCGGCCGACTGGCCGACGACCTGATGACTGAGTTGGCGATGACTGAGTGCTGGAACTGCCGCCGCCAAATAGACTACCCCAGTCAAAGCCTTTACCCTCCTCTGCTTGCTCAGGGGACGCTTGTGCCCTGCCCTTGAGAATTTCGTAAGCTGACTCACGGTCTACCTGTGCTTCGTAGTGTCCAAAGAGCACGGAAGCCTGGATCACCTGCATGCGCTCGGCATCAGTGGCCGGGCCTATACGACTGCCTGGCGGGCACACAAAAGCGCGTTCCACCGGCAACGGGCTACCCCTGTCGTCCAGCAGAGACACCAGCGCCTCCCCTACGCCAAGCTCGGTGATGACTTTGGTTACGTCCACTTTCGGGTTAGCCCTGAAGGTTTCCGCGGCCGATTTGACAGCTTTCTGATCACGTGGGGTAAATGCACGTAAGGCATGCTGCACGCGGTTACCCAGCTGCCCGAGCACCACATCGGGGATATCCAGTGGGTTCTGGCTGACAAAATAAATACCAACGCCTTTGGAACGTATCAACCTGACCACTTGCTCAATTTTATCCATGAGCGCATCAGGGGTGTCGTTAAACAGCAAATGCGCTTCGTCAAAAAAGAACACCAACTTGGGTTTTTCCAGGTCGCCGACCTCAGGCAACTTCTCGAATAGCTCAGATAGCAGCCATAGCAATAGCGTCGCATAGACCCGCGGTGAATTATATAAAGTATCGGCAGCAAGGATATTGATGACGCCATGGCCTTTGGCATCGGTTTGCATCATATCGTCGAGATTGAGTGCCGGTTCACCAAACAGCTTGTCCGCGCCTTCGGTTTCCAGCTGCAGCAATGCCCGCTGAATTGCCCCAACGCTGGCGGTGGAAATATTGCCGTATTCAGCGCTATATTCTGTCGCATTCTCAGAGGCATGCTGCATCATCGCGCGCAGGTCTTTCAGGTCGAGCAGCAGCCA
>JBAZTJ010000094.1:8734-10560 GCA_041662005.1 Candidatus Methylopumilus sp.
TGCACATCATTCAGATTAAGCATGCGTGCCAGCAGCAATGGGCCCATTTCAGCGACCGTGGTACGAACCGGATGACCCTTCACTCCAAACACATCCCAGAATGTCACTGGGCAGGCGCCATATACAAAACCTTCCAACTTGAGCTCTTTCACCCTGGCCTCTATTTTGGCATTGCCGCCACCCAGGTAGCTCATGCCTGACAAATCACCTTTTACGTCGGCCATAAACACCGGTACGCCAGCACGAGAAAAGCTTTCCGCCAGGGTTTGCAAGGTCACTGTTTTGCCAGTGCCGGTTGCCCCTGCAATCAAGCCGTGGCGATTAGCCATGCGCGGCAGAATAGCGAGATCAATCTTGCCGGCTTTGGCAATTAATAGAGGTTCAGTCATGTTGAATACTACCTTTCCGTGCTTGGTTTTTATTGTTAGGCTCTATTTATTATTAGACTAGGCGTGCTGGCACCTGTTTTAAGCATCATATCAGCTTAGTTAAATATCGCCTTTGCGTGCCTTGTCTATAATCTCAATCAGCGTATTTTCAAGTTCCTGTGCCGCCTTTTTGGCGCGTGCTGTGGGGTTGTTAATGCTTTTCAGGTCGAATGTTGGCCTGTCGATACCAAGATACAACTTGCCATCGCGCTGGTAAATGCCGATGCGACAAGGGGCAAATACTACAAACTCGGGGTGGTCCAACATGATTTCCGCCCCCATACCCAGATTGCAGAAAGCACGCACTTCCAGAGGCCCATGCGGATCCTGCCCGCGTGCCTTCATGTGGTCACCTATAGGGAAATTGGCCGGGTTCACAAAATTCTTGCCTTCAGAAATCACCTTCAGGCTAAGCACCACATCATCGTAGGTCACCCCTGGCTCAACTGCTACCTCGTATATCGCCTTGTCAAAATCAATGGCTGGCATGGGCGTGGCGGCCATCACCTGAGGCATCAAGCCAAGCAACAGGGCAAACATCATTATGGATACCACTCTTCTTTTCATATTAAGCCTCTAAAGTTTTAATTCCTGTGGCCGATAAAAAATGTCATGAAAAAATTTCATCAACTGCTTGAAATTAAAATACTTTGACTACGGAAAGTACGCCAACTGTACTGCAAAAATATAGCGGGAACTGTATCTGCTTTATCCGCCAGCTAATCCGTACTATATAAGCTCGCTTCAGCTCCATTTTATCTTCAATTTTAAAGACCACCATATACCTCATGTCAGACAGTAAAACAGTTGTTCGCCATTACCCTCATCCCGCCGCTGGCTGGGGTGCGCTTAAGAATGTGGCCTCACAATTGGTCAATCAAAAAATTCCTGTGAAAGGGATTATCACATTACTTTCACAAAATCAGCCAGATGGTTTTGACTGCCCTGGCTGCGCCTGGCCCGATAAAGAGCACGCATCCACTTTCGAGTTCTGCGAAAACGGCGTTAAGGCTGTGGCCGCAGAAGCCACTGCCAAGCGCGTAACTGCTGAATTCTTTGCCAAGCATACGGTCACTGAACTCATGGCCTGGAGCGACTTCAAGCTTGAGGACCAAGGCCGCCTGACCGAACCTATGGTCTATGACAGCGCCTCAGACAAATACATTCCAGCATCCTGGGATATGGCGTTCGAGCTGATCGGCGAGCAGCTTAACAAGCTGGATAATCCGGACCAAGCCGTGTTCTACACCTCCGGCCGTGCCAGCAATGAAGCGGCCTTCCTGTATCAGTTGTTCGGTCGCGAGTTCGGCACCAACAATTTCCCCGACTGCTCCAACATGTGCCACGAATCCACCAGCGTCGGCCTGCCAGAAATGGTAGGCATAGGCAAAGGCAGCG
>JBAZTJ010000095.1:0-10343 GCA_041662005.1 Candidatus Methylopumilus sp.
AGGAAAAGCTCTTCTTCTACCAGATCCTGCTGGAAAAACTCGACTATCTTGTGATGTAGCTTCGCTACCTCATCCGGGCGGCGGGCGCTCATGACGATGCAATCCGGGTATTTTTCCAGCAAGGCCGCTTCACATTCTGCTTGCGCGGTTGCGTCACCGACGTGGTCTATCTTGTTGAAAACGCGGATGCGCGGCACGACATGCGCACCGATCTCTTCCAGCACGGTATCGGTCACTTCTAGCTGGCGCTCAAAACCGGGGTCGCTGGCATCAATCACGTGTAGCAGCAGCGAGGCATCAAGGGCTTCATCGAGCGTGGATTTGAAGGAGGCGACCAGGCCGTGAGGCAGGTTCTTGATAAAGCCGACGGTATCGCTGACCAGTACGCGCGGCATGCTTTCCGGGTAGAGCGCACGCACTGTGGTATCCAGCGTGGCGAACAGTTTGTTGGCGACCAGCACCTCACTGCCGGTGAGTGCCCGCATCAAGGTGGATTTGCCTGCGTTGGTGTAGCCGACCAGCGCAACCGCAGCGAGACCCTGGCGCTCTTGCCGCCGCGCGCGCTGCGTCTTGCGCTCGGCATCCATGGCGATGATCTCCAGCTGTAGCTCGGCGATACGGTCACGGATCTTACGTTTATCCAGCTCGGTGTGCGACTCGCCGGCACCACGGCCACCGACGCCGCTACGTTGCCGCCCCTGCGGCCCGGCCAGTTTTGCCGCCTCGCGCAGGCGCGGTGCCATGTAGCCGAGGCGGGCGATTTCCACCTGGGCATGGGCGGCGCGGGAACGGGCGTTGCGGTGAAAAATTTCGAGGATGACCATGGTGCGGTCCATGACCTCACAGCCGACCTCTTTTTCCAGGTTGCGTGCCTGCGATGGCGATATCTCGTGGTCGACGAGGATGGCCTCTATGGCGTGAGTTCCCGGGCTGGCTGTGATACCTGCTTCCTCGTCTCCGAAGCTGTTACTGACATAATCATGTATTTCCTGCCGCTTGCCGACGCCAAGGTAAGCTGTCATGTCGAAGCCTGCACGCTTCTGCATAAAGGTATGGACAACCTTGTAGCCCAGTGTTTTTGCCAGCTCGCGCAGCTCGTTTAACGAGGCTTCAAACTCGATATCGCTGACGCTGGGCAGTTGAACGGCAGCCACAACGGCATACTTCGGTTGCTCTTTAACTTCGATTTGCATTAGGGGATTTCATGTGATGAATGGGGGAATCAGATAATACCTGCAAATGTTATAGCCGCCAGCATTGAGTATGAAAAAGTAGCCCGGAGTATCACAAACCTGAATCGAAAATGGCTGATAAGCGCAGCATTTTCAGCTAAATGCCTTTATTTCAACCTGCTATGTGACCTACCCAACATATCAATTTTCGCTTCCAAGATAAACTAGTATAAGGTGGCTACCGCTTATCTCGGGCTCGCTTAAAAGCATCCTTAAAACCATCATAGTAACTTTGAAAAAGAATAGAGATTCATAGTGAGCAAACCACTACACGACCCACGGCAAAACGGCATTCTTGCAGCCCTGCCTGAGCCAGACTATCAGCGCTTGCTGCCCAACCTGGAGCTTATTGAGATGCCGCTGGGATGGACCATTTCCGAGTCGGGGGATCACGTGAAATACCTGCTCTTTCCCACTAGCGGCATAGTCTCACTGATTTATGACCTCGAAGACGGCTCTTCCAGCGAAATAGCGATTGTGGGTAACGAAGGCATGATAGGCATCTCGATTTACATGGGTGGTGAGAGCATGCCCAGCAGTACGGAAATCCAGTGTCCTGGTTATGCGTACCGGCTCAGCCGCAAAATATTGAAGCAGGAATTTGCGCTGGGGGGGCATCTGCAACGTATAGCCCTGCTTTATACACAAGCCCTGATTAGCCAGACCTCTCAGACTGCCGTGTGTAACCAGCACCACGTACTGGAGCAGCAGCTTTGCCGCTGGTTGCTGATGAGCGCGGATCGATTACACGATAATAATGTGGTCATCACCCAGGCGCTTATCGGAAAATTATTGGGCGTGCGCCGCGAAAGCGTCAACGACACCGCGCGCAAGCTACAAAGTGACGAATTGATTTCCTATGTGCGCGGTCGTATCACGATATTGGACCGCCCCGGGCTTGAGAAGCGGGTATGTGAGTGTTATGCGGCGGTCACTGCGGAGTATGAGCGCCTGCTGCCTCCTCCGCACGCTGGCAAGTAAGCCGGGCTGAATTTAGCCCACTAATATGGGGGCATAGGCGGATTGTCGCCTGAATGTCCCGGCAATAAAAAAGCCCTGCTTTTACACAGGGCTCAGGCTCAGCTATTGAGCCTAAAACTAGGCTAATCTTCTTAAACTATTTTTCTTCTTGCAGCAAACCCTAGCAGTGCCAAACCCGATAACAGCATGGCATAGGTTTGCGGCTCTGGTACCGCAGTGATCACAGGAGCACTGGCAACATACCATGCGCTACCACCTTGCAACTTACTTAAGCCTTGCACATGCAGGGCAAAGCCAATATCGGCAAACTCTACCGGTTTTGAAAACGTCGCTGTCCATGTAATGGATTCATTATCGGTCAGGCGATATGCACCGTGATTACCTAAGTCAAACTGAAAATCCCAATCGCCTCCCGGGCCTTTGCCATTCTTGGCTTGTATTGTTGCATCGCCACTGACATCGCTAAGGGTGATCACATCGGCATTTTTACCGGTGAGCCTGAGGTCTGGCGTGGTATCAACGGCAATAGAGCCGATAAATGCGCCTGAAGTAAAAAGGCTATTGAGGCCAAGTGAGGTCAGGGTAAAACTATACACATTACCACTGCCACTAACGGACAGGCTGGCAAAGCTGGCTGATGGCTGGTAACTACCGGCCAGCAATGTACCGTAGCTTTCGCTCGCGGCAAACACTGATGTGCTTGCAAGCAAAGCCAAGCTGGCGAGGATGTTTCTGGTCAATCTGTTCATGGTGTAATCTCATAAAAATAAGTTGTTCAAGGGCAGTAAAAGCATTTCCAGCTCAAATACTGCATTGGTTAAGTTCATCATGGCTGTATGCTCAGCACTGCAGCATCACAACGTTGAAAATATGACGGTGTTGTTTCTAAATTGACGATTTGATGTCCAAATTCAGAATAAAACCTAACCATGTAGTGTTAATCGCATTAAGTGTGCCAAGGCTTTGTACCTTGGTCATTGATACCCTCTGCAGGCGATGCAGATGGCCGTAAGTGGGGGTGAATCGCATGAATTTTGGTGCACACAGATGTTGTCGGCATGCTGCTGGACATTGCACCGCCGGAGATCATTGAATGTAGCGTGCCGCCCCTGTACGCCTATAACGTAGAGGTGCGGATTTAACCAATGACTTGTTGCTTAAAACTCTTCCCAATCCCCATCATCCGTGCCTGTTTTAGATGTTACTTTCTGCCCACTGGATACTGGCTGCGGTTTTGCAACAGCTCTGGGCTTGGCTGAGCTGTGCACTTTGGTCGGGGCTGCATGACGCACCACAGTTTCATTGATGCTGGTCTTGAATCCATTCACCGACTCCACCAGGTTGCCGGCCTGCTCCATCAAGGATTCCGCAGCCGCTGCCGCCTCTTCTACCAGGGCGGCATTCTGCTGGGTCACTTCGTCCATCTGGGTAATGGCGGTATTCACCTGGTCTATGCCTGAGCTTTGCTCTACTGAGGCAGCCGCGATCTCACTGATGATATCGGACACTCGTTTCACCGAGCTGACGATTTCCTCCATGGTCTTGCCTGCGGTCTCGACTTGTTTGGTACCTTCTGAAGTCTTGCCTACCGAATCCGAAATAAGCTCCTTGATTTCCTTGGCAGCGCTGGCAGAGCGCTGGGCCAGGTTACGTACTTCGCCCGCCACTACCGCAAAGCCACGCCCCTGCTCACCTGCCCGTGCAGCTTCAACCGCAGCGTTGAGGGCTAGAATATTGGTTTGGAAAGCAATGCCGTCAATGACGGAAATAATATCTTCTATCTTGCGTGAGCTGTCGTTAATGGCCGCCATGGTGACCACCACGTCCGATACCGCACTACCGCCGCGCACAGCAATAGTGGAGGCGGCGATCGCAAGCTGATTGGCCTGCTTGGCGTTCTCGGCATTCTGCCTCACGGTAGAGGCCAGCTCTTCCATACTGGAGGCGGTTTCTTCCAATGACGAGGCTTGCTCCTCTGTGCGTTGCGACAAATCAGTATTGCCTTTGGAGATTTCCCTGGCAGCGGTATTGATAGTCTCCGAGGCTTCCTTGACGGTAATAATCGGCCCCACGATCATTTCCAGAGTTTCATTAACCCCTTCTACAATCTGGCGGAAAGCACCTTGGTGCTTGCTTGCTTCAGCACGCACGTATATCCGGCCATCACGGGCTGCATCGGCCAGCATACCGGCATCCTGCACCAGATCATTCACCGCCTTGATGCAGGTATTGAGATTACTCTTGATAGCATTGAAGTCACCGTGGAATTGTTGGGCGATCTCAGGAGGAATATCGCCCTTGGAAATGCGGTTTACGCAATCGGCAGCGACATTGAGTGGATTAATCACCGCATCCAGCGTGCTGTTGACACCCTCTACTATCTTGCGGAAGTCACCTTGATGCTTGCTGACATCGGCACGGGTAGCCAGCTGCCCGTGCGTTGCGGCATCGGCCAGCATGGTGGCATCGGTCACCAGCGCATTCACTGCATCAATACACTGATTCAGGTTGTTCTTGAGGGTATTGAACTCACCATTGTAGTTTTCCGCAATTTTTGCCGGAATATTGCCCTTGGAGATGCTATCCACACATTGCGCAGCCACATTGAGCGGACCTATCACCGCATCCAGCGTGTGATTCACCCCGAGTATGATTTTGCGGAAATCGCCATGGTGGCGATCAGCATCGGCACGCGTGGAAAGCTTGCCCGCGATGGCAGATTGGGACAGCATATCGGCATCCGCAATCAGGCTCTTGAGGTTAGTCCGTACCTGCTCCACCGTTTCATTGACGAAGGCTTTCTGCCCTGGGAATTTTTCCAACGGTGCATCAAAGTTACCTTCGCCAAATGCTTTTACTACCGTCATGGATTTACTGTTCAGCTCGATGTGGCCAGCGACCATTTTGTTAACGCCCTTGGCCAGCGCGTTAAAAGATCCCTCGAATTTTGATTCATTCACCACTTTATCAATCGCCCCAGCATCGTGAGCCTGGCTCATCACCGCCATTTCCGATATCAAGGACTTGACGGTCGAGCTCAGCTGGAACATGGATTTATTGAGGTGCGCCACTTCATCCTCGCCGCTCACGGCGATGTCTTCGGACAAATCGCCGCTCGACAAGCGCTCTATGGATTTCACACTGCGCTGAAGGGGTGCGATGACCATCAGGTTCAAGAAGTAATACAAAATCGCGACCAGAACGATCACCGACAAAACACCAACCAGAATGGCGACATTACGTATCGCGTTAATTTTAGCCATGATGACATTGGTAGGAATGGTCAGGACGAGTGTCCATGGCGTTATGCTGGCACCAACCTTTATCGGGACATAGGTACGGTATACCTCAAGCCCGGAAGTGGCATCAATACCAATATTGCTGAAAGCCTTACCTGCCTTAATGCTGGTTTTGATCGCGGCCAAAGCACCATCATTGCCTAAGGCGGTACCCACCAGTTTTGCAGACTTGGTGGCAACATATTTACCTTCATAGGACAGCAACTCGGCATAGCTGCCATCGTATGGCTTGATCTTGTCGATTTGTGCCTGTATGCCGTTTAAAGGCAGGTCTATGCCGGCAACCCCGGCAAACTTTCCTTCAATGGTAATGGGTACGGTCACTGTGGTGATCAGCGTATCTTTACCCGCAATTTTATAAGCATAGGGCTCCAGCAGCGTTTCTTTACCCGAGTTTTTGGCTAACAGATAGTAGTCGCCTGCGCCTGCGGTTTCATAATCCAGTAATGGCTCAAGTAAAACAGCGCCACTGCCACGGTTCCAATAGGGGATGTAGCGACCGGAAGCGTCATGGCCTTTTGCATTCGCATATTTCTTGTCTATGCCGTCAAAAGCGTTCGGTTCCCATAGCGTCCAGGCACCAACAAAACCGGGATTCTCTTCCAGGGTTTTTACCAGTAAGTTATCGGCCAGCTCCCGATTAGCCTGCTTAACAGCCTTCATCGCCTGCAGCGACAAGGTCAATGCACGCGCATTACTCATGGCCGTATTGAGTATTTCTTCCGCATGCGTCCCTGCGACTCGAGCTGACTCATCGGCTAACTCAAAGGCGGTTGCCTTTTCGACAGTAATTGCCTTGTTGATAATCATTGAAATCGTCAACGTAAAGCCGACAACGGCGGTCAGCGTCACAATTAGTGCAATTTTTAACCGGATACTCATTTTGTTCACTGCAAATCCCATAACATCCACCCTTTTAGTAAGCATCCACTTGAACTGGTTAGTTCATCCCCAAACTAATATAACGGCCCATATCCAGGGAAATGAAGCCCATGCCTGAATATTTCGCGTCAATTTTTCCTGATGAACTTTACCGGGAAAGTGCTGGTATTTAATGCCTGAGGTAAAGGGTGTTCCGGGGGTAATTCAAACCTTGAAAATCAGGTCTGAAACTTTATTGATAGATATGGAGATAGGCTTAATGCAGGCGTGGGAATCCGCAATGCTGTGCTGACACCCACTTAGACCGCTTGCTCCCAGAGTCGACCCTGAGTAGGGCCGACCTGAGCAGGGCCGTGAACGAAGAAAGACTATAGATCAGACTGGAGAACGCTTACTACGCTTAGCCACAGCACGTGTAGCATCGCCTCCGACAAACCCTGTGATTTCCAGCCCGAAACCCGCCATGCTGGGGATCTTGCGCGGCTCCGTCATCAGGCGCATTTTCACCACTCCCAGATCGCGTAATATCTGCGCACCAATGCCGTAATCCTTAAGCGTATGCTTGTTGCTGACTGTCTGATCTGCTGATTTGATGGCATGGATAAGCTCCTCACTGGTTTCATCACGCCTGAGCATGACGATAACGCCTGCCCCGGCTTCGCTGATTGCCTGCATGGCATGCGGCAGGCTCCAGCTATGGCTTGCGCTGCTGGCATCCAGCAGGTCGAACACCGATAACGGCTCATGCACCCGCACCAGCACGCTTGACTGTGCGGCAATATCGCCCTTGACTAGCGCCAGGTGGGTTTCATTGGCAGTGTCATCGTGGAAGGCGATCATATTGAATTGACCATAAGCAGTTTCAACGATGCGCTGCGCCACCCGGCTTACTAGTCGCTCGGTCTGGCTGCGATAGGCAATCAGGTCAGCAATGGTGCCAACCTTGAGCTGATGCTCCGCTGCGAACTCCAGCAGGTCTGGCAGGCGTGCCATTTCACCGTCATCTTTCAGGATTTCGCAAATAACGGCAGAGGGATCCAGGCCGGACAAGCGAGCCAAGTCGCAGCCGGCTTCGGTATGGCCGGCACGCACCAGCACACCGCCGTTTTGCGCCATCAATGGGAACACGTGGCCAGGGCTGACAATATCCGAAGGCCTGGCGTTCACGCCCACTGCCGCTTGTATGGTGCGCGCACGGTCAGCCGTAGAAATGCCGGTAGTCACCCCAGTCGCCGCCTCTATCGAGGCAGTAAAATTGGTACCCAGCTTGGTGCCGTTACGCGGCACCATGGGCGACAGATTCAGTTGTTTGCAGCGCTCTTCGGTGAGGGTCAGGCAGATCAGGCCACGTCCGTGCGTGGCCATGAAATTGATGTGCTCATGCGTGACAAATTGCGCCGCCATCACCAGGTCGCCCTCGTTTTCACGATCTTCTTCATCCACCAGCACCACCATGCGCCCGGCACGTATTTCATCCATGATCTCGCTGACTTGGCTCACCTTAAGTTTAGGCCGCTTGGCGTGCAGCAGGAATGCGGTATTGAGGTCGTTCATGATGTATGTTTACCCTGGTAGTGACCATTGATAACTGCAAATGCGGAGTGGTTGTGGATGGATTCGAAGTTCTCGCACTCCACCGTGTAGTCGATAATGCGGGCATCGCGGCTGATCTGGCCGGCAATATCGCGCACCATGTCTTCCACGAATTTCGGGTTATCGTAGGCCTGTTCCGTGACGAATTTTTCATCCGGGCGTTTGAGCAGGCCGTATAGCTGCGAAGAGGCCTGTGCTTCTACCAGGTCGATAATGTCTTCCACCCACATGGCTTCTGCGATGCGCGCGGTGATGGTGACGTGGGAGCGCTGGTTGTGTGCGCCATATTGCGAGATCTTCTTGGAGCAAGGGCACAGGCTGGTGACAGGCACCAGAACGCGCAGGCTCACTATCGTTTCGCCGCTGGGCTTGATCTCTCCAAGCAAGCTGTATTCGTAATCGAGCAGACTTTGCACACCGGACACAGGGGCAGTCTTGTTCACAAAGTAGGGGAAGCGCATTTCTATGCTGCCGGAACGCACCTCCAGCTTTTCCATCATGAGTTGCAGCAGCGCCCTGAAACCCGACACGGTGATTGCCTGGTCATAGTCATTAAGAATCTCGATAAAGCGTGACATGTGCGTGCCCTTGACCAGAGGCGACAAGGCTACCGACATGCTCACCGTCGCTACGGTATGCTGCATGCCGCCAGCACGCTCCGCCACTCGCAACGGGTGGCGTATGCCCTTGATACCGACCTGATCTATGGCCAGCTCGCGTATGTCGGGCAGGTTCTGTACATCTTCGATAAAGGCATCGCGTGGTAGATTCATGGCGTGTGGCTTCTGTAGTAAATAAATTTCAAAGTAAATCAAAGTTAAAAAAAGGGGCAACCCGCACTGCTTACCAAGCTGCCCCGTCAGGTTCTGAACATCAATCAGAAGGAGATTTAAGTGAACTCTAAAAGCATAAAGAGCCCACTTGCCTTCATCATGCTGCGCTAGCGCATCCGCGACAATTCCCTTTAAGGCTTACTACCTAAGGGGTAAGACACTAAGCGGTAAGACACTGAGCTGTAATACCCTGAGCGATAACACCTCATTCAACTATTGCGGAAAATCTCGCTACGGTACCTGGCCCAGTAATAGGCGTCCATCACCGAGATGGCATAGACAAAGATGCCGCCTGACAATTTGCCCACTAAAGAGATATTTGGTTGCGCCAGGTTAAAGGTAATCAAGCCGAATATGATCATGAAACACGCCATAAAAAAGCCACGTAGCGCCGTGTTATTGATGACCTGTCCCATCCCCGGCAGAAGTATGGCAATCAACAGCACCACCTTGGGGGAAAGTGGTGGCTTGAGTGGGTTTGGGACCCCAGCATTCATGGATTTGCTCATTGATAACGTTCCTCATTCATAAGTTGATGGCTTCAGGCTGATTGCTTTGAGTATGCTGATTGCCCCGGGAATTAAGCGCAGCCTTTTCCATATCGCGACGAATGGCGACGGCCTGTTTAAGCAAGCCCTCCACTTCTACCCTGCTGACAGGGCTATCGTCATAAACCGCATTGCGCATGATCAGGTATTCGCCGCGCTGCGCCTGCTTGGCGAGATAGGTCAAGCGCACCATGGCGGGTGTCACCAACAGCTCTTTCATCCTGACATCGTTAAAAAGTACTGGCACATGCGGCTCCAGAAATGCGGTATCAACCGCCTGCTGCTGATACTTGATGATGGCATGCTGCGGCCAACCGGCAGGTATCGCCAGATTGCCGTCCCATTGCCAGGACGGGCTATAGAACTCGTTATTGGCAGGCCTGACAATCAGGTCCAGGCTGCCATGGCTAGGTTGGTTGGCAACCACCTTCACCAGCAACCATAGCGGCGGCAATTTGCGCCAGCCCAGGGTATCTTCAACGATGCTGAGCGCCACCTGATAACCGCCGTAACTACCTTGCAGCACAGGCAAGCCGCTTTGATCCTGGCTGCCCTGTGCATGCTGCAGCAGGTCAAAGCAATCATCGAAAACACGACTTCGTGCGCGCACTCTGCGGCTGGCATCACGCCGGTAGTGGCGGTACAACACCACTACCATCGCGGCCAGCAACACCGCAGCTACAGCATTCATGCCGGCACCACATACTGGCACCGTGCAGCCATCAGCATCATGCTAGTAGCCCTTGGGACGCGGCCATGGCATGGTGAACTGATCGGCACGTTTCACGTATTTATAGCGACGGAATACGAACCACAGCGAAGCCACGATATAGAACGCCATGATGGACAACAGTGAAGCGCCATAGCCCAGGAAGGTGGCAAAGTAGGTGGCACAACACAGGATGAACAGCGTAATGGCAGGCAACGGGTGGAACGGGTGGATATAGCCACCTACTTTGCCACCTTCCTGGGCTA
>JBAZTJ010000096.1:0-2893 GCA_041662005.1 Candidatus Methylopumilus sp.
TGAGCAGCGCTGCGAAAGCCGGCAGGTTGGACGTCAAGCTTGCACAATCTGTTTATGAAGGCATGCTTAAAGCGCAGGGTATAAACGAGATCTATAGCTATACCGATATCGAGCTGGGCGTGCAGCGTAGCAGTAAAACGGATGAGGCCTCGGGATCAAGCACCACGGGTAGCGGCTACGAGGTCAGCGTGCGCCTGCCGCTGTTTGACTGGGGCGGCAACCGGCGTGATGCGCTGAATGCACAAACACTGGCGGCGGCCTACCGGCTGGAGGCGACCGTGCGCGGGGCGGGTTCCAGCCTGCGCGAAAGCTATTCGGCCTATCGCACCGCTTTTGATATTTCCAGACACTATCGCGACGAAATTGTGCCCTTGCGCAAACTCATCTTCGAAGAAAATGTGCTGCTCTACAACGGCATGTTTATCGGTGTCTTCGAGTTGCTGGCGGATACGCGCGAGCAAATCAGCAGCGTGATGGGGGCGATTGCGGCCAGCAAACAATTCTGGCTGGCAGACGCGGCTCTGCAAGCGTCACTGATAGGCAAACCCACCCTTTCCGGCATCGACAGCATGGCAGCCACAAGTGCGGGCAGCGGCTCGGGCGGTCACTAAAAATACTCACTCATTTTATGATTAAGGAAGCGACGATGAATTCAAGACGAGAGTTTTTTAAAACAGCCGGCATCGCCGGCGCGGCAATCGCCGTGGCAAGTGTCAGCCGGGTAGCGATGGCCGCCTTGCCGGAGCCGGTGCTGCAGGGCACGCCGGATACCATGCCGCCCTTGGTGCCCAATAGCGGCAGGCCTTATAACCCGGTGGTGACATTGAATGGCTGGACACTGCCGTGGCGCATGAACCAGGGGGTCAAGGAATTTCACCTGGTGGCAGAGCCCGTGGTGCGTGAAATGGCGCCCGGCATGAAAGCGCATCTGTGGGGCTATAACGGGCAAAGTCCGGGGCCGACCATCGAGGTAGTGGAAGGTGACCGCGTGCGTATTTTTGTCACCAACAAATTACCCGAGCATACCAGCGTGCACTGGCATGGCCAGCGCTTGCCCAACGGCATGGACGGTGTATCCGGCCTGACGCAAAAATCCATACAGCCGGGCAAAACTTTTGTCTACGAATTTACCGCGCGTCGTCCCGGTACCTTTATGTACCATCCCCATGCCGATGAAATGACGCAGATGGCGATGGGCATGATGGGATTCTGGGTGACCCACCCCAAGACCAAACATCCGCTGATAGACGAAGTGCAGCGGGATTTCTGTTTCCTGCTGAATGCGTATGACATAGACCCCGGCAGCTATACGCCGAAAATCATGACCATGGCCGATTTCAATTTATGGTCATGGAACAGCCGTATCTTCCCGGGGATCGATTCCCTGAATGTGCGCCTGCATGACAAGGTGCGCATACGCATAGGCAATCTGACGATGACCAACCACCCAATACACCTGCACGGCCATGAATTTCTGGTCACCGGCACCGATGGCGGCCCCACCCCCAAGAGCACGCGCTGGTATGAAGTGACGACCGATATTGCGGTGGGACAAATGCGCCAGATTGAATTTGTTGCCGACGAACCCGGCGACTGGGCTTTTCACTGCCATAAAAGCCATCACACCATGAATGCAATGGGCCACAACGTGCCCACCATGATAGGCGTGGATCATCGCGGTGTCGGCAAAAAAATCACCAATCTGATTCCGGACTACATGACGATGGGCGAGCGCGGCATGGCCGATATGGCGGAAATGGAAATGCCGCTGCCCGACAATACGATACCGATGATGACGGGTGAAGGCCCGTTTGGCGGCGTGGAAATGGGCGGCATGTTTTCGGTGCTCAAGGTGCGCAAAGAGCAAAAGCCCGGCGACTACAAGGACCCCGGCTGGTACAAGCATCCGCCGGGCGAAGTCGCTTTTGAGTGGACAGGCAATCTGGCCGAACCGGCGCGCATCAAGGCCGAGGGTGGTGTTTCCATGTCACCTAAAGTCAAACCAACGCAGGAAGTTGAAGTGCAGGTTCGCAAACCGCAAGGCCATTCCGGCCACTGATCTTTAATGAAAATGAAAGGAAATATCATGAAACAAACAATCTTGAGCATTGCATTTTTTCCGCTGTTTATAGCTACGTCTGCAATGGCAAGCGGCACCCATGCGGGCGGTCACCATGGCGAATCTGATGCAATCGGGCAAGCCGGAAAGGCCTCCGAGGTGACGCGCAGCGTGTCGGTAGACATGACAGACGAGATGCGTTTTATACCCTCAAGTATCACGGTCAAGCAGGGCGAGACCGTCCGCATCACCGTGAGCAATTCCGGCAAACTCAAGCATGAAATGGTGCTGGGTACCGAGGCGGAATTAAAAGAGCACTATGAGGCGATGAAAAAATTTCCGGAAATGGAACACGACGATGCCAATCAGGTGACCGTCATGCCGGGAAAATCGCGTGAAATAATCTGGAAATTCACCAGGGCGGGCACGATTAACTTCGCGTGCCTGCAACCCGGACATTACGATGCGGGTATGAAGGGCGCATTTAAGGTTAGCGGCAGCAAAGTACAGAAACAAAATCATACCCACTAAAACAAGTCAGACTAAAAAAGGACACATCATGAAAATCCACAATATTTTATTCCTCCTTCTGAGCACTACTCTCACACTGTCACCAGCATCTTACGCGCAGGAAACAGTTGAAGAAATGAGCAAGGGCGAGATTCGCAAAATAGACAAAGCCACAAAGAAAATTACCATCAAACACGGCGAGATAAAAAATCTCGACATGCCGGGCATGACCATGGTGTTTCAGGTAAAAGACCCTGCGATGCTGGATAACGTAAAGCCGGGGGACAAGGTTAAATTTTCAGCGGAACGATCGGGAGGTGCCAT
>JBAZTJ010000096.1:2903-10291 GCA_041662005.1 Candidatus Methylopumilus sp.
AATAATAAGTCGGAACAATAATGTAATTTTTCAAATTTTAAAAATCGGAGTTGTATAGATCTGAGCCGGCATGCCGCCGGTTGAACTGGTGGCGCAGAATTGAATATTCCTGTGAATGCCAGCTCGTTGCAGATTGTCTGGCTGTTAATGCCATAAATCAAAAGAGTTGGAGAATAAGCATGGGAATGCCATACAGAATACTGCTATGCCTGTTTTGCTGGTCCAGTATATCGGCAGGCGCTTCCGAGCCGGTGGGATCGGGAGTAGAAGAGCTGTTAGCGCTCGTAAAGGCGCGAAATCCCGAACTGGCAACCATGCGTTACGAGGCGGAAGCGGCAGCACAGCGAGTTGACTCAAGCAGTGCGTTTCCCGATCCGTCTTTCCGCATGTCATTGCAGGATTTCACCAACAGGGAGTCGGGCGGTACGGCCACACTGGTGCCCAGCGCGGTTGGCAGTACTTACTACCGCGTGATGCAGCCGCTGCCGTCCTGGGGCAAGCGCAGGCTGAAGCAGGAAATCGCTGAAGCCGAAGCCAGTCTGGCCCAGGCGCGCAGCGGTGTGACCTGGGCGGAGCTGTCGGCAAAAATCAAAAGCGACTTCGCGCAATATTATCTGGCGGTGCACAGCCTCAAACTGACGCAGGAAATTCTTGATCTGACCCTGAATCTGGAGCGCATCGCCAAGTCTCGCTACGCCACCGGACTGGCACCGCAGCAGGATGTGATACGCGCACAGGTGGAGCAGACCGGCATGCGCCGTGATCTGGTGATGCTGGAGACCGAGCGCCACCACAGCATGACAAGACTGAATACGCTGCTTTTGCGTGACCCTAATGCAGCGCTGGTTGAACCGCAGCGTCTGCGTCCTATACCAGCGCCGGCCAAGCTCGAATATGCAGCGCTGGCTGAACGCCTGCGCAACCGCAGCCCGCAACTGTTTACCCTGGAAGCGCAGTTGGCCGCTGCCGACAAAAACCGCGCTCTGGTGCTGAAAAACCGTTATCCGGATTTTGCGCTGGGTGTGGGTGCAACGCAGGTGGGCAATGACATCAGGATGTGGGAACTGATGCTTGAGTTCAATATTCCGCTACAACAGGGCGCGCGTCGCGGGCAGGAGCGCGACGCGGAAAGCATGCTGGCGGCAGCGCACTCGCGCAAGGAAACGGCGGCCAGCCAGTTGCTGGGTGAGCTGGCCGAATACACCTCGGCACTTGAGGCCGCGCGCCGCGTGGAAACGCTCACGGCCAGCAGTCTGTTGCCGCAGGCCGAAGCCACCTTGCAGGCGGCCTATGTGGGCTACCAGAACGGCAAAGTGGATTTCGCCACGCTGCTTGATGCTCACCGGCAAATACTCAAAGCCAAATTGGATGTGCTGAATGCACAGGCGCAGGCACAAACCAGCCTCGCGCAGATTGAAAAATTATTGGGAGAAGAACTATGAAGCCCGCACTTAAAATAAGTTTGGCGGCGTTTGCTGTCATCGTTGTGGTAGCACTGGCTTACTGGTTGGGCGCCCGCAGCAATCAGACGGCAATGACAGCGCAGGTCAAAACAGAGGCGAATATTTTGTACTACCGCAACCCGATGGGTCTGCCGGACACGTCGCCAGTGCCGAAGCAGGATTCAATGGGCATGGATTACATCCCGGTGTACGAGGCCAGCGCGGCATCCGCGCAGGCAAAACAAGAGCGCAAGATCTTGTACTACCGCAATCCCATGGGCATGCCCGACACCTCGGACGTGCCCAAACAGGATTCGATGGGAATGGACTATATCCCGGTGTACGAGGGCGAGGATGAGCCAGCGCTGGATGGCGCAATCACGGTCAAAATCAGCACCGACAAGGTACAGAAGCTGGGCGTAAAAACCGAAAAGGCTGCGCTGCGCCAGCTCAGCAGCACGGTGCGTGCGGTGGGCCGCATCGAGCCGGATGAGCGTCGTGTCTACACCATCGCGCCCAAGTTCGAAGGCTGGGTGGAGCAGCTGCATGTCGATGCCACCGGCGATGTGGTCAAGGCCGGACAAGTACTGTTTGATGTTTACAGCCCGGAGCTGATCTCGGCGCAGCGCGAATACCTGATCGCGCTGCAGGGCGTGAAAACCATGCAGGACGCCGCACCCGAAGCGCAGGGCGGCATGCAGGAACTGGCGCAGGCCAGCCTGATGCGCCTGCAGAGCTGGGATATCGGTGCGGAAGATTTGCGCAAGCTGCGCGAGACCGGAGAGGTGAAACGCACCATTGCCTATCGCTCCCCGGTAACGGGCATCGTGATGGAAAAGCTGGCGCAGAAAGGCATGCGCTTCATGCCGGGCGAAATGATGTACAAGATTTCCGACCTGTCGACGCTGTGGATTATCGCCGATGTGGCGGAGCAGGAAAGCGGCCTGCTCAGGGTAGGGCAGGCGGCCAGGGTGCGGCTGGATGCGTATCCGGGGCGCGAGTTCAGCAGCCGCGTGAGCTATGTGTATCCCACGCTCAATGCGCAAACCCGCACGACTGCGGTGCGTCTGCAAATGGCGAATCCATCAGGCCTGCTGCGCCCCGGCATGTATGCGCAACTTGAGCTGTCAGGCCTGGGAAGCAAGGGTCGCGTGGTCAGCGTGCCGGATACCGCAGTGATCTACAGCGGTCGCCGCGAGATCGTGCTGGTGCAGCTGGCCGAGGGACGTTACGAAGCGCGTGAAGTAAAACTGGGCGCGCGCAGCGACGATTATGTCGAGGTGAAAAAGGGCGTAGGCGCAGGCGAAAGCGTGGTGGTCAGCGCCAACTTCCTGATCGACGCGGAGAGCAATTTGAAAGCGGTGATCGCGGGTTTCAACCAGGCGGAGAAAGACAAGTCAGGCAACAAATGATCCAGAATTGTGCGCTTAGTCCGTGGGAGCGCCGACGTCCCCGTCGGCACAAATAATTGAAAAAAGCCGACGAGGACGTCGGCGCTCCAAAGGAGAAAAAATGTTATCCAAAATAATTGATTGGTCCGCGCGCAACATCTTTCTGGTGCTGCTTGCCAGCCTGTTTATCGTGGTGGCCGGGGTGGTGGCGCTGAAGAAAATGCCGCTGGATGCGATACCCGACCTGTCAGACGTTCAAGTCATTGTTTATACTGAATATTCTGGTCAGGCGCCGCAACTGGTTGAAGACCAGGTCACCTATCCGCTCACTACCGCGATGCTGTCGGTGCCGAAATCCAAAGTGGTGCGCGGTTTTTCCTTCTTTGGCGCGTCGTTTGTGTATGTGATCTTTGAGGATGGCACCGACATTTACTGGGCGCGTTCGCGCGTGCTGGAATATCTGAACTTCGCCGCCGGCCGCTTGCCGCAGGGCGTGCGCCCGTCGCTGGGGCCGGATGCGACCGGTGTCGGCTGGGTGTACCAGTACGCGGTGCTGAGTGCAAAACACACGCTCGCCGAGCTGCGCGCGATACAGGACTGGTATCTGCGCTATCAGCTCACCAAGGCGCACGGCGTGGCGGAGGTTGCCAGCATCGGCGGCTTTGAAAAGCAGTATCAGGTGGTGGTCGATCCGCGCAAGCTGCAGGCTTATGGCATTCCGCTGTCGCGCGTGACGCAGGCAATCCGTGACAGCAACCGCGATGTCGGCGGGCGCGTAATCGAGATGTCCGAGATCGAATACATGGTGCGCGGCAAGGGCTATCTGCGCGGCATTGAGGATATTGAACTGCTGGTGATGAAGAGCGAAAAAGGCGTGCCGGTATTGCTGCGCGATATTGCGCATGTGGAACTGGGGCCGGAGGAACGGCGCGGCCTGACCGAGCTCAACGGCGAGGGCGAAGTGGTCTCCGGCATTGCGGTGGCGCGTTACGGCGAGAACGCGCTGGAGGTGATCGCAAACGTCAAACAGAAAATCGCCGAAATCTCCAGCGGCCTGCCCGACGGCGTGGAAATCAAAACCGTGTATGACCGCTCCGAGTTAATCCACCGCGCGATCGACACCCTCAACTGGACGCTGATCGAAGAAGCCATCATCGTCGCGCTGGTGTGCATGGTGTTTCTGCTGCATGTGCGCAGTGCACTGGTGGCGATTGTGATGCTGCCGGTGGGGGTGCTGATCGCGTTTATCCTGATGCAGCGGCTGGGCATGAACTCCAACATCATGAGCCTGGGCGGTATTGCGATTGCGATAGGCGCGATGGTGGATGCCGCGATTGTGATGATAGAAAACGCGCATAAACATCTGGAGCGCCTGGAGCGGGATGCGGCATCCGTCTCCTCCTCCGCAAGCGGGAAAGGGGAGATTAGCCTGGCCCAGCGCAGCGAGGCGATTATCGCCGCGTGCAAGGAAGTGGGCCCGGCGCTGTTTTTCAGCCTGCTGATTATCACCGTGTCCTTCGTGCCGGTATTTACGCTGGAGTCGCAGGAGGGGCGCATGTTCTCGCCGCTGGCCTACACCAAGACTTTCTCGATGGCGGGTGCGGCCCTGCTGGCGATCACGCTGGTGCCGGTGCTGATGCTGCTGTTCATCCGCGGCAAGATTATGCCGGAGCAGAAAAATCCGGTTAACCGCTTCCTGATCTGGGCCTATCACCCGATGATAGAGGCGGTGATGCGGCGCAAAAAAACCACCATCGTGATTGCGCTGGCGGCGATGTTGCTGACGATTTATCCGGCGTCAAAACTCGGTAGCGAATTCATGCCGACGCTAAACGAAGGCACGCTGTTGTACATGCCCTCTTCGCTGCCCGGCATGTCGGTGACCAAGGCTGCCGAGCTGATGCAGTCGCAGGATAAAATTATTAAATCTTTTCAAGAGGTTGAGTCGGTCATCGGCAAGGCCGGCCGCGCGCAGACTGCCACCGACCCCGCGCCGCTGGAGATGTTCGAAACCGTGATCAACCTCAAGCACGAGTCGGAATGGCGCGACGGCATGACGGTGGACAAGCTCATTGCCGAGCTGGATCAGGCGCTGCAATTTCCCGGTGTATCCAATTCGTGGACCATGCCGATCAAGGCGCGCATCGACATGCTCGCCACCGGCATCCGCACGCCGATCGGCATCAAGGTGTTTGGTAAAAGCCTCGAGGACATCGAGGAGGTGGCGCGCCAGGTGGAAGCCGCAGTGAAGCAGGTGCCCGGCACCACCAGCGCCTACGCCGAGCGCATCACCGGCGGTTATTATCTCGATATCGTGCCGGACCGCATGCAGCTGGCACGCTACGGCCTTACTACCGGCGAGCTTCAGGAGGTGATAGGCACCGCTCTGGGCGGCGAAATGGTCACTACTACCGTCGAGGGACTGGAACGCTTCGGCGTCAATGTGCGCTACCCGCGTGAGCTGAGATCCAGTCCGCAGATGATAGAAACGCAAGTGCTGGTGCCGACCATGTCAGGCGCGATGGTGCCGCTGGGGCAGCTGGCAAAAGTTGAAGTGGTCAAGGGTGCACCGGCGATCCGCACTGAAAATTCGCTGCTCTCCGCCTACATCTACGTCGATATCCGCGAGCGCGATATCGGCGGCTATGTGCGCGATGCGCAAAAAGTGGTGCAGCAGCAGGTCAAGTTCCCGCCCGGCTACTACATCACCTGGAGCGGCCAGTTTGAATACATGGAGCGCGCAATCGCCAAAATGAAGGTTGTGATTCCGGTCACGCTGCTGATTATTTTCCTGCTGCTGTATCTCAACTTCCGCCGCCTGACCGAGACCGTGATCGTGATGCTGTCGGTGCCGTTTGCGCTGGTCGGCGGCGTGTGGCTGATGTGGATGCTGGGCTACAACATGAGTGTCGCTGTTGCGGTGGGCTTTATCGCATTGGCCGGTGTTGCCGCAGAAACCGGCGTGGTGATGCTGATCTATCTGGATCAGGCGTGGCACAAGCTGAAGTCGCAACGTGAAGCCGAGGGCGGCCAACTGAGCGTGGCTGATTTGTATGCCGCAGTGATGGAGGGCGCGGTGGAACGCGTGCGACCAAAGATGATGACGGTGGTCGCGATTATGGCCGGCCTTTTACCTATTATGTAGAGCAGCGGCACTGGCTCCGAAGTGATGCGCCGCATCGCTGCACCGATGGTCGGCGGCATGGTGTCGTCGACGGTGCTGACTCTGCTGGTGATACCGGCGATCTATGCGTTGGTAAAGGAACGGACATTGGTAAAAGAAGTGATGCATGAAGTATCTAAATTTTAGAAAACGGATTTTAGCAAGAATAGGACTCTTGTCGTATTGAATATTACATATTTGTAATTATCTAGTCAGGTGTGAGCAGGCATTGAAAGCATAAGATGCAAGTCATTATCAGGAGGATAAAGCTGAGAACACAGGCAAATACAGTAAGACGAATACCAAACAACGACCAGGTAAAACAGGTGGTTGTTTAGTTGCCAGTATCCGGAACATTGGCATATTGGGTAGTAGTATTAAGTGTTAATTTAATTATGACCGTTCCTTTTTACAATCTACTTAAGGAGAGCAGCATGAAGAAATTGTTAAATATCACTACTTGCATATTGGCATTGACATCCTGGAATGCGCTGGCTGTAGATGAGCATCATCCAGAGCAGGAACCAGCGGCCAGGGCAGCGGCGCCGGACGCGGGCAAGGCGGTGCAGAAAATGCAGAATAACGTGAAAAAGATGCAAGGCCAGCTAGACCGTATCGCCAAAACAAAAGATGCAAAAGAACGCCAGAAATTGTTGCAGGAGCATATGCTAACCATGCAGGAAAACATGATGGCGGGCAAGGGCATGATGGGCGGCATGGCAGGTGGCATGATGGATTGTCCGATGATGAAAGACGGCATGAAGGAGGGAATGATGGGTGGCGGCATGGGCATGAAGGGTGGTCAGGGCGATGGTGCAGGCATGCCGCCGGAGGTCATGATGAACCGCATGCAAATGATGGAAAAGCGTATGGATATGATGCAGATGATGCTGGAACAGATGAGGCAGCAGCCTGTGCCAGCAACCAAGTAGCGACGATGCGTTGTGGGTTTTGCCGCGCATGATATGAATTGACGGGCATGGCGTGATGGCGTTTACCCATCCCGCTACGCTCGGCGCTACACAAATGCATAAGCATTTGCTGGGCTGGCAGCGAATATCAACGGCGGCGAATTTGCCTTTGCATCAAATAGTGCAAATCAAGGAGGCTGAGATGGCAATCGATCCGGTGTGTGGCATGACAGTGTCTGGGGATAGCAAGTATCGACTCGTGCATCAGGGCGAGACGTATCTGTTCTGTAGTGAGCATTGCCAGCATAAATTCAGAGACCGACCGCAGCAATATGTGCAGCAAGGCGTTGCGGCACCCCCCGCAAGCATCGCCGTAACTTCCTACACCTGTCCCATGCACCCTGAGGTGGTACAGGATCACCCCGGCAACTGCCCCAAGTGCGGCATGGCTTTAGAGCCGCGCAACGCATCGGCTGAAGAC
>JBAZTJ010000097.1:0-5107 GCA_041662005.1 Candidatus Methylopumilus sp.
AGGGATAGTGGTGGCAACGCTGGGCTACTGGCGTCAGTTGAATAATGGCACGGTGAATTGTATTAGTTCAGCGGAATTTGGGGATATGGGACATTCGACTACGTTTTCGGATAATTTGGTGGAGGTGGCGTTGGGGTAATCTTAATCATTGCGAATCAACCGCCTAGGTGGTTCGCAATAGGGGAAATATAAGCCTCTGTATGTGCAAGGGTTTCACTTGCAACTCGCCATAATTCAAACGATGGCAAATCGTCGCCTTGCTTTATGCAGCAGAATGCATTTCCATTTATAAGCCATACTGAATGGAATTTCGTTGCGTGTTCAATAGATGCAATGCGAATACTGGCATATTGCTGGTCATATGCCGTGAAGTTCAAATACACCAGTAAATTTAAGGCACTTGCCTTGGAACCATACTGATTCGCTTTTGCTTCAATTCTTTGAGATATCCAGCTTGCTCCTAATTCAGTACCTCTAGATGGGTCTTCAAGTCGCGTAACGTGGCCCTTCTCTTCGAAATCTCGATACTCATCACCGAGCCTTCGTTTTGGATCTAGAGCCATCGTAATCTGGAAGGGATATTGTTTCTCTTTGAACTCAAACCAAAAGTCAGCTGGCTCTTGCTCGTCATTATCGGATATGTGTATCCAGCATGGGCCAAACTCATTCTTAAAAGCTTTTGCAAAGTGCGTGGCACACCATATTTCTTGAGTCTTATTATGTCTCGGTGAGCGCATGAATTGTTCTGTACTGCTTGAGTTTCGAATGCTGCGGTACTTTTCAAGCAGTTGTTCAGGAGAGTAGCGGGGACGCAGCATTAGATAGGCTTAGCAGTTAGTCTTGGCTACATCTTAATTCAATATTGCGTCGAAAATGCAATATCTGAAAAGCTAATACTATATTAATTACATCCATTTTCGCCTCTAGGCGAGTTACTTTCTTGTGCTTGTCCACAAGAAAGTAACCAAACAAAAAGACACCCCGAAAAATAAGCGGCTGCGTAACTCGCCCTAACAAGCGATATACCCCATCGCTTGCTGCGGAGCTCAGACAGTGCTCGCCGACAACCCTTATTTTATCTGCGCTACTCAGCGTGAGCTAGGGGATTGGTAGGTCAACAGTGCAGTTCAAAACCAAAAGCAAACCCTCTCCAAACCTTAAACGCATCATTCCCGCCTAGGCGGGAATGATGCTGGGTGTTGGGGTTTTCATTCCCCTTATGACGCGCCGAATATTCAGTATTAAAGCTGGAGATGTCGGCAATCACCTGTTCGAGTTCCGCAGCAAGCCATGTTGTGTGTGGCTTGTCAGGGCGAGTTTGATTGACGCCAGATTTAATGCTGAATATTTGGAAACAAGCGGAATCGGGGCTGCCTTTTCTTTCCCCTATTTCTTTTGGCTGAGCAAAAGAAATAGGGTCGCTAGTCGGGCGACACCGACCTGTAACGAACTGAATCTATCGCAACAATAAAAACACTCAATTGCAGATGCCCTGCAAGCCAATATCCATAAGCCTTCCAGACCATCTGCTTTTACAACATTTAACCAAACTCCCAACACCGCATTCCAACGTCCTACCTCATTTTCAAGTAAAATCCCCCGCATGGATATCTACTCACTCACAAAACCTTTCCTCTTCCAGCTTGATGCTGAAAAAGCCCATGACCTCACATTAAAAAGCCTCAAGCTTGCCCAAAAAACCGGCTTGCTGAGCCTGCTGCCCAAACCAGCGGAATGCATCCCTCGCCAGGTCATGGGCCTGACTTTCCCTAATCCGGTTGGCTTGGCTGCCGGGTTGGACAAGAACGGGGCTTATATTGATGGCTTGGCAGGGCTGGGTTTTGGCTTTATCGAGGTGGGTACGGTAACGCCGCCCCCGCAGCCTGGTAACCCTAAGCCGCGCCTGTTCCGGCTACCCGAAGCGCAGGGCATTATCAATCGCTTTGGTTTTAATAACCTGGGTGTGGATGCACTGATTGAAAACGTGAAAGCCACGCGCTACCGCGGCATTATCGGTATCAATATCGGCAAGAATTTCGATACGCCCAATGAAAATGCGGTGGATGATTACCTGATTTGCATGCGCAAGGTGTACCCGCATGCCAGTTACATCACGGTGAATATTTCATCCCCCAATACCAAGAACCTGCGCCGGTTGCAGGAGAAAGATGCCTTGGCGGCTTTGCTGGCAGCGCTGAAGGTGGAGCAGAGCATGCTCGCAGACCAGTATGGGCGTTATGTTCCTATCGCATTGAAAATCGCGCCGGATCTGGATGAGGCACAAATCACCGAGATTGCCGGTTTGCTCAAGCGCCACCACATTGATGGCGTGATTGCGACCAACACTACATTGGCGCGGGATGCGGTGCAGGGCTTGCCCAATGCGGCAGAAGCCGGTGGGCTTTCGGGCACACCGGTGCGCGATAAATCGACTTTGGTGATCCAGCAGCTTTCACGGCAATTGGACGGGGAGCTGCCGATCATAGGCGTGGGCGGCATATTGAGCAGTGCTGATGCGGTAGAAAAGATAGCTGCTGGCGCCAGCCTGGTGCAGGTGTATAGTGGCCTGATATACAGGGGGCCGGCACTGGTGCGGGATATCTGCAAAGTTGTTGGTTAATGGCGTTGAATGATACTGAGGAGAGCGCTATGAAAACAAATGTTGGTAAATTGGATCGTATTTTCAGGTTGCTGGCCGGTGTGGCGTTGTTGAGCTTGCTGTTTCTGCTGGAGTCGCCACTGAAATGGCTGGGCTTGCTGGGCCTTGTCTATATCGCGACGGCATTGGCGCGTTGGTGCCCGGCTTATAGCCTCATGGGCATCAATACCTGTGAAGCGAAAAAAACCGAATAACCGTGGAATTGGTTTGGGGCATGCTGAGCCTGGGCTTGAATCAGCAACAGCATATCAATACGGTGATCGCCATGCATGGCGACCTCACTTACGCGATTCTTTTCCTCATTGTATTCTGCGAAATGGGCTTGCTGCCCTTGTTCTTTTTACCGGGCGATCCACTGCTGTTTTTCTGCGGCGCCTTGTGTGCGGTTGGCGTGTTGAATCTCTGGATACTGATCCCCGTGCTGGTGGTCGCCGCAATTCTGGGTAGCCTGCTGAACTACTGGATAGGCAGGCAGATGCTGCGTAAATTTGGCCTGCGGATATTCTCGCATCAGCATAAATGGCTGGATCAGACTGCGTTGAAAAAGTCGCACGCCTTTTACGAAAAATACGGACGTATTACGTTTATCCTGTCGCCCTTTATTGCCGTGGTGCGCACCTTTGCGCCATTTGTCGGCGGGATCTCCGCCATGACCTTCAGCAAGTTTCTGTACTCCATGACGACAGGTGCCGTCATCTGGGTAGGGTCGCTGGTGGTAGGCGGTTATTTCTTCGGCAATATCCCGGTGATACGCGACCATGTCAGTGCCATTGTGCTATTGGGGCTGGGCCTTGGGCTTGGTTCGTTGGCGGTGAGTGCTTTGCTGAAAGCGTACAGGTCCAAAAACCTGCATAGCTAGCCGCATGCCAAATCAGGCAAAGTTCAAGCCCACATCAAAGCTGGCGTTATAGCCATCGGCAGTTTTGGTAGGCTTGAGCGTCAGTTGAGGGCCACCCTCCTCATAAATGCCGTCATTGCGATTAAGCGTGGTGCGCTGGCCTTTTCTGGCATAGGGCTCTGTGGCAAAAACCTGGTCGCTCAAGGCATCATCAAAATAGAGTTGCGAGCTGAATTCATGCGTTTTGCCCTGGGTATCCGTAGTGCGGATTTTAAAGTGGATATGCACGGTGCGGCCATCATACCAGCCAGGGTAAATGGTAAAAAACTTCACGCTGCCCTGGTCATCCGTCTGCTTGTAACCGCGCAGGAACTTCCTGCCTCTGGTATCAAAACTTCTGTCTTTGGCATCCGAATACACTCCCTCGGCATTGCAATGCCAGATGTCCACGATGGCATCCTTAAGAGGCTGGCAGTTGGTAATGCCCACCGAATACACATTGATAGCCAGCGTTAGCGGCAGGCCTTCTTGTATTGAGCCGTCAGCAGGGTCAAAGCGGATATCCGAGCGCATCAGCTTTTCATCGACGAAATAAGGCCCTTCGGTTTGCTCTGGCGTCACTATGCATGCCAGGTTGGCGGATGAGGTTTTGCCCCGGTTGGGGAGCAGGTCTGTGCCGCAGCCGGTGAGCAGGCTGGCGCTGGCAGCTGCCAGCAGCTGCAACATATTGCGGCGGGTAAAAGGCGGGCGCTTATCGTTCTGCATACATCATTTTCCAGGTAGCTTTTTATGGGCTCGAATGTTGGTGGATGGCATGTATTGCAACACAGGCAGGCGGTTGGCATCAACCAACTTTACCCAATTTTTCACTCGTCTTGCCATGTTAATCGCGTATTAGAAGCTACAAGGGCAACAAGCTTACAGACAGCCGCCGTATGGCAAGCTAGGGTAGATGCAGCTCAAAAACCGCGCCTTGGTCATTACCCAGCACCACCCGCCCATGCTCACCTTTACTGATATGCAGGTTGGCAATCGCAGATGCAAGCACCAGACCAAGGCCTGTGCCCCGGCGTGAGACGTCGGCTAGCTCATTTTCGCGATGGCGTGCCAGCATGTCGTCACTAAACCCTGCGCCATCATCGCAGACGATCAGTATCAGCTTGCCATCAAGCTCTGCGGCCGATAGCTGTACCTTTTCCTTGGCGAAGTGGCAGGCATTGTGCAGGGCATTGGCCATGGCAAGGCGGATATAAGTTTCATCATAAAACCAGAAAGCAGGGGCGTTGCCGGCATCGCTTTCTATGGTGAGTTTGGGGAACAGCTGCCCGAACTCAATGGTCATCTCCTCCAGCAAATCTGCCGGGGATGCAGAGTCTATGCGGATGGGCATTTCCCCCTCTTGCTGCCGGTGCCATAACAGTACGTTGGTGAGGCGGTTGGAGGTGTGCATCAGTGATTCGATTTCGGCAGCAAGTCCGCCGCGTGCCTCCAGGCGAAACACCAACTCCCCCAGGCTGTTTTTTGCATCGTGGATCACGGCTAGTATCAGCTCGTTCATGCGGCGCTTTTCGCTTTCTTCAGCATGACATCAATCTGGGCCAGTTTGGGAT
>JBAZTJ010000097.1:5117-10285 GCA_041662005.1 Candidatus Methylopumilus sp.
GGCGGTATTGCAGGCAGAGCTGCAACTCGTCCTTGCTGGCACTGTTGGCGATGGAAACAGCCAGAATCAGCGCTGCATTACTGAGTATATTGAGGTTGTTGGGCAGGCGCTCGGCTGCAGCGACAATCAACGCAATCGCCTCCTTGTATTCACCGGCCTGCGCCTTGCGCACACCGTCATTATTGATTTTGATGATTTCCTTGGCGCTTTCCTGTATCAGGCTGGAGGATTCATCCATATCCTTGCCCGCCATGGCACACACCATCTTCACCTTGTTCTGCAGCCGCAGGTCATCCGGGTTGTTTTGCAGAATCTGCTTCAGCAGGTCGTTGGCCGTGTCTTCACGCCCTGCGGCGAAACAGGCTTCCGCCAGGGTGGCTGCCACGGATGGCGGCAGTAAGCGGGTATCTCCCGCCAGCGCTTCGGTAAGGGCCGCTTCGGCCGCTTGCGTGTTGCCGTCCTTGAGGTGGGCGATGCTGCTGCTGGCTGCCAGCACGATCAGGCTATTGGCATCGCTAAATTGGCTGCTGGCCGCTTTCAGGGTGGATAGTGCCTCCTTGGTTTTGCCTTGTTCAGTCATAGCGCGAGACAGCAGGGCAAAGTCTGCTGCTTCGCGTACGGGTGAGTGCCTGTGCTTCTTGATGATTTCCGCCATCAGTTGCTCTGCCGTGGCATGGTCGCCATTGGCCATCGCCAGGGCAGTTACCTGGCGCGTGCGATTCAGGTTGCCGGGGAATGCAGCGGCAGCTTGCTTGAGAATTTCCAGCGCCTGCTCTGGTTTGTTGTCCTGCATCATGACTTCGCTGGCAAAGTCGAACCCTGCGATAAACTGCGGGTTGGTTTGCATCAGCTTGCTGCTGATCTCGTCCGAAGCCTGCTTGTTTCCGAGCTTGGCCTGCGCGCGCGCCAAGCCCAATTGCGCCCAGGGCAGATCCCTTAATTGCAGCACCTCGTTATATAGCTGGATGGCATCATTGGTGCGCTCCATGCGCATCAGCGCTGCGGCCTTGATTTTGCAGATATCGACGTAGTATTTGTTTTTAAGCGCGAGGATGGCGTCGCACTCAGCAATCACCTTGTGCCAGTTTTTTTTATCATGCGCCTGGTCTATCGGTTCAAGCACCTTTTGGCGCTCAAGCAGGCGCTCAAACCTTGCCAGGAACTGGCCGGCGGTAAAGGGTTTAAGCAGGTAGTCATCCGGCATGCACTCGGCGGCGGATAATACGCTTTCGTAGGAGTTTTCAGCGGTGATGATAATGAATATGCAGTTACGCGGTAGCAGGTCATGCGTGCGCAGATACTCCAGAAACTGCTGCCCGTTGGTGCTTTCGCCCAGGTTGTAGTCGGACAGCACCACGTCGAAGCGAATGCTCTCAAACTTTTCCATGGCCTCTTTGATGGTAGCCACGACCACCAGCTTTTCCAGCCCGAGCGAGGACATGGACATTTGCAGCTGGTTCCGTATTTCCGGCATATCTTCAACGATAAGCACTTTTTTACTGGAGATGTTGGTTATGGTGGCCATCGGTCCGTGGTTTCAGAAACTCATTGTTAGCATTAAGCGGGAAGTGCGAGCAATGTAAAAAGGGTACCACAACAGCAAAATGGCATTATTACTGTTGTGGCCCCAATTCCTCTCGGAGATGAGCTGATGCCACAGCCGCGAAATGTGGCAGGCTACAACATCGATAACGGATGTTTTCCGCAAAGCTTTAGCCGGTAGCGGCTGTCAGTGGGGTTTACCTGAGCACGCTCCAGCTCAGCGGGTCAAACGGCCGGCTCTGTTTACGCAACTCGTAATACAGGCCGGAGCTTTCATTGCCGCCGCTATTGCCGACGGCGGCTATGGTGTCGCCGCCCTTGACCGTGTCGCCGACTTTTCTCAGCAGGGCCTGGTTGTTCCCGTACAGGCTCATGTAGCCATCGCCATGGTCGATGATGAGCAGGTTGCCGAAACCACGCATCCAGTCGGCAAATACTACGCGGCCGCTGGCGACAGACTTCACATCGCTGCCCTCACTGGATTTGATGAACAGGCCTTTCCACGAAACGCCTGTATCTTCGCGTGCGGCGCCAAAGCGATTGGTGACATCGCCGCGGACCGGCAGGTTGAGCTTGCCGCGCAAGGCCGCAAAGTTGCCGCCATCAAAGGCATTGGTCGGCAGGGTATTGTTGGTTCCTATCGGGGCCTGCTGGCTGGGGGCGGTTTCTTCCTGGGGCTGGCTGCCGGTGGTACTGCGCTTGTTGGCTTTGGCCTGCTTTTGTTGCGCCAGTCTTTGTTCTTTCTTCTGCTGGGCGGCTTTCTGCTGCGCGATACGTGCCAGACGTTCTACCAGTTGTGACAAGCTTTTTTCATCCCGCTTGAGCTTGTCTATCTCGCCGCGCTGGGCGCTGATCTTGGAAGCGAGCTTTTTGAGCACTTTGCTGCGCTCATCTTTTTGTGCCTGCAGTTGGCGCCGCTCCTGCTCCTGTGCAACTTTGAGGTTGGTGATGGCTTGCAACGCCTGTGCCGTGTCGTCGTTGAGCCTGGTGATCTTGCCGAGGTTGGCTTGCATGGAGGCGATGAGCTTGGCTCTGGCCCTCGACACATAGGAAAAATATTGCAACTGGCGCGCGATAGAGCCCGGATCCTGTTGTTGCAGTACTACCTGGAGGTAACTTTGCTGGCCATGCAAATATTGCTGGTAAAGCTGGGCGCCCAGCAGTTGCTTCTGGTCTTGCAGGATATCTTCTATCTCAGATTTTTGCGCTTGCAGGCTTTCCAGCTTGATGCGATTTTCCTGATGCTGCTGGTTCAGTTCATACAGCTTGCGGTTGGTATCGCTGATGGATTTTTCGCTCGCTTTCAGCGCATCGGTGGCATCGGCATGGGCTTCCTGCGCGATGTTAAGTTCTTTCTTGAGCGATTCGATACGCTCATGGATATCGCTTAACGCGTCCTTGGATTTTTCAATCTTGTCGGCTGCCTGTGCGACCATCGGCAAAGCGAAGTTGACGATGGTCGCAAAAGCCATTGCCATTGCGGCAAAGTTGCGTGCTCTACCTATCAACATGCTAATGAGATTTGCCCGCAGCTTTTATGTCGCTCGTCTCGTCAAACTGCATCAGTGCGTGCCCTGTCATTTCTGCCGGTTGCGGCAGACCCATCATCTTCAGAAGGCTAGGTGCCAGATCGGATAGCGCACCTGCGCCTTCCATCAGCGCCGGTCTGCCGATATAGAGCATAGGCACCAGGTTGGTGGTGTGCTGCGTATGTGGTTGGGCATTTGCCACATCCTGCATCATTTCCACATTGCCATGGTCAGCGGTGATCACCACTTCGCCGCCTATGCTTTGCATGGCATCCACCACGCGGCCTACACATATATCCAGGGCTTCTACTGCCTTGATGGCTGCAGGCATGATGCCGGTGTGGCCGACCATGTCGCAATTGGCATAGTTGCAAATGATGGCGCTGTATTTTTTGCTGAGGATGGCTTCCACTAGCTTATCTGTCAACTCGAATGCACTCATTTCAGGCTTCAGGTCATAAGTGGCGACCTTGGGTGATGGCACCATGATGCGCTCTTCACCGGGAAATACTTTCTCTTCGCCGCCATTAAAGAAGAAGGTCACATGTGGATATTTTTCCGTCTCGGCGATTCTCAACTGGGTCAGTCCCAGGCCAGAGATGTATTCGCCAAAGGTATTATTGACATCAGACGGCGGGAAGATGGCCTGGGCATTGATTTCGTTTTTATCGTACATGGTCAGCGTGTAATAACCGCCAAGCTTGGGCAGGTAATCACGATGAAAGCCCGTGAAATCAGGCTCCAGGAAGCATGACGTCATCTGGCGTGCACGGTCGGAACGGAAATTCATGAACACGATGACATCGCCGTCTTCCATGCGTAGCGGTGCCTCGCCCGGTTTGGTGATGGCGGTGGCTTTGACAAACTCATCGTTCTCACCACGCGCATAAGCGGCTTCCAGTCCGGCCAGTGCGCTGCTTGCGGTGAATTCGCCTATGCCTTCGCTCACCAGTTTGTAGGCCGGGGCAACGCGTTCCCAGCGCTTATCGCGGTCCATCGCATAGTAGCGGCCGCAAATGCTGGCAATCTTGCCAGCACCCAAGGCGGCGCATTTGTCTTCAAGCGCCTGCAGGTAAGGCTGGGCGCTGATAGGCGGGGTGTCACGACCGTCCAGGAAGGCATGCACATAGACCTTTTTCAGGCCGGCACGCACGGCCATTTCTACCATGGCATAGATATGCTCCTGGTGGCTATGCACGCCGCCATCGGACAGCAGCCCGAATATATGCACCGCTTTATCGTTGGTCTTGGCGGTTTGTACGGCCTCGACCAGCGTGGGGTTTTCAAAGAAGGTGCCGGTTGCAATGGCATTGTTGATGCGTTCGAATTCCTGGAACACTACGCGTCCCGCACCAATATTGAGGTGGCCGACTTCGGAGTTGCCCATTTGCCCTGCCGGCAAGCCGACAAAGCCTTCTGATGCATTGATGAGTGTATGTGGATATTGCTGCCACAACCTGTCCCAGTTAGGCTTTTGCGCCTGGGCGATGGCATTATCGGAAATGTCTTCACGATAGCCAAAACCATCGAGAATTAACAGGATGACTGGGGTGACATTCATATGGTGTTGATTCCAGCTGTTTGCGATTAAGTAGCTTCGTATTTTAGAGATTTTTGCGCAATAAATCTTCATTATTTGCCCATGGCCAGCCTGGGCTGCGCGGGACAAATCCGCGATTTTGCGCAGGCGCACTTGAATTTGAGCGTTCTGCACGCATATTTGATAAACCCGACAGGTTCTTGGGTACAATTCGAGTCTTATTTAATTTGAAAGGCACGCCGTGAAATTTCTGGTGGACAATGTTTTACTGATAGGGCTGGCGATAGGTTCGGCAGTGATGCTGATTTTACCGACGCTCAAGCGGGGTGCCAGCGGTGTTGCCAATGTCAGCCCGACCGAGGCTGTGATGCTGATTAACCGCAGTAATGCTGTTGTCATCGATGTGCGCGATGATGCCGAATATGCGGCTGGCCATATCACTGATGCCAAACATATCCCTTTGGCGCAATTGCAGGATCGCATCAAGGAGTTGCATAAGCTTAAGGATAAGCCGTTACTGGTGCATTGCCAGGGTGGTGTGCGGTCTGCCAAGGCTT
>JBAZTJ010000098.1:0-10198 GCA_041662005.1 Candidatus Methylopumilus sp.
GACCGCGATTTGCGCATGGCAGGCTGGAATACCGGCCACAACGGCGCCAACACCCCTCAGGTCGGCCAGGAAGTTGAAGTCCTGCATCAGGGGACGCAGACTGGCATCGGTTATGCCGACTACGTGTTGTGGGACGACAACGGCAAGCCGCTCGCCGTCGTCGAAGCCAAGAAGGCGATCGTCAGCGCCACCCAAGGCCAGCAGCAAGCCAAGGACTACGCCGACGGCCTGGAGAAGATGCACGGCCAGCGCCCAATGATCTTCTACACCAACGGCCACGACATATGGCTGTGGGACGACGCAGGTGGCTACCCACCGCGCAAGCTCTACGGTTTCTTCAGCAAAGACACCTTGCAATACCGCATTGGCTTCCGGCGCCGCGAGCAGCGCGATCTGCTCACCCTCACGCCGGACGCCAACATCGCAGGCCGCCTCTACCAGATCGAAACCCTACGCCGAGTGCAGGAGCGCTTTGCCGCCCGTCACCGCAAGGCACTGGTCGTTCAAGCCACCGGCACCGGCAAAACCCGTGTGGCTATTGCGCTCGCCAAGCTGCTCATCGAAGCCCGCTGGGCCAAGCGCGTACTCTTCCTGTGCGACCGCCGCGAGCTGCGCAAGCAGGCCAAGAACGCCTTCAACGATTTTCTCAAGGAACCGCTCTACGTCATCGGCCAGAAGAACGACGTCGCCAAGCAAGATGCCCGCATCTATATCGGCATCTACCAAGGGCTGATCAACGATTACGAAACCTTCGACGTCGGCTTCTTCGATCTCATCATCGCCGACGAATCCCACCGCTCCATCTACAACCAGTACGGCGACATCTTCAGTTACTTCGATGCGCTCCAAATCGGCCTCACCGCCACCCCGGTCGAGATGGTTAGCCGCAGCACCTGCCAGCTCTTCGGCTGCGACTACAAAACGCCCACCGCCAACTACACACTGGAGCAGGCCGTCGCCCAGGGCAACCTCGTGCCCTACCGCATCGTTGCCCACACCACCAAGTTCCTGCGCGATGGCATCAAGGCCGCGCACCTCAACGATGAACAGATCGCCCAGCTCGAAGACCAGGGCATCGATCCGAACACCCTCGATTTCGACGCTGAAGAGATCGATAAGGCCATCTTCAACAAGGACACCAACCGCGTCATCCTGCGCAATCTCATGGACCGCGGCATCCGCGATGCTGATGGCCAGCTCCCCGGTAAGAGCATCATCTTCGCACGCAACATCGACCACGCCCGCCTGCTGCATAGCCTCTTCGACGAGATGTACCCGCAATTCGCCGGCAAGTTCTGCGCCGTGATCCACTCCCAAGAGCCCCGTGCCGAGCAGCTCATTGACGACTTCAAGGGTGGCGAAAACTGCAAGAACGACCAGCTGCGCATCGCCATCTCGGTCGACATGCTCGACACCGGCATCGACGTACCCGAAGTCGTCAACCTCGTCTTCGCCAAGCCCGTCAAATCCAAGGTCAAGTTCTGGCAGATGATCGGGCGCGGCACCCGCCTGTGCAAGAATCTGTTTCGCGCGGGGCAACACAAGACCGAATTCCTCATCTTCGACCACTGGGCCAACTTCGCCTACCACGAAATGAATGCCGACGAAGTCGAGCCCGCTACGGCAAAGCCCCTCACCCAGCGCCGCTTTGAAGCCCGCCTCGAACTCGCCCGACTCGCCCTCAAGCGCTCCGAACTCGACGCCTTCGCCAGCCTCACTGCCCTGCTCAAGCAGGATGCCGACGCGCTCGACGACGGCAGCATCGCCATCCGGGACAACTGGCAGGCCGTGCAACTCGCCCGCGATGCCGCCGTGCTCGACCAGTTCGCCCCCGCTACCGTGCAGGTGCTGGCCGACAACGTCGCGCCGCTGCTTAATGCGCTGGACGTACGCGGCCAGGGTGACGCCCTGCGCTGGGACCTGCTCCTCGCCAAGGCGCAGGAGGCCGCGCTCGCCAAGCCCGGCCAGGAGAACCCGCTCAAACACGAAATCCTCGCGCTGCTCGACCGTCTGCCCGCCAACCTCAGCCAGGTGCGCGTCAAGGCCGCCGCGCTCAAGGAAATCCAAAGCGATGCCTTCTGGCAGGACGCCAACTTCACCAAGCTCGAAGCCAAGCGCATCGAACTCCGCGAGATCGTGCACCTCGCCGAACAACCTCCGTCACCTCCTCCGATGCCCACGCCTGTGCTGGACGTCAAGGAAGACGTCGCCGAATACCGCGTCGAAGCCATCCAGAGCAAGGTCAAAAGCATCGATGCCCGCATCTACCAGCAGAAGGTCGAAGCCACGCTGCGCCCGCTCTTCGGTTCCAACCCCGTGCTCACCAAGATCCGCAATGGCGAGCCGGTCAGCGAGGCCGAGCTGGAGCAGCTCAACAGCCTGATCCACACCCGCAACCCGGATGTCGATCTGCATACGCTGGGCGAGTTCTACGCCGATACCGCCGTGCCGCTCGTCCAGATCCTGCGCAGCATCGTCGGTATGGATGGCGCAGCCGTTGAAGCCCGCTTCACCGCCTTCGCCCAGAAGCACCCGCTCACATCCACCCAGCTTCGTTTTCTGGACATGCTCAAGGAGCACATCGCGCTGGCCGGCAGCATCCGCTTGGAGCAACTTTTCCAGGCCCCCTTCACACGCATCCACGATGAAGGCATTACCGGAGTATTCAATCTGGACGGCCAGCTCGACGAACTGATCGGCATCGTGCGCAGCTTCGGCGAGTCGCCTGCAGAGCGAGGTCAAGCATGAAACAAGTCATACAAGAGGATTCGACGGGATGCGGTTTAGCGTGTGTCGCGATGATCGTTGGCACGCGGTACAAAACGATCAAGAAACAGGCTCATGAACTCCTGCATGATTGGTCATTCGGATCGCGTTCGTTCTACACCGAGGCAATGCATCTGAAAACGCTCCTGAAAGCCCACAGCATTGAATACGGCAACTACCGCTGGACCGATAACTGGCTTCAGATCAAGGCTGAGTTGGCGATTGCAGCGATCAACCTCCAGAAAAAAGGTAACTGGCACGGGGTTGTATTCAAGCAGCAGGCCAACGATGCCTAAATTCTTGACCCACGCTCCAAACAAGAAAAACGCAGAGATTTTGGGCGCGCAAAACTCCACGCCTATCTGCCTATTCAATTCACTGAACACATCGACGTACTGACACACAAGAAACCATGATCACCGGCGAACTCAAAAACCGCATCGATAGCCTTTGGACCGAATTCTGGATCGGCGGCATCACCAACCCCCTCACCGTGATCGAGCAGATCACCTTTCTCATGTACGCCCGCATGCTCGACATGGCCGAGCGCCGCGACGAACGCATGAGCAAGGTCGCCGGCAAGAGCTTCAAGCCCCGCTTCACGGCAGACGAACAAGCCTACCGCTGGGAAACCTGGCGCCACTATGGCGCCGAAGAAATGCTGCCGCATGTGCGCGACCGCGTCTTCACCCACTTCCGCCGCCTCGCGGCCGAGGCCGGCGACAACCCCTTCGCCGAGTTCATGAAAGATGCCCAGCTCATGATCCAAAAGCCCTCGCTGCTGGTCAAAGCCGTCGCCATGATCAGCGATCTGCCGCTGGAGCGCGGCGACACCAAGGGCGACCTCTACGAATACCTGCTCGGCAAGCTCACCACCGCCGGCATCAACGGCCAGTTCCGCACCCCGCGCCACATCATCCGCATGATGGTCGAGCTCATGGCCCCGCAGCCGACCGACCGCATCTGCGACCCCGCCTGCGGCACAGCCGGCTTCCTCGTTGAGAGCTACGATTACCTGCTGCGTAAATACTCCAGTCCTGCCGGCACCCATACCGAAATCGTCGATGGCGAAACGGTCACCCTCTACAGCGGCGATTTGCTCCAGGAACACCGCCAGCACGTGGACACCGACATGTTTCACGCCTTCGATTTCGATGCCACCATGCTTCGCATCGCCACCATGAACCTCGTCATGCATGGCGTCGCAGAGCCAGACGTGCACTACCAGGACACCCTCAGCCAGAAATTCGAAGAACGCTACCCGCGCGCCGCCAAAAGCGGCTTCGACCTCATCCTCGCCAACCCGCCCTTCAAGGGCAGTCTGGACGAGCAGGACGTGGCTCCCGATATCCTTCGCACCGTCAAGACCAAGAAAACCGAACTCCTCTTCGTCGCCCTCATCCTGCGCATGCTCAAGGTGGGCGGGCGCAGCGCCACCATCGTGCCCGATGGCGTGCTCTTCGGCTCCAGCAAGGCTCACGTGCAGCTGCGTAAACACCTGGTGGAAGACAACCAGCTCGAAGCCGTGATCTCGCTGCCCTCCGGTGTCTTCAAGCCCTATGCAGGAGTCTCCACGGCTATCGTCATCTTCAGCAAGGGCGGCAAGACCGACGAAGTCTTCTTCTATGACGTGCAGGCCGACGGCCTCTCGCTGGACGACAAACGCCAGCCGATAAAGGACAACGACCTCCCCGACGTGCTCGCCCAATGGCAGCAATGGTGCGATCGCAAAGCGGACATAACCGACCGCACACAGAAAGCCTTCAGCGTGCCGCTCGCCGACATTGCAGCACAGAACTACGATCTATCCATCAATCGTTACAAACAACAGGTGCATGTTGCCGAACTGCACGACGACCCGCGTGACATCCTCGAGCGTTTGAAGGATCTGGAGAACGAAATCCTGAGGGAACTGGTGGAGTTAGAGGGGATGCTGGGATGAGCAAGCTGCATCCAAGTCTTGGACAGTTTTTGGAGCCGGTTCAGTCTGCAAACCCCATAGACATCTTTGGTGGAGATGATTTTTCGTACATAGATATCGCTGCAATCGATCGTTTAGAGCGCACGATTTCAAACCCGCAGGTCGTTACTGCCGCAAACGCGCCAAGCCGCGCGAGGCAGCTCATCAAAGCTGGGGACATACTAGTCTCCACGGTACGTCCCAACCTGAATACTGTTGCAGTGGTGGGCAGCGACTTTGACGGGGCAGTTGCCTCTACTGGATTTTGTGTACTTAGAGTTAAGGCTGACCAGCTTCATAGTGGCTACCTGTTTCATTGGATCGCTTCTGAAAACATAGTGCGGCACTTATCTGCGGTGGCGACCGGAGCTAGCTATCCGGCGGTATCGGACAAAATTATCAAGTCATTGCCGATCGCTTTGCCTGCGTTGAAAGAACAAAAACGCATTACTGCCATTCTCGACAAGGCCGATAGCCTGCGCCGCAAACGCCAGCAAGCCATCCGCCTCGCCGACAACTTCCTCCGCGCCATTTTCCTCGACATGTTTGGTGATCCTGTCACCAATTCCAGGAAATGGCCTGAGAAGGGAATTTATGAAATTGCAAAGGTCACCACGGGCAATACACCTTCACGAGAAATGCCAGAGAATTTTGGGTCGGCCATCGAGTGGATCAAGTCCGACAACATCAATACGCCCAGCCATTGGCTGACCAAGGCCACAGAAGGTCTTTCCGAACAAGGACTCTCCCTCGGGCGCACTGCCCCTGCGGGCTCTACCTTGATGACATGCATTGCTGGCAGCCCATCCTGCATTGGCAATGTCGCAATGGCTGATCGTCAGGTCGCTTTTAATCAACAAATTAATGCACTCACCCCTTTTGAAGGGACAGAGCCTGAATTTCTCTATGGCTTGCTGCTTTACTCGAAACAGCGAGTCCAAGCTGCCTCGACCAACTCGATGAAAGGCATGGTGAGTAAAGGTGCCCTCGAGCGAGTTCGCCTAATTTGGCCTTCCGCAGACTTGCAATCCGCGTATGCCATGGCCTTTAAGAAAATAACGGCCCTTCGTGAAAAGCAGCTCGAGTCCGACTCCTCGCCACTATTTTCATCACTTCAAGACAGCCTTCTGTCTTGAGTTCACGTCAAGCGACCCATGCGCTCACTCATCAAATCCATCTCCCTGAAGAACTTTAAAGGCTTCTCCGAAGAAGTTCGCATCGACCTGCGCCCGATCACGCTGCTTTTCGGCGCCAACAGCGCCGGCAAGAGCACGATTCTGCAGGCGCTGCAGTATGTGCGTGAAATTCTGGAACGCAACAACCCCAACCCGGACCGCACCCTGCAAGGTGGCGAAGCAGTGGATCTTGGGGGCTTCCTGAATCTGGTGCATGGGCGCGATCCGGAAAAGCGCATCGAAATCGAGATCGGGATGGATCTGCGGAATGAGACCTTTCCAGAGCTCATGCCCGAGTCTTTCGATGACTGGGAGGGCGACAATGACACCATTGATTTCTACAACCTGCTCTATGACGTACGTCACGCAGTGCGTGATGCCAGCATCCGGCTCGAAATCGCATGGAATGAGCTTCGTAGCACCGCGGTGGTAACGAGCTACCAGGTCAGCACCAATCAGGTCTGGTGCATGCGCCTGGAAGCAGCGCCAGATGGTCGCGATGTAGCGATGAAGATAAACCGGGCCAATCCAATTTTCATGCGTCAGCAGACGCAAGAAGAGGCCGACGAAGCAGCTGCAATACACGCAGCCTTCATCGACGATGGGTGGGCCAACGAAGCAGACATTCCCGCCGAGGGCGCTCAGGCAAGCGCCCGCCCCGGTGAGCCCAAGTGGTACTCGATCTTTCCGGACATTCTCTGGGCCGTACGCGAAACCGGCATGGGGCGCCCCGGCGATGGGCTGCGCGCTTGGCTAGATGGATTCGGCAGCGCGCTGCCCAAGCTGGACCGGATGCTGAACATTCCCATGGGGGACGTCGAGGGCAACTCAAGAAAAGGCACGCAGAACGTCTACATCGCCCGCGAATTCACGGCCTTCCTTTCTTGGCTAACCGTCGGCCCTGCCATGCTGCTGCGCGACCAGTTGCAGGCCGGCCGCTACGTCGGCCCGTTGCGCTGCATTCCGCCCCGTGGTTTTGAAGCCTCGCTCACCAAGAGCGAAGCGGCATGGTCCAACGGCATGGCCGCATGGGAGGCCTTGCTTACCCGCTCGCAAGAGATGGTCGAACGCTGCAGCCACTGGATGCAGGATGCTGACCGCCTGAATTCCGGCTACGGCCTTGTGCACACCGAAGTGCAGGAAGTGGACTACAACACCGGCTCCCCGCTTGGCCGGGTCAAACCACGCATCGCCCTCATCGATCAGGCGGGTCTGACGCATCAGGCGCAGGATGTGGGCGTCGGCATCTCGCAGGTGCTGCCAGTGGTGGTCGCCGCGCAAGATGACCGTGCCAGCATCGTCTCCATCGAGCAGCCCGAACTTCACGTCCACCCGGCGGTACAGGTCGGCCTCGGCGATCTCTTCATCGACGGCGCCATCGAGCGCGGCCTCAGCTTCCTGCTCGAAACCCACAGCGAACACCTGATCCTGCGCCTGCTGCGTCGTATCCGCGAAGCAGCTGAAGAAGGCAACACCGAGCACATCAACCCCGACCTGCTCGGCGTGTACTACCTCGCCAACGAAAACGGCCATATCACCGCCACGCGCCTGCCGGTAAACGCCGATGGCGATTTCGACACCCCCTGGCCGAAAGGCTTCTTCGAAGAACGCGGCCCGGAGCTCTTCTGATGATCAAGGAATTCGCCGTAGAGCCGGAGGCTATCGTTAGTAGCTACAGAGATTTCAGCTACGTCGTTGAGAAATTCGGCGTCTGCGAAGGGCGAGTTATTTCGCGTTTTCCGAAGACCTGGAAACGGCTAGTGTATGAAGCCGCGCAGGCACGTCATCAAGGAAAGGTGGAAGGCAAAAAAATCGAAGAGCGCTTGCGTCGGCTACCGGATGAAATACTGATAGCTATGTCCAGACCCGCAGGCAACGGCGAATGGATAGAAGTCGCCATCGCAGAACACCAACGCCAGCCCTTCGATTACCTCATCACCAACACCCCGCAAGATGTTGCTGAAGCAGTGCCGGTTGCAATCCTGGACGGGGAGCACCGTTGCCTGCAAATCACGCGCGAGATCTCGATTCCCCGCGAGCCGGAGGCAATGGCCAACGCCTGCGCCTTCCTGCTCAAGACCGCGAAAATGATCAAGCTGATTGACCCGCATCTGGATTTCTCGAAATGCCGCTTCCGCGCGCCATTCAAGGCCTTCATGAAGTATGTTCGTGCCGGCACACAAATCGAAATCTACCGAGGAATTGATGATGGTGGCCCAACCCGCGAGTTTTTGCGGCAGAACGCAGAGCGGTTCCTGCCGAATGCTCTTCCAGCAGGCGTCACTACGCGCATTCGCTTGCTACCCGCTGACACCATACACAACCGTTTTTTGCTGACCGACCTTGGCGGAATCAAGTTCGGTGTCGGTCTTGATGCCGCCGGCCACAACACTGCCCCCGAGGATGAGCTCTCCCTGATGGTGCCGGATGTCTGGCAAGCGCGCTGGAGCCAGTATGCGGGGGGCGAAATTCTGGGGGAATGGGATGGAGTAATTACAACTATTGCCGAATAGGTCTGCAATATCACGCATGGGCGACGGCTCTTAAGAACAGCTCGTCCGTTTGAATTGTTCAGACTTATAAGCGGTATTTTTTCGGGGCATAAGAACTGTATGGTTGCGAAGAAACGGATTCGTTCAGTTGGTTCAGTCTCAAATGAACTGCTTAAGAAGTCTCGCGAAGCCGCGCTGGCTGCAGTTCAGGTATTCAACAACCCCGCAATTACCTTCAAGTCCGAAATATACGTCGTGATGATGGTGATCGCCTGGACTTATTTGCTGCACGCACACTATCGTAAGAAAGGGATCGAATACCGCTATTTCAAGTCAGTTGGTACGCGCAAGAAGTTCGACAAAACAGCCCAAGGCGCATACAAATACTGGGAGCTTGAGCGCTGCCTGAATTTCGATCAATCACCGGTCGACAAAGACGCGGCCAACAACCTTCGCTTCTTGATTGGCCTGCGCCACGAAATAGAACATCAGATGACCAATCGCCTCGATGAGTGCTTCAGCGCGCGTTTTCAGGCGTGCTGCCTTAACTACAACGAGTACATCACGGAGCTGTTCGGTGATGAATTCGGCATCGACAAACATCTCTCGTTCAGTCTGCAGTTCTCCTCGATATCAAAAGATCAGCTGGACCAACTCAACGCTCAAAGCGGTTTGCCGCCTCATATCCTTGGATACGTGACGGCTTTTGATGCATCCCTTAGCGAAGAGGAATACAACCATCCTCGTTACGCCTACCGCGTCCTGTTTGTGCCCAAGACAGCCAATCGAAAAGGCCAGGCCGATCAGGTGATCGAATTCGTAAAAGCCGACTCCGAACTCGCTAAAGGGGTGAACGCCCAATATGCGGTAATCAAGGAAACCGAAAAGAAGAAGTATCTCCCCGGTGAGATTGTTTCAATGATGCAGAAGGAGGGTTTTACGGGCTTCGGCATGCATGAGCATACCCAGCTATGGAAGTCACAAGACGCGAAGGATCATGCAAAGGGGCTTGGCACCAAAGTGGCCAAGACTTGGTACTGGTATGAAAACTGGCTCGATTCAGTGCGAGCGTACTGCACATCCAACTCAGCTCAATATAGAGAATGATATGAAACTATATCAACGCCCTGCACGCAGGGAGTTTGCGCAAGCTAACCGCAAATAGCCCGATCGCCCATACGACCACCGCCTATGTCAACTACTTTCCCGGAAAGCTGACGACCGGTTAGGGGCGATAGCTCGCGTTCAAGTACCACTAAGCCGGACGTTCCCTGACGCTTCGCGTCTTCCTCCGCAGTTCAATTGCGGACCTAATCGGCCAGATGCCTGAACTGCGGCAAAGGCCGAAGAACTGCCTCTCAGAAAACACCGCCGATGATCAGCCAAGGAATAAAGCAGCACACATATCAATAAACCACGAGCAGCATTCTGCCTCTCTAGATATGCACATATGCATCAATGTATTCTTACAGGATGGAAGATCCTGATCTACATACGCAAACCAGCTGGCAAGCTGCGGCTTCTCATTCGCTATCAGTGGAGTGTGAATGCTAATCAGGCCTCGCCCCTATCCTGAAGAATTGGATCGTGGTTATCTTGGTCGCGTGATCCGTTTCAATAGCGTCGCTTCCGAAAAGGAATTCACTGCCCTCGCCAGCGAATGGTTTCGGGTTGCCGACAAATCAAGGCGGGAAGTTTCTTGCCTTGAATTACTCTCTAAGGTTGCAGGGCTTGAACTACAAGCATTTGTAGCCCAGCACACGACACTGCCACTGAGAAGAGGAATCACCTCGTATCAGCCAGAG
>JBAZTJ010000099.1:0-10070 GCA_041662005.1 Candidatus Methylopumilus sp.
TAACTTGTCCAGGCCCAGCGTGCGTAGCGTCCTGCTGCGTACGGTGTTCAGTAAGGCGGCATCTTCGATCAGCGATTGTCCATAAGAGGGCACCATGGCTTTCATCGTGCTCTGCCAGTCGCTGGTGGCGATGCGGTCGCTGAAGCAGCGCTCTATTACCTCTATCATGGCCTGGGCCGCAGTAGATGCTCCGGGAGATGCACCCAGCAAGGTAGCCAGCGAGCCGTCTTTTGCAGTGACTATTTCGGTACCGAATTCCAGCTTGCCGCCTTTTTGACCACATTTCTTGATGATCTGTACACGCTGACCGGCAGTGGCTAGTGTCCAGTCGCTTTCTTTGGCTTGCGGGTAAAAGTGGCTCAACGCACGAACTCTTTCCTTATGCGACTGAAATACCTCGCCGATCAGGTAGCGCGTCAAGTCCATGTTGCCCAAGCCGGCAAGCATGATGGGCTTGAGGTTATTGGTGCGTATCGAGGTAATCAGATCCAGGAAGGACCCTTTTTTCTGGAACTTGGTGGTAAAGCCTGCGTAAGGCCCAAACAACAATGCTGGCTGCCCGCCGATAATACGCATATCCAGATGCGGCACTGACATTGGCGGCGCGCCTATTGCTGCCTTGCCATACACCTTGGAGTCATGCTGTCTGACGATCTCCGGGTTCTTGCATACCAGCCATTGTCCGCTCACCGGAAAGCCGCCATATCCCTTGCTTTCGGGAATGCCGGATTTCTGCAGCAGTGGCAGTGCGCCGCCCCCTGCGCCGAGGAAAACAAAGCCCGCATCAATTTTCCTTACTGCTTTGGAATGCATGTCCTGAATCCGCACATGCCAGCGTCCATTCTTTTGTTTCTTGAGCGACTTAACTGCTTGGCTAAGTGCTAATTCAAAAGAGGGGTGCTGCTGTAACGCTGCTACCATGTTACGTGTCAGCGTACCGAAATCCACGTCAGAGCCATACTCTATGCGTGTGGCGGCCACGGCCTCTTTGGGGTCGCGTTGTTGCATGACGAGTGGCATCCACTCACGGATCTTTGCCGGGTCTTCACTGTATTGCATGTCCCTGAACAAGTGATGAGCGCTCATGCGCTCGTAACGTTTACGCAGGAAGGACACGTCGGCCTTACCCCATACAAAACTCTGGTGGGGGGTGGTATTGATGAATTGTCTTGGGGAGGGCAGGATATTCTGCTCGACCAGGTATGACCAGAATTGCAACGATGTTTCAAATGAGGCGTTAATCGCCAGTGCACGTTGAACTTCAACACTACCGTTAGATTTCTGCGGGGTGTAATTCAGCTCGCAATAACCGGCATGGCCGGTACCTGCGTTGTTCCAGCCATCGGTGCTCTCATGGGCAACGTGATCCAGCCGTTCAACCATCATGATTTGCAATGCAGGGTCCAGCTGCATTAGCATCATGCCCAAGGTAGCGCTCATGACGCCGCCACCGACTAGCAATACATCTATGTTACTTTCAGTCATTCATTTCAACCTTAGCCAAGAACATTTAGTCAGCAACATTAAATTCGCTTCGGACGGAATGATATGCGGCAACTGGCTGGCTGTAAAATCTAAATATGACAATCCGGTAAAAAAGGGAAGATGGGAGATATTCGCGGGAGGTTTGATGAACAAATGCTGGGGGAAACACAATAAAAAACGGCCCGCAAAAGCGGGCCGTTTTAACGAAGTCTGTCTAACTTAACACTAAAAGGACTTAAGCCTTTTGAATGTTAGAAGCCTGCTTACCTTTTGGGCCGTCGGTGACATCGAAACTTACACGTTCATTTTCTTTAAGGCTTTTATAGCCATTATCAACGATTGCTGAAAAGTGAGCGAATAAGTCATCGCCGCCTTCATCTGGGGTAATGAAACCAAAACCTTTAGAATCATTGAACCACTTTACGGTACCAGTTGCCATTTATTACTTCCTTACTAAACAAAGGGGAGGCGTCCCAAAAGTTTGTATTTCTCAAACTAAAGCCTGCTGTGCTAGCTAAAATAAAATCAAAATCCAAACACCTACACGGCTTTGTACGGGTTTACTGTGCATGTGTCAAGCTTTTAGTTACAAATTTATACATATTCTTTTTGCGCCTTGCTGCTGGCGGCTCGCAGAAGGGTTGTTTTCTATCCTAAAATCTACTTTTCAAAGTTGCATCAGCGCTTTGCGAATTGCCAACTCATCTAATCCTTTGCCTATCAGTACCAGCCGGGTGATAGGTTCATCTTCATCCCAACCAGTTAGCAGGGTTGGCGGATAGAGTGTTTGCTGAACAGCATGTACCGCGAGTGGGGCAGGCTGGTCCTCCGCATGCACTATGCCTTTCATGCGTAACAGACTTTCGCCGTGAGTAGCGCAGAGCCACTCGAGTACAGGTTCGAGCTGATCCCAGGTAAGTGGCTTGGGTAAGGTGACGGTAAAGCTGCGGATATCGTCATCATGTGCAGTTTGTGGCAGCCGACCCTTGGTAGCGGAAGGTGATTTAACTTCGCACAGCCAGCGTTGAGGCTGTGCTTTTTTATTCTCGGCATCAAACAGCCCGACATTGATGATGGATTGCGGATCAATGTGGCCAAAGATTACGCGGTGGATAGTGGCGCCGGGGTTGAGTGACTGTAGTTTTGCAGTCAGCACCTCTATTTGTTCCGGTGTTGCCAGGTCAGCTTTCGTCAGCAGCAGCACATCGGCAACGGCTGCTTGTTTCCGCGCCTCAACGTGTTGCTCTATCTGTTGCCGGCCATATGCGCAGTCCACGGTGACTACCACTGCATCCAGCCGGTAAGTCGAGCTGATCACGGGTTGTGTCAGCAGATTGGCCAGGATGGGCCCGGGGTCGGCCATGCCTGTGGTTTCGATGACCAAACGCTTGAACTCCGGGATGGCCTGTAGCGCACGCTTGAAAAACAGATCACGCAGGGTGTCAGCCAACTCATCGCGTAGCGTGCAGCACAGGCAGCCGGAGTTGAGAAGAACGGTGTTGTCAGCGACCTGGTCACCTTCTACCGTACGCGCCAGAATATGATCAAGCCCAGCCTCGCCCAGTTCGTTGATGACGACAGCGGTGTCTTTCATGCCGTCATGGTTGAGTAGCTTGTTGAGCAGGGTGGTTTTGCCGCTACCGAGGAATCCGGTCAGCAGGGTAATGGGAATGCGTTTGTCCATAGGGGTTTTAATTTTAAAGTTCGATTGGTGGGTGCGCTATTTTAACCGAGAAGGGCTATGCCTGGCCCAAGTAACAAATTTCTTGGCTTCGATTACACCTTTGACGGGCAATGTGGCTGATTAAACGGTAAAATGCGCATCTCCATGCAAGGTATTGGCGCAGAGCTCCTAAAGTTGCGCAACCAGCAATAATTGTAAGCATGATTAAAAGCTCGCCGAAAGAATAATGAACGTATTTTACGAAGAAGATAGCAGTTTTAAAGTGGCATCTGTCATGTCCGAAACTTCAGGCTCCATGCAGATCGAGTCACAAAGCGGCAAGCGCTCCAAGATCAAGGCTGCCCATGTGTTGATGCGTTTTGAAGTACCTCTGGCCGGTTTTATGGATGCGGCAAACCAGGAAGCAGAAGGGCTGGAAACGGCTTTCCTGTGGGAGTGTTGTGGTGAGCCCGAGTTTGGTTTTGAGGAGCTGGCGCGCGAATATTACGGCAAAGCGCCCAGCCCGATAGAGGCTGCAGCTGTGGCAATCCGGCTGCATAGCGCCCCAGTCTACTTTTACCGTAAAGGCAAGGGACGTTACAAAGCCGCGCCTGAAGAGAACTTGAAATCGGCCCTGGCAGCCCTGGAGAAGAAGCGCCTGCAAGCCGAGAAGGTAGTAGCTTATGTTGAGCAGTTGAAAGCCGGTCAACTGCCGGTAGAGTTTGCAGATAAGCTCGATATGTTGTTCTACGAGCCGGACAAAAATACACTGGAGTACAAAGCCCTGGAGCAGGCCGCCAGTGAATCCAACCTGAGCCAGATCAAGTTGCTGGAAGCTTGCGGAGCGGTGAAGTCGGCGCACGATTATCATCTGGGCGCCTTTTTGCGCGAGTATTTTCCCCGCGGTCATGAGTTTGAGCCCTATGAAGTGCCAACCGTGCCGACCGATTTGGAACATGCTGAAGCTGAAGCTTTCAGTATTGATGACAGCACCACGACCGAAATTGATGACGCTTTCTCCGTGCAGGCGTTGGCTAATGGCGTGACACGTGTCGGTATTCACATCGCTGCCCCAGCCCTGGGCATAGCGCCCAATAGCGCACTGGATAATATCGCGCTAAAGCGCCTGTCTACGGTGTATATGCCGGGCCATAAAATCACCATGCTGCCTGATGAGGCGATTACGCCATTCAGCCTGAATGAAGGGCACTGGAGGCCAGCGCTTTCACTGTATCTGGATGTGGCGCCGGATTTAACCATATTGCAGCGCCAGAGCAAGGTCGAGCTGGTGAAGATGGCGGCAAACCTGCGCCATGATGCGCTTGAGCCTTTCTTTAACGAAAATACCCTGGAGCAGGATAGCGGGCATCCATACTGGGCAAAGCTTTCGCTATTGTTCAAGCTGGCTGAGTCGCTGGAAAAAGCGCGCGGCAAGCACGACCCGAACCGGGCTCCGCAGATTGATTACAATTTTTACGTAGATGATGGCCGTGTGCGCATTGTCGGGCGTCGTCGCGGTTCACCTATGGATAAGCTGGTGGCCGAACTGATGATAGAAGCTAACAGCCAGTGGGGCGGATTGCTGGCGGCACATGAAGTGCCGGGCATCTACCGTGCACAGAATGGCGGCAAAGTGTACATGACGACGCTGGCCGAGCCGCATCAGGGCTTGGGTGTACCGCAGTATGCCTGGAGTACTTCGCCCTTGCGGCGGGCAGTGGATCTTATCAATCAGCGCCAAATCATCTCGGTGGTGCAGAGCACAGCCCCAGCTTATGCGAAAAACAGCGATGAGCTGACTACTGCCATGCGCAATTTCGACATGACTTACAACGCCTATAACGAGTTCCAGAACCGTATGGAGCGTTACTGGTGCCTGCAATATCTGTTGCAGGAAGGCATACAGGAAGTCCAGGCCACGGTCTGGCGCGAGAACCTGGTGCGTTTTGATGATATGCCTTACATCACCAAGGTACATAGCCTGCCTGAACTGGCTGTTGGTACGCGGGTCACGCTGGAGATTAAGCGCATAGACACCTTGATGATGGAAGTCGATACCCGCTTTAAAGCCAATCCAGCTAAAGCGAGCGAGGCCACGGCCATTGAAGCCGGTGCAAGTGAAGCTAATGCAAGTGAAGCGAACTCAAGTGAAGTAAAGGCCGATCCTTCGTCAGAGGTGGCGGTATAAATGCTGAGGATTGGTCGTAGAATATCCAGAGCCATCCAGCGTGGCATGGCTGGGGAAGATAGTGTTGAAGTCAGCGAGACGGATGGCGTGCGTTCCTTGTATCTCGGTTCGGAAACCGTGCAAAGTGCCATGCGCGTGAAAGCGCCGTATGAACTGGAACTCACCTATTCGCGCGGTATGATGATGTTCCTGTTATTTGCAGGCAATGCTCGGCGTGTGTTGATGGTCGGCTTGGGTGGCGGCTCTGTAGCCAAGTATATCCATCACTATCTGCCGGAACTGCATACACGGGTGGTGGAGATCAACCCGAAAGTGATCCAGATCGCCCGTAGTCATTTTTATTTGCAGGAGGATGATGAGCGTCTGGAAGTGATCCAGGACGATGGCGTTGCCTATTTGCAGCAAAACCCGGGCACCGCCGATGTGTTATTGTTGGATGTATTTGATAGCCAAGGCGTACCGCCCGATCTTTACAATCAGGCATTTTTTGATACCTGCGCCGAGTCACTTACGCTGGACGGCATGATGGCCGTCAACCTGTGGGGCAGCGACAAGAATTTTGATGTGTATTTACAGCGCATAGAGCAAAGTTTCAGCCAGCGGGTATTGGTGTTGCGCACCGGGCGCCCCGGCAATATCGTTGTGTTCGGCTTCAAACGCTTACCCAAAGACCTGCGCTGGGCCAGCTTGCGCGAACGGGCAAAACAGCTGGAACAGCATCATAAAGTCGAGTTTCTCGAATTCGTCGAAAAACTCAGGGAACACAACCCCAACACCAATCATCGTTTGTTGTTGGGCGATTAGCTTGTAAATCAGGCCGGGTAATTTCGCAACTCTTAGCCACCCCTATTTAGCAAGCCATTGTCATTAAGAAAGCACAGCCACCATGAGTAACCCAAACAGTAACACCCACCAGTTTTTTGCCACCTGCCCACGCGGGCTAGAGGCCATATTGGCTGATGAACTGGCCTCGGTAGGCGCCAGCAACATCCAGGCTACCGACGGCGGCGTCGGCTTCAGTGGCGATATGCCTACCTGCTACCGCGCCAATCTGGAAAGCCGCATCGCCACGCGCATCATGTGGCAGGTTGCTCGCGGCAAATATGCCAATGAAGAAGATATCTACAACGCCGCCATGAAGCTTAACTGGCCGCAGTGGTTTGCCGTTGGTAGCGACTTCATGGTGAAAGTCACTGGCGTTAAATGCCCATTGAAAAGCCTGGAGTTTGTTACATTGCGAATCAAGGATGCGGTGTGTGATCGTTTCCGCCAGGCCGTGAATAGCCGTCCTTATATTGATACCAAAGAGCCGGATGTGCGCATTCACGCCTACCTGACGGCTGATGAATATCAGTTCTACCTGGATACCTCCGGCGATGCCTTGTATCAACGCGGTTTACGCCGTGCCAGTATAGAAGCGCCATTACGTGAAAACCTGGCCGCAGGCATACTCAAGCTATCCGGCTGGCAGCCAGGTGAGCCGCTGCTGGACCCTATGTGCGGCAGTGGCACGTTTCTGCTTGAAGCTGTGATGATGGCGCTGGAGATCGCGCCCGGTAGCGGCAGAAGTTTCGGTTTCGAAAAACTTAAAAACTTTGAAGAGTCAGCCTGGCAAAAAATCCGTCAGCAAGCCCTGGCTAAAGCCAAACCTGTCACTTTCCAGAAAATATACGGCAGTGACAACGATTTGCGCGCAGTGCGTATAGCCAAGCAGAATCTGCAGCAGGCAGGCCTGATGGAAGCAGTGCAACTCGCCAAGACCGATTTCACCGAGCTGGTAGCACCGGCAGGCGAGGGCGTCATCGTGGCTAACCCACCTTATGGTGTGCGCATCGGGGAAGATGAAGAGCTGGCTGCGCTGTACCCGAAAATGGGTGAAACGCTCAAACGCAAATTCTCAGGCTGGCGCGGTTACTTCCTCACCACGGACATGCGCCTGCCCAAGCTCATGCGTTTGGCCGCATCCAAGCGCACGCCCTTGTTTAACGGCCCGCTGGAATGCCGCCTGTTCGAGATCAAGATGGTGGCAGGCAGCAACCGCAAAGAAAAACCATAAAGAGAAAGCGTAAGGAGAAATCGAATGAATGACAGCCTTGATGAGCTGCGCGCCAAGGTTAACGCCTTTGTAAACGAGCGCGACTGGGAACAGTTCCACACCCCCAAAAACCTGGCGATGGCCATGATCGTCGAAGCCGCAGAAGTGGTAGAGCATTTTCAGTGGGATACGCCAGAAGCAAGCGCGACGCTGAGTGAAGAGCGCAAGACCGAAATCGGCCATGAGTTGGCAGATACGTTTGTTTATCTGTTAAGAATTGCCGAGGTATGCAGTATAGACCTGATAGCAGCAGCTAATGCCAAGATAGAACTGAATGCCAAGAATTACCCGATAGAAAAAGCCAAGGGCAGTAACGCCAAATATACAGCTTACCAGGATAAATAATCAGCGTTTTATATTAAACAGACCCCCTGTGAAGCAATATCTATAAGCATTACATGGAAGCATCTATTTGATATCATTGTATATTTTCAATTAAATTGTATCCAAGCGGTTCGATGTCATAGGCCTCGGTGTAATGATTGTTTCGCTTACAGTAGTCTTCGACATATAGCTGGATTTCTTCGATCAGGTTGCTAACTACGATATGCCCAGATATTTTTTCTAAAGACATATTTAAAATCTCTAATTGCTTTGGAGAATTCAGCCTCAAAGTGATTTGAAGTTTTGTTTCTTGCAGAGTGCTCTTTTGTATTACTAACGATAGATTTACTGCAACATTTTGTTGGTGTTGAGTGATTTTTAAATTTACTCTGGTGGGGTACACATCGTGTTTGCCGAAATGCCATTTTGCAGGCTGATGATGCAGTACGTTGCGGAGAACAAGAACAAAATTCATTAACTCATTGCTAAAAAAATCATTTTTTACTTTTTTGTCATTGTCTGACATTGAGTGAGCAGTATTTAAATATGATTTTAGCAATATCCACTGCTCGTCAAAATCAATACTCTGATTAAACAATGATGCGATATGCCTCATTTCTCTCATACACGTTTCAGTGTTGGTCATCAGTTTTGATTTGCTTACGAAAATCTATTGATGGCTGCTAGGCATAGTCTAGTAAAGCTCAAACTAGCCTAGCAGTAATTAGTTTATAAAACCGCCAAAGCCGCATCATAGTTAGGCTCTTCTGCAATTTCACCCACCAACTCGCAATGTAATACCTTGTTGTTTTCATCCAATACCACGACCGCACGCGCTGTCAGGCCTGCCAGGCTGCTGTCCTTGATCTGTACACCATAGCTTTCAGAGAACTTGGCAGTGTTGCGGAAAGTAGAAAGGGTGACGACATTTTCCAGGCCTTCGGCGCCGCAGAAGCGGGACTGGGCGAATGGCAGGTCGGCAGAGATGCAGAGCACAACGGTATTTGCCAATGCGCTGGCTTTGGCGTTGAACTGGCGTACCGACATGGCGCAGGTTGGGGTATCTATGCTGGGGAAAATATTGAGGATCTTGCGCTTGCCGGCATAGTTCTCCAGATGCATGTCATTGCGTTTGCTGTCTGCCAATGTGAAGTCAGGTGCGGTAGCGCCTTTGGTGGGGAAAGTGCCGCCGATGCTGACTGGGTTGCCTTTGAGGGTGACTGTATTAGCCATGATTTAGTATCCTTCTCGTTAAGTAATTGGTGGGGTAAACAGTCTTCGTACAAGTACTTTAATCACGTTGCGTGACACTTGTTATATGTAAAGTGATGCGTATAAAATCGTAAAAGCAAAACGCCTTAACTGACATTAAGGCGTTTTTACGGACTACAAGTTCAAATTAAAACCGGTAAAACGTTACATCAGGCCAGCAGGTCTTCGCTCAGTTAGCCGATAGTCATAGTCTGGTTGTGCAGTACGCTATCTGTGGTGTTGGGGCGGGGTGCAAATTCACCATAGGAGTAGAAGCCGGTGATGGTGGTTTGCGACCCCATGATTTCCTGCACCTTGACGATTTCATCTGCTACTTGCTCCACCATCACCCCTTTACGACCGACACAGCTGACGCAAATGGCCAGCCCTGGCTGCAGGGAGTTGATAGAGGCCAGGCTGCCCGTCACCAAGCTGGCGGCACCGGCAGCGCCTTCAACTAGACGATCGTGATTGGTTTGACACAGGCGCACGGTAACACCTTCTTCTACATTACCGGCAAAAGTCAGGCTGTTATCGTTGGCATCAAAGCCCAACAGGGTGCGGATCTTTTCAACATCGCGTTTGCCTTCTTCTATAATGGCCAGGGGGAACTTTAAGCCGCTGCCTGGCAGGCCTTTTGCATAAGCTTCGCCTATGTAGAGCTTATATAGTGATAGCGCGGGTTTCCCGTCCATTTCATAAACAACGTTTTTGTCCGACTTGGTAATCTTCCGGGGAGGGCCGTAGGGTTTCCAGCCACCAAGTGCGCCACTGGCGGTTATCAGGCTGTTGCCATACAGGCCTACGGCTATCACCATATTCTCGGAAATGATGTCATTGAAAAGCTGCAGTGTCTTGACGAAAGCGCCGCCATCACCAGCCATGCCGCCAACAATAGGGGTGTCGCCAAGTATGCTCTGGAAGCCTTCTAGTAGTTCGGAGCCATTGACATGCAAGCCATCCGACAGCACCAGCACAGTGCGCAGGCTGTCTGCCTTAAGTTGCTTAGCAAGCCCCGCCGCGGTTTCAAACGAGCTTTGCATGTCATTCATTTTTGCATGAAG
>JBAZTJ010000100.1:0-9969 GCA_041662005.1 Candidatus Methylopumilus sp.
ACCCGGTCGAAGACCACTACTGATTCATTGACTGAATAACCCAGTACGGCGAGCACTGCAGCCAGGACGGTGAGGTTGAACTCCCACTGGAAGAAGGCGAAGAAGCCCAGGATAATGACAACATCGTGCATATTGGCGATGATGGCAGCTACCGCAAAGCGCCATTCGAAACGCATGGCCAGATAGGCCATGATGCCGAAAGACACCAGCAGCAATGCCAGGGCGCCGTTTTCATAGAGCTCTTGACCTACTTGCGGACCAACAAACTCGACGCGGCGCATTTGCACGCTGCTTTCTGATTTTTGCAGGGCGGCCAGAACCTGTTCGGAAAGCTGTGCGCTGGAAAGTCCGGCTTTGGCTGGCAGGCGGATCAGCACATCGTGGCTTGTACCGAAGTTCTGCACGGTGGCTTCCTTCAAGCCGATACTGTCAACCGCGCTACGCACCTTGCCAAGGTCGGCTGATTGCGGATAACTGACCTCCATGATGGTGCCGCCAGTGAAGTCCACCCCTAGATTCAGCCCTCTGTGGGCTAAAAAGAAGACTGCCAGTAAAAACGTGATCAACGAGATGGCCGTGGTTAAACGGCCATAACTCATGAACGGGATATCTTTCTTGATTCTAAAAATTTCCATGGTCTTTTACTCTTATTCTCTTACTGATCTATATTTGATCTATTGATTTGATCTGTTGAGTTGGGTGCCAGTGCGCTAGCCTTAGCCGATCGCCAGCTTGGTGACCTTGCGGCGATAACCGTAAACTATATTCACAATCGCGCGTGAAACTACGACTGCGCTGAACATGGAAGTCAGGATGCCCAGCACGTGCACCACGGCAAAGCCCTTTACCGGCCCGGAACCGAACATGAACAAGGCCAGGCCTGCGATCATGGTGGTGACGTTTGAATCCAGGATGGTGTCGAAAGCACGGTCGTAACCCGCATGGATAGCGGCTTGCGGGGTATTGCCATTGCGCAGCTCCTCCCGGATACGTTCGTTGATCAGCACGTTGGCGTCAATCGCCATACCCAAGGTCAATGCGATAGCCGCCAGGCCCGGTAGTGTCAGCGTTGCTTGTAACATCGATAGCAGCGCCAGCAGCAGCAGCAGGTTGATGCCTAGCGCCAGCACCGAAATGCCGCCAAACACCACATAGTAAATAATCATAAAGATAGCGATTGCAGCAAAGCCCCACAGGGTAGAGTGCATGCCGCGCTTGATATTTTCTTCACCCATGCTTGGGCCTACGGTGCGCTCTTCTATGATATCCATCGGTGCTGCCAGTGCGCCAGCACGTAATAGCAGGGAGATGTCGGTGGCTTCCTGCGTGTTGGCCATGCCGGAGATCTGTACGCGTCCGCCGCCGATTTCTTCGTTAATCACAGGGGCGGTGATGACTTCAGCCTTGCCTTTTTCAATCAGCAGAATGGCCATGCGTTTTTTAACATTTTCACGCGTCACTTGTTGGAATATGCGTGCGCCGCGGCCATCCAGTGTCACGTGAACTACCGAGCCACCACTTTGTTGATCCAGGCCCGGGCCTGCATCGGTGATGTAGTCGCCCGTCAGCACAACATTTTTCTTCACCAGAATCGGGTTACCGCTGCGATCCACATAGAACTCATCGCCAAAAGGTACTTGGCCCTTGCTGGCATTTTCCAGGGTGAGTGCGTCACTTTTCTCTTCATCTACCATGCGGATTTCAAGCGTTGCAGTACGGCCCAAAATTTCCTTGGCTTTTGCCGTATCCTGCACGCCCGGTAGTTGTACCACTACACGGTCAGCACCTTGCTGCTGGATGATGGGTTCAGCCACACCCAGCTCGTTAATACGATTGTGCAGGGTCTGGATATTCTGCTTCAAGGCGAAATCCTGGATGCGCTTCTGGGATTCCAGGCTCAGGCTGGCAATCAGCAGCTTGTCTGTGCCGTTATCGGTATCCTTGATAGTCAGGTCAGGATATTCCTTGCCCAGAATTTTTTCAGCTTTGGCGAGTTCAGCGGCATTGCTGAAGCGCACCTGCACCGTTTGGCCCTCGCGAGAAACGCCAAGATAGGTAATGCGCTCTTTGCGCAGTGAGCTGCGGAAGTCGCCTACATAGCGCTCTGCTGCCTTGTCCAGCGCAGCTTTCATATCAACCTGCAGCAGAAAATGCACGCCGCCACGTAAGTCCAGGCCTAAATACATGGGCAGTGCGCCTATGCTTTTCAGCCAGTCTGGGGAGCGCGATATCAGGTTAAGTGCAATGACGTAATCCCTGCCCAGCTTGCCTTGCAGCGTATCCTTGGCTTTGATTTGCGTATCGGTATTGGCAAAACGCACCTTTACGCCAGTGGTGTCTTGAAACAGCGAATCAAAAGGGATTTTTTCCTGATTAAGCACGTTTTCTACTTGGCCTAACAGGGCAGGGTCAAGCTTTGTTGTACTTTTTGCCGTGGTGATCTGTACTGCTGGCGACTCGCCAAAGATATTAGGCAGAGAGTAAACCAGGCCCAGAACAAGTGTGATCAGCACTAACAGGTATTTCCACAGGGGGTAACGGTTCATGATGCGGCTCGTGTCTTAACCCAAATCCAGCCACTACTCATTTTAGCTTTTGACTGCTGCATGATTTTTGAGTAGGAAGGATTTGGGAGTGAAGTTGGAAGGTTGTTGAGTAGTCTGCTACTTACAGAGTTTTAATAGTGCCCTTGGGTAGTAGCGTTTGTATGGTGTGCTTTTGTACATTAATGGTGACGTCAGTGGCGATTTCAAGCCCGACAAAGGCATCACCCACTTTAGTGACCCGGCCTACGATGCCGCCTGTTGTTGTCACTTCGTCGCCTTTTTGCAGGGCTTCTATCATTTTGCGCTGCTCTTTCGCTTGCTTCATTTGCGGGCGGATCAGCATGAACCAGAACAATACAAAAATGACGACCAGTGGAGCGAAGCTTGTCCAGTCTGGGGTTGCTGAGGCGGATGCAGCATATGCGGTACTGATAAACACAGGCATTACCTTTCGTGAATTAAATTATTGTATTACTAAAGCCCAAAATTTTAGCATAGAGTACTGCGCCTACGCGCGAATTCCTCGGTAAATGCAGTGAAACTTCCTTGTTCTATCGCCAGGCGCATGCCAGCCATCAGTTCCTGATAGTAGTGCAGGTTATGGATGGTGTGCAGGCGCGCACCCAGAATCTCACCTACGCGATGCAAATGGTGCAGGTAAGCGCGACTGAAAGTGCGGCAGGTATAGCATGTGCAATCTGCATCCAGTGGCCCAGTGTCTGCCTTGTAGCGTGCATTCTTGATCTTGATATCACCATTGCGCGTGAATAACCAGCCATTGCGTGCATTGCGGGTGGGCATTACGCAATCAAACATATCCACCCCGCGGGCCACTGCCGCCACCAGATCTTCGGGCGTACCCACGCCCATCAGGTAGCGCGGCTTGTCTTGCGGTAACTGCGGGGCAGTGTGGGCAAGGATGCGCAGCATGTCTTCCTTGGGTTCACCGACGGAGAGGCCGCCTATGGCGTAACCGTCAAAGCCGATATCGACCAGGCCATTAAGCGAGATATCACGCAAGTCTTCGTACATGCCGCCCTGGATAATGCCGAATAAAGCATTGGGGTTGCCGGCATGAGCATCCTTGCTGCGCCGTGCCCAGCGCAAGCTGAGCTGCATTGAATCGTCGGCCTCTTGATGGGTGGCCGGGTAAGGCGTGCACTCATCAAAAATCATGACAATGTCCGAATTCAGCACCCTCTGGATGCGCATGGACTCTTCCGGCGTCAGAAAGCAGCTATCGCCATTGATCGGCGAGCGGAATTTCACGCCTTCTTCGGTAATCTTGCGCAGGTCGCCCAGGCTCCAAACCTGAAAGCCGCCAGAGTCGGTCAGTATCGGCCCATCCCAGGCCATGAAGCCGTGCAGGCCGCCATGGGCTGCGATCACGTCCAACCCGGGGCGTAGCCATAGGTGGAAGGTGTTACCCAATACGATATGTGCGCCGATATCGTGAATTTCTACCGGGGAGAGAGTTTTAACGGTGCCATAGGTGCCGACAGGCATAAAGGCTGGGGTTTGTACCTCGCCATGGGCAAGGCTTAGTGTGCCACGGCGAGCGGCACCATCTTGGTTAATCAGAGAGAATTGCATAGTCGGTAGTCATTAAATCAAGATGCGATACTATCATAGCCAATCGGTGAGGCTTTGATATACTAAGCAAAGTTAACCCGAGAGAACCACTCCACCATGGCTGAAGCCACACCCCGTATTCGTCGCAAAAGATCACTACTTAAACCGAGCCTACGCGAGCGCAGTATTTACCTGCTGCCCAATTTGTTCACTACCGCCGCGCTGTTTGCCGGTTTCTACGCCATCGTGCAGGCCATGAATGGTAATTATGAGCACTCTGCAGTCGCTATTTTCATCGCCATGGTGATGGATGGGCTGGATGGCCGGGTGGCCAGGCTGACCAATACGCAAAGTGCTTTTGGTGCCGAGTACGACAGCCTGTCTGACATGGTGTCATTTGGTGTGGCGCCAGCTCTGGTGCTCTATGTATGGGCCTTAAAGCCCATGGGCAAGCTGGGCTGGATCGCAGCCTTTATCTATTGTGCCTGTGCCGCCTTGCGCCTGGCGCGCTTTAACACCAATCTCGATGAAGGCGACAAACGCTACTTTCAAGGGCTGCCCAGCCCGGCTGCCGCAGCTTTGCTGGCAGGCCTGGTGTGGGTATCGTTTGACAATGGTGTAAGCGGTGACGAAATATTCTTCGGTTGGGTCAAAATGAAATGGCTGGCGTGGTCAGTGACTTTGTTTGCTGGCCTCTCTATGGTCACCGATCTCAAGTTCTACAGCGGCAAGGATATCAACCTGCGCAGCAGTGTGCCTTTTGCGGTGATTCTATTTATCGTGCTGGCTTTCGTACTTATCTCATACAGCCCGCCGGAAGTGCTGTTTATGGTGTCACTGGTTTATGGGGTTTCCGGATATGTGTTGTGGATAAGCGGAAAATTCAAGCAGCGCAATATTGCGCCACCTGCATAATTTACAAGAGTAACTCCCTGTATACGCAAGCATCACTTGGTTGAAATCAGCAACTTGTGATGCTTGCGAGCATTTAAAAATATGGTTATAGTTCAGCCTATGTTTTCAAAACGCACCATCTCAGTTACTTCCTCACATATCAGCCACTTGCTGGCTGGTCTGCTGCTGCGCCCAGCGCGCTAAATATCCCACACAATCTGGTAGTGCCTATGTCCGTCATTGATACAATAGACGGTAAATAAACATGATCTAAATATATTGGAAGTAACCTCATGAAAAATAATCAATTAATAATATTTGACACCACCTTGCGCGACGGCGAGCAAAGCCCCGGTGCTGCAATGACCAAGGAAGAGAAAATCCGTATTGCACGCCAGCTTGAAAAGTTGGGTGTGAACGTGATTGAAGCTGGCTTTGCAGCCGCCAGCCCTGGCGATTTTGACTCAATCTATGCGATTGCCGAAATTATCAAGGAGTCCACGGTGTGCTCGCTCGCGCGTGCCAGCGAAAATGATATCCGCCGTGCTGGTGAAGCCATCAAGCCGGCCAAGAAAGGGCGGATCCACACATTCATCGCCACTTCACCTATCCATATGCAGAACAAGTTGCGCATGACGCCAGAACAAGTGTTGGCGCGCGCTGTGCAGGCGGTGAAATGGGCGTTGGAATATACCGAGGATGTCGAGTTCTCCGCTGAAGATGCCGTGCGTTCAGACATGGATTTCCTCGTGCAGGTGTTCGATGCCGTGATTGAAGCGGGTGCCAAGACCATCAACGTGCCGGATACTGTCGGTTACTCTATCCCCGCCCTTTGGGGTGAGCGCATGCAACAGTTGATCGCACGTGTGAAGAATTCAGACAAAGTGGTGTGGTCCACCCACTGCCATAATGACTTGGGCATGGCCGTAGCCAACTCATTGGCGGCGGTCATGGGCGGTGCACGCCAAGTGGAATGCACCATCAATGGCCTCGGCGAACGCGCGGGCAATGCCAGTCTGGAAGAAATCGTAATGGCGATTCGTACGCGTCGCGATGTATTCAATCTTGAAACCAGCATAGACACCACACAAATTGTGCCGACTTCCAAGATGGTCTCCACCATTACCGGCTATCCGGTGCAGCCCAACAAGGCCGTGGTTGGTGCCAATGCCTTTGCTCATGAGTCCGGTATCCATCAGGATGGCGTATTGAAGCATCGCGAGACCTACGAAATCATGCGCGCAGAAGATGTGGGCTGGGGTGCCAATAAGTTGACCTTGGGCAAGTTATCCGGTCGCAATGCCTTCCGCTCGCGCTTGGTCGAGTTGGGCATAGAGTTGGATGGTGAAGAGGCGCTTAATGCCGCCTTTGCCCGCTTCAAAACCTTGGCCGACAAGAAATCGGAGATTTTTGATGAAGATTTGCACGCCTTGGTGAGCGATGAGTTTGTCAGCGATGCTACCGAATATTACAAGCTCGTTTATTTGCACGTGTGCTCGCAAACTGGCGAAACTCCGCATGCAGTAATCACCATACTTGACCATGGCGTGGAAAAGCGCGCCGAGGCAAATGGTGGCGGCCCGGTGGATGCAGCCTTCAAGGCGATTGAAAGTGTGGTGTCCAGCGGTGCGGAGTTGCAGCTTTATTCGGTGAACAACATCACCAGTGGTACCGATGCCCAGGGTGAAGTCACCGTGCGCTTATCCAAGGGGGGCCGTATCGTCAATGGTCAGGGAGCGGATACCGATATTGTCATCGCTTCGGCTAAGGCGTATTTAAACGGCTTGAATAAAATTTGCTCCAAGTCAGAGCGCGCTCACCCACAGGTTTAAACTTCAGTATGAGCTTACTCGACCAGATGAAACTTCAAGCACATGCTGTGCTTGAAGAAAAAAGCAGTTCAACGCATCTGGCTGCAGAGGAACTGGCGCTACGCAATGCCAAGCTGAAAGAGATTTTTGCATACTGGCAGGAGTTTGCCGATCTGTTGAAAGTGATCCAGCCTGACTTTGCCTATCCCGTAGCATTGCCTCTGGTGGGCGAGATGACGGGGTTGAAAGTGGTTGAGCCCTTTGCGGATTATCGCTATGAGGAATTGGCCAATCAGAATTTCACCGATGAAATAAAATATGTCAGGCTGTACTTTTTTTACAAGGCGCCTGATGTATTTAACATTCAGCGAGAAGTAGGTCTGGCTGCGCGGGTGGAGGATGAGTTGTGGCGCTATGGTGTTGTGCATACTTCAGAAGAGCTGAAAAATGAACAGCAGCGCACGGTTGAAGTGGCGTTTAGTGTGCCGTGGGAAATAAAAGGCTCGGTGACGGTTACGCCGCTGCCACATTCCAAAGCGCTACAGTTTTCCTTAAAAAATGTAGCCAAACTTGGCGAGATGGAACTGGAGTTGCCTTTTGATAAGGCAAATAGCGAGCTGTTGGATGAACTGTCAAAGCTGATACTTGGTCAGGCAACTACTTTCTGGAAACTAGTTAAACTTTAAGCCAGTCTCTATAAACAGCTGAGGGTTCCCAGCCAATTGCACAATTAAACTAATGTGTGTCGGTAACGCTTCAAGCATTCAAACCTCATGTTAGCTGGATAATCTTTAGGGTATTTTGTGAATAATATTAGTGGTGCGGGGCTGGTACAAAGTCGCAAGCTGTTAATCGTCATGTCTTTGCTGGCGCTCTATATTATCTGGGGTTCCACCTATCTTGCCATGGTGTTTGCGATGGACAGCCTGCCGCCTTTCATGATGGCAGCACTGCGTTTTGGCATGGCGGGACTGATTCTTTATGCCTGGCTACGCTGGCGTGGTCAGTCTGCACCTAGCCTGAAACAATGGCTGGGAGCGGCTGCCGTAGGTACGCTGCTGCTGGCGGTGGGTAATGCGGGTGTTGCCTATGCCGAAAAAACCGTTTCCAGTGGGGTTGCCGCCTTGGGTATCGCCACCGTGCCCATCTGGATGGCGCTATTTTCAGGCTGGTGGGGCCATTGGCCAACACGCCGCGAGTGGTTGGGCATAGCCATAGGCACCATCGGGGTTGCCGTACTCAGTACAGGTGGGGCGATGCAAGCCAGCCCACTAGGTGCCGCGTTGATTATGCTGTCTGCTGCCTCCTGGGCATTTGGCTCGGTATGGGGCAAGCGTCTACCAATGGCCGCCGGCTCTATGGCCAGCGCCTCCCAGATGCTGGCTGGCGGCGGGGTGCTGGTAGTGGTCAGCCTGATAATGGGTGAGCCATGGCCGCAGCAGTTAAGCGCAAAAACCCTTTATGCAATGTTATACCTGGTGATTTTTGGATCGCTGATCGCCTACAGCGCCTATTTATTTTTGCTGCATAACGTGCGACCTGCATTAGCTACCAGCAATACCTTCGTCAACCCCATGGTGGCATTGCTGCTGGGCGCCTGGCTCGCAGACGAGGTGATTGGGCCGGCCGAGTACATGGCGCTGGCGATTATTGTGGTGGGTGTCTTGTTGGTGCTGCCATTTGAACGTAATAAGTAACCTTTGAATCTACAACTGGAGAACTCGTTTGCAACTTGCATTATTTGATTTGGACAACACCTTGCTGGCCGGTGACAGCGATTACCAATGGGGCCAGTTCCTGATGGAGGAAGGCCTGCTGGAACGCGAGTTGCACCAGGCAAAAAACCTGCAGTTTTATGAAGACTATAAAGCGGGAGAACTGGATATTTATGCTTTCCTGGAGTTCCAGTTAAAGCCACTCTCCGAGCGCAAGCGTGCCGAGCTGGATAAACTGCATGAGCGATATATGCAGCGCAAAATCCTGCCGATGATGACAGACAAAGCCAAGGCGCTGGTAGAAAAGCATAAAGCCAATGGCGATGTCATGCTGATTATTACCGCCACTAATAGCTTCGTCACAAACCCGATTGCCAAGGCTTTTGGCATTGATGACCTGATAGGCACCACGCCCGAAGAAGTGGATGGCGAGTTCACCGGCCGCGTGACCGGCACGCCCAGTTTTCAACAAGGCAAGGTGACCCGCCTGCATGAGTGGCTGGCTGAACGTGGACAAAGCTTGAGTGATTTTGAAACGACATGGTTTTACAGCGACTCGCACAACGATTTACCACTAATGAAACTGGTGGATAAACCGGTCGCCGTTGACCCCGACCCGGTTCTGAAAGCCTATGCGGATGAGCAGGGCTGGCCGGTAATCAGCCTGCGGTAATGCTTGGTTCCCGGCAGGAAGGTGATAACTTGTTGTTATACGCGGTGCAACAATACTTCGAGCACGAACTTACTGCCGGCATAGGCCAATAGCAAGAGTACAAAGCCGGTCAAAGTCCAGCGGATTGCAGTGCGTCCGCGCCAGCCGTAGATATAGCGCCCAAGCAGAAGACCGCCGAATATCAGCCACGACAGTATGGTGAACAGGTTCTTGTGGTTAAACTTTAAGGCTTGGTGGAATATCTGCTCCGAGAACACCATGCCGCTGATCAGCGTAAAGGTTAGCAGCACAAAGCCTATGGTGATGACCCGGAACAACAGCGTTTCCATGGCGATCAAGGGCGGAAACTCAGGTAGTTTGATAAAGGTGAATTTCTGGTGCAGGCTGCGCTCGGCAGTGGCCATCAGCAATGCATGCAGGGCGGCAAAGGTGAACAGGCTGTATGCCAGCATGGCGATGATTAAATGCACCATGAACAATGGCTGGTCTGCATAAGGTAGCAGGTGGGACTCAGGCAGGAACTTTTGCAACAACACAAAAAACGCAGCTGGAGGCAACACGAAAGTCTGCAGGATATGCATCCTGAGCCTGATATCCGCAAGCCAGTAGATCAGTACCGTGAGCCACAAGATCGCCGATAACGCATTGGCAAAGCCAAGGTTTAGCCCGCCATTGAATAGAGATGTATAAAGTATCCAGGCATGCAGGGCCAAGCCCACTGCAATTGCCGCAGAATGCCAATGCGCATGGGTGCTAGG
>JBAZTJ010000101.1:0-9883 GCA_041662005.1 Candidatus Methylopumilus sp.
AGGCTTTATGCCGTCATTGTAAGGTAGTTCGTCGTCGTGGCGTGGTGCGTGTTATTTGCACTGATCCTAGACATAAGCAACGCCAAGGTTAATCTGGCGGAGCAAGACTGGTTTTTGAATAAGCCAAGCCAATTATTAAAAGCTATTTGTTAATAGTTGGTTAAGCTGTTAAAATTTTGGGCTTTTTTGGCGATTTGATTAAGTAATTTAATTGAAATAGTAGTGCCATTATTTTGGAGTAGAAACATGGCTCGGATAGCAGGGGTTAATATCCCAAATCATAAGCATACTGAAATCGCGTTAACGTCGATTTACGGTGTCGGTCGTAACACGGCAAAGCAAATCTGCTTGGCGGCCGGTGTTTTAGCTACGGCTAAAATCAAGGATCTGAATGACGCAGAAGTTGAAAAGCTGCGTGATGAAGTGGCAAAGCTGAAAGTGGAAGGCGACTTGCGTCGTGAAGTTTCCATGAACATCAAACGTTTGATGGATTTGGGTTGCTATCGCGGTGTTCGTCACCGTCGTGGCTTGCCAGTTCGCGGTCAACGTACTAAGACCAATGCGCGGACTCGCAAGGGCCCTATCAAGCCTATTAAGTCATCCAAGTAAGGAATAAGTCACATGGCTAAAGCAAACGTACGCGTACGTAAGAAAGTTAAAAAGAACATTGCCGAGGGCATCGCCCACGTACATGCATCTTTTAACAACACCATTATTACGATCACTGATCGTCAAGGCAATGCGCTTTCTTGGGCTACCTCTGGCGGTGCAGGCTTTAAAGGTTCTCGTAAAAGTACCCCATTCGCCGCTCAGGTGGCTGCTGAAGCTGCTGGTAAAGCAGCACAAGAGTGCGGTGTTAAGAACCTGGAAGTACGTATTAAAGGACCAGGTCCAGGTCGTGAATCAGCAGTGCGTGCACTTAACGCTGTTGGCTTTAAGATCACCAGTATTTCTGATGTGACGCCAGTGCCGCATAACGGCTGCCGTCCACCTAAGAAACGTAGAATTTAAGCAGCGCCGCGATTTAGCTGCGTAAGATATAACAGGAGAACACCTTGGCTAGAAATCTCGATCCTAAGTGCCGTCAGTGCCGCCGTGAAGGCGAAAAACTTTTCCTTAAAGGTGAAAAGTGTTTCACAGACAAATGCGCTATCGAAAAACGTAATTTCCCACCTGGTCAGCATGGTCAAAGACGTAATCAACGTCTGTCAGACTATGGCGTACAGTTGCGTGAAAAACAAAAACTTCGTCGTATTTATGGCATTCTTGAAGGTCAGTTCCGTGGTTATTATGCTGAAGCTGATCGCCAAAAAGGCATTACCGGCGAAAACTTGCTGCAATTATTAGAGTGCCGTCTGGACAATGTTGCATACCGTATGGGTCTGGGTGCTTCGCGTACCGAAGCTCGTCAGGTAGTGCGTCACAATAGCATTCTGGTTAATGGTAAACGTGTCAATATCCCATCATTCCAGGTTAAACCAGGTGATGTGGTGCAGGTTGCTGATGCTTCCAAATCGCAATTACGCATTAGCGGCGCATTGGCTGCTGCAGAGCAACGCGGTTTCCCAGAATGGATTGAAGTTGATGTTAAGGCTATGAAAGGTACTTTCAAAGCTAAGCCACAACGTGACGAATTGCCATCCACGATTAATGAATCACTCGTGGTCGAGCTTTACTCTAAGTAATTCAGTATTGTAAGGAACAAGTTATGCAAAACAGTCCGACTGAATATTTAAAACCACGCGTGGTGGATGTTGAGGTAATCTCACCAGTCCGCGCACGTGTGACGCTTGAGCCTATGGAGCGTGGTTTTGGTTATACATTAGGTAACGCATTGCGCCGTGTATTGTTGTCTTCCATTCCGGGTTTTGCTATCACTGAAGTCAAGATTGATGGCGTGGTACATGAGTACTCTACACTCGATGGCGTGCAAGAAGATGTCGTTGATATACTCTTGAATCTTAAAGGTGTGGCGTTAAAGTTGAACAGCAAGAGCGAAACCATTCTGACTCTTAATAAGTCAGTTGAAGGTGTAGTGACTGCCGGTGATTTTGAAACTGGCCATGATGCTGAAATTGTTAACCCGAATCATGTGATCGCTCACCTGACTAAAGGTGGCAAGATCAATCTTGAAGTTAAAGTTGAAATGGGTCGTGGCTATCAGCCAGTTCCAGCTAGACAACACACAGATGAAGATCGCGTATTAGGCTTCATACAGGTAGATGCTTCGTTCAGCCCTATCAACAAAGTGAGCTATCATGTTGAAAGTGCACGTGTTGAACAGCGTACCGACTTGGATAAACTGATAATGGATGTAGAAACCAACGGCGTTATGGAGCCTGAACAAGCAATTCGTGATGCTGCTCGTATCCTGATTGGTCAATTGTCTGTGTTTGCTGATCTTGAAGGCGCGCCTACCGAGATTGAAGTAAAGCATGCACCACAAGTCGATCCGATCTTGTTGCGTCCAGTTGATGATCTAGAATTGACAGTTCGCTCTGCTAATTGCTTGAAGGCAGAAAACATTTACTACATTGGTGATTTGATTCAGCGCGGTGAAAACGAGCTGTTGAAGGCCCCAAATCTAGGCCGTAAATCTCTGAACGAGATTAAAGATGTGTTGGCTTCTAAGGGTCTCACATTGGGCATGAAATTGGAAAATTGGCCGCCTGTTGGCCTTGAAAAAGTATAAATAGCAAAGGTGTGAGGATATCACTATGCGTCATCGCAACAGTAATCGTAAACTAAACCGTACCAGCAGCCATCGTAAGGCGATGTTACGTAACATGGCAACATCGTTGTTGCGCCATGAAATTATTAAAACCACCTTGCCTAAGGCCAAGGAGCTGCGCCGTGTTGCAGAACCTTTGATTACTTTAGGTAAGAATGCTACTTTGGCAAATCGTCGCTTGGCATTTAGTCGCCTGCGTGATCGTGACATAGTTGGCAAACTGTTCAGTGAGCTGGGCCCACGCTATCAAACGCGTAATGGCGGCTACCTGCGCATTCTCAAGTGTGGCTTTCGCGTAGGCGATAATGCGCCTATGGCATTAGTCGAGCTTGTGGATCGTCCAGATCTGACCACAGAAGCTGTTGTTGCTGAGTAAATTTAGCAGCACTAAATAAAAAAGCCGGCTTTGACCGGCTTTTTTATTGGCCCTTATCCGCAATAAAGTCTCTGATAGCTTGGGGTGTAAATGGCCAGTTCAAGCTCTGCATTGTATCTGGTCGTAATAAGACCGGGATAGTTGTGCCGTATAGCTGAAGCAACTCTTCGTTCTCGATGATGTCGATTTCAGTAATATCAAGCTTATGTTCCGTGCTTATACTGGTTAACATGAGTGACGCCTCTTCACATAAGTGACAAGCAGACGTTCCATATAAATGCAATTTCATGTTGATGCTCTCAGCATTCTAAATAATGTGATTTCGTAAGGCAGTTATGGTCTGATTAGTGTTTTCGTAAACACTAAAAAGCACCATAATAACGAAGTTATCCTCGGCTCAACCATTGCTTCTAAAGTAAATCCTGAAAGTGGGATGACATACGCCAAGTCTGGACTAAAAAGACTGCTTAATAACAAAAGCAGGTATTCCTTAAAATTGAGAAGCATAAAGTAACCTATGGCGAGCTTACAACATGGCTGAAAATCCAGAAATAAAAGAAAGCTTGCAAGAGAGCCTGCAGCAGGTAATCGCCTTGCTTAATAAGCACCGAATGATTGAGGATCTTGTGCATAAGCAGGATATGCCCAAGCATCAGCTCGTCGAAAATCTGGTGCATAAGCAGAACCTAGCCGAGTTGCAGAAAAAACTGGATGTGCTTCATCCGGCAGACGTTGCCTACATCCTGGAAGCACTACCGCTAGAGCAGCGTTTGGATGTCTGGGAGCTCGTCAAAGCTGAGCGAGATGGTGAGATACTGCTTGAGGTTTCAGATGCTGTCCGGCAAACGCTTATCGCCGATATGGATAGTGATGAGCTGCTAGCTGCGGCTGAACAGCTCGATACTGATGAACTTGCCGACCTTGCTCCCGACTTACCAAAAGATGTGCTGCATGATTTACTTTCCAGCCTGGATAGTCAGAACCGTGAGCGCCTGCAATCGGCCCTGGCGTATCCTGAGGATGCGGTTGGGGCATTAATGGATTTTGATATTGTGACGATCCGTGAAGATGTCACATTGGAAGTGACATTGCGCTATCTGCGGCGCCTGGGTAGCTTGCCAGACCATACCGATAAGCTTTTTGTAGTTGATAGGCACGACATTCTGAGGGGCGTGTTGCCGCTCAAGAGACTGGTAGTCAATGACTTGGATCTGGTCGTGGTGGAAATTATGGCCGAGGATGCCGTGGTGTTTCACCCTGAGGATAAGGCCGATGAGGCTGCAAAGGCCTTCGAGCGATACGATCTAGTAACGGCGCCAGTAATTGACAGCAATAATAAGCTGGTAGGCCGGCTGACTGTGGATACAGTCATGGATTACATTCGTGAGGAAGCCGAAAGTGACATGCTGTCTATGGCAGGTCTGCGCGAAGAGGAGGATCTATTCTCTTCGGTATGGAAATCGGTGCAAAACCGCTGGACATGGTTGGCAATCAACCTGATTACAGCATTTGTGGCCTCTCGAGTCATTGGTGTGTTTGAAGACTCCATTGAGAAGATCGTTGCATTGGCTGCTTTGATGCCAATAGTGGCCGGCATAGGCGGAAACTCTGGAAATCAGACCACCACGATGATAGTACGCGGTTTGGCCATAGGCCAGATCGCATCACACAATATGAAGTCATTACTGTTGAAAGAGTTGGGCGTAGGCCTTCTTAACGGCTTGATATGGGGTAGCGTGCTAGGGTTTGCCGCTTATTTGCTTTACGGCAACATCAAGCTTGGCCTTGTGATGACTGGCGCTATGACACTCAACCTGCTATTGGCTGCGATTATGGGCGTGATGATCCCATTGATGATGACCAAATCCGGGCGGGATCCGGCCGTAGGCTCCAGTGTTCTTATTACTGCAGTAACTGATAGCGGTGGTTTCTTTATATTTCTAGGTCTCGCAACAATATTTCTTATATGAACAATGAATTGAATCAAGTCTGGCAGGAGTTGCTGGGCGACTTGTCCTCAGCGCTAGTAATCTGGCAGCTGGCCGTAATTGTGGTGAGTTTGCTTCTAGCATGGTCGATCAACGGCTTGCTCAGAGCCTATGTAATGCGTCATGCCCCTGAGACATGGAAGATAGGCATAGGCGGAATTAATCGCGTACTGTTCCCATTGACGTCGCTAGCATTCATCTATATTGGCCAGCTTTGTCTACATTACTGGCAGCAGCATTTCAGCTTGCTGCTATTGGCGAGCAAGCTGTTGCTGGCTATGGCGGCCATCAGGCTTGCTGTCTATGCCATGCGTTATATTTTCGCTCCAGGTGGCTGGGTGCGTGCAATGGAAAATCTCATTTCCACCATAGTCTGGTTGATATTAGCGCTACATCTAACCGGCTTATGGCCCGATTTATTGCAGGCTCTGGAAGATATTAGCTTCAAGGTAGGCAAACACCCAGTGACGCTACTGTTAATTATTCAAGCGCTCATCACGATATTGGTCACGCTTGTCATTGCACTGTGGATTAGCCGCATGCTTGAAAACAAGCTGATGCGAACCGGGCAAATCAACATGAACGTACGTGTTGTGCTCAGTAAGCTGGTGCGCATAATTTTCTTGGTGTTGGCGATATTAATGTCGCTTTCCGCTGTCGGACTTGATATCACCTTACTTTCGGTGTTTGGTGGGGCAGTGGGCGTTGGTCTCGGCTTTGGTCTGCAGAAAATTGCCAGTAATTATGTGAGCGGATTTATTATTTTGCTGGACGACTCCATGAATATTGGAGATGTCATCACTGTAGAGGGTCACTACGGAATTGTTAGCGAACTGCGCTCCAGGTATATGGTCCTACGTAAGCTGGATGGCACACAAGTTGTTATCCCGCATGAGATACTTATCAGCAACGCTGTCATTAATCATTCTTTTATTGACCGAAATGCGCGTATACAAATGCCAGTGCAAATAAGTTATGAAAGCTCACTGGAGTTAGCGCTATCAGTCATGCTGGAAGTTGCAAATCGACATGCCCGGGTGCTTGAGGATCCTGCTCCAGCGGCATTGATTAAAGGGTTTGGTGAGAGCGGTATTGATTTGCAATTGTCGTTCTGGATTCCAGACCCGGAAGAAGGCTCCGCGGCATTACAGTCCGAAATATTTCTGGAAATTTGGCAAGCATTTCAAAAGAATGCAATCTCCATCCCTTACCCGCAACGCGAGATCAGAATACTGGCTGGAAATGATCAAACAAAGGCTGGATAGCCGGATAAAGTTGGCGTAAAGTCATATAAAATAATAGTTTATAGCTGCAGCTTTTAAGAGGTTCGTTGGTATGAGTTTCTGGTTATTGGAATTGCCGTGGTGGGGTTATATCTTGCTCACGCTTGGGTTGACCCACATCACAATTGCCGCTGTTACTATCTTCTTGCACCGCTATCAGGCGCATCGGGCCTTGGAACTGCATCCTGTGGTTAGCCATTTTTTCAGATTCTGGTTATGGATGACTACGGGAATTGTCACCAAGCAATGGGCTGCTATTCATCGCAAACATCATGCGCGCTGCGAAACTGTTGAGGATCCTCATAGCCCGCAAGTGCTCGGCTTGGCCAAAGTACTGCTCGAAGGGGCCGAGCTTTATCGTCTTGAGGCTGGCAAACAGGAAACCATGGATAAGTTTGGTAGCGGTACGCCGGACGACTGGCTTGAGCGTAATGTTTACAGTAAACATAGTGGCATCGGTATCCGCTTGATGCTGATTATCAATGTGCTTCTATTTGGTCCGATAGGATTGACCATTTGGGCCGTGCAAATGGCATGGATCCCCGTTAATGCAGCAGGTATTATTAACGGTATTGGCCACTACTGGGGCTACCGCAATTTTGCCGCGGATGATGCCAGTACCAATATCGTACCGTGGGGAATCTTGATTGGGGGCGAGGAATTGCACAACAATCATCATGCTTATGCAAGTTCGGCCAAACTTTCAAGCCGATGGTATGAGTTCGATATTGGCTGGATGTATATTTGTATCATGCGTTTTTTCAAACTGGTACACGTTAAGAAAATTGCGCCGCAGGTTCGTTTTGATTGGGCCAAGCGTAAGTGCGACCTGGATACCTTGCAAGCGGTGATCACCCATCGGTTTGATGTGATGGGAAAATACGGCGCTATGCTTAAAACGGCATATAAGGAAGAGATCCATAAACTCCATGCGACTTATCGCTATCATGGACATGATGCCAGCGTTCTGGAGCGGTTGCGGCACTGGCTGCATCTGGATGCAGCCAATTTGCAGGACAAGGAAAAGCAGGCTTTAGCGAATATGTTGCAGCATAATGCGCGATTGCAAACCATCTATGAGCTGAAGCAGGAGTTAGCGAGGGTCTGGGCGCGCTCTACAGCGACACAGGAGCAATTGTTGAAGGAGCTGGAGGCATGGTGTCATCGCGCTGAACAAAGCGGCATACAAGCCCTGCAAGACTTTTCCTACCGGTTGCGTTGCTACAAGATGGCTTAGGTAAAGTAAATGGTCGGTTAGCACTAGCCATCAAGTAATTTCAGCCAATAAAAAAGCCCGCAATGCGGGCTTTTTTATTGGCTGAATAAAGACTATTTCAGTTTTGTTTCTTTGTATAACACATGCTTGCGAGCTACTGGATCAAATTTCTTGATTTCCATTTTCTCTGGCATGGTGCGTTTGTTCTTGGTCGTGGTGTAGAAGTGACCAGTACCAGCGCTTGATTCCAACTTGATTTTTTCACGCATGATGAAGCTCCTTAAATCTTATCGCCGCGTGCACGTAAATCAGCCAGAACAGAGTCAATACCGTTCTTGTCGATTGTACGCAATGCAGCGTTAGTGATACGCATACTGACCCAGCGATTTTCGCTCTCAACCCAAAATTTGCGATTTTGCAAATTAGGTAAAAAACGACGCTTGGTTTTATTGTTAGCGTGGGAAACGTTATTCCCAACCATCGGCTTTTTGCCGGTTACTTGACATACGCGCGCCATGCTAATCTCCTGGTACAGCTTACCAAAATTCGAAAGACCGCATTTATACCATGAAAGAGCGGGGAGGTTCAAGTTAATTCTGGTATTTTTGCTGCTGGTAATGCTATTAAATATAGGTTGCTAATGTTTACCTGTGCTGCCAAAGCCGCCTTCGCCACGATCACTCGCAGGGAACTCTGCCACTACATTAAAATTGGCCTGAATCACGGGTACGATTACCAGTTGTGCGATGCGCTCCATGGGGTTGAGCATGAAGGTTTCCTTACTGCGATTCCAGCATGACACCAGTAATTGCCCTTGATAATCCGAGTCGATCAAGCCGACCAGGTTGCCCAATACAATGCCATGTTTATGACCCAAGCCTGAGCGTGGCAATATCATGGCAGCATAGCCAGGATCTGATAGGTAGATTGCCATGCCCGTCGGGATAAGCTGGGTTTCCCCAGGATGCAAGACCGCGACATGCTCTACGCACGCACGCAAATCCAGGCCTGCGGAGCCAGGTGTGGCGTAAGTGGGCATCAGCTCTTTAAGACGGTCATCCAGTATTTTTAAGTCAACTTTAAGGCTCATGGGGTTATTCTCACTGAGTGTTGGGAAGTTTCATCATTCTGGCGATATGTTGCAGCAGCATGCGCGCCAAGATAATTTTTGGCGCATGGGGTAGCGCGTGGCTGCCTTGGTTATCCAGCAAGGTAAGGGTGCTCTCATCCTTACCCATGGACTCACTGAAAATATTGGCGGCAATCAAAGGTAAGTTCTTTCGTAAGCGCTTTTCTTCTGCCTGTTCGAGCAGGTTTTCACTTTCCGCGGCAAAACCCACGCAAAAAGGGGCATTCGGAAGCTTGGCTACGGTCGCCAAGATATCCTCATTGCGTGTAAGCTCAAGGGTCAAAGTCGTGTTGTTCTTCTTGATTTTTTGCTGGCTGGGAATGGCTGCCCGGTAGTCCGCTACCGCAGCAACACTGATAAAAATATCCTGGTTGGCGATATTTTGAATCACCGTATTCAGCATATTTTCAGCAGTTTTTACCTGGATAGCACTTACATTTCTGGGAATAGGTAAAGCTGTAGGCCCAGTTACTAGTACTACTTTTGCCCCCATCTCATGCGCTGCTTGCGCAATGCTGTAACCCATTTTACCTGTGCTGAAATTGGTAATAGCACGTACCGGGTCTATCGCCTCGATAGTTGGCCCAGCGGTGATTAAAATGCGTTTTCCAGAGAGTATTTTTGGCTGCAGACTGGTTTCCAGTTCTGCCAACAAATCCTCAGGCTCCAGCATGCGTCCTAGGCCAATTTCACCACAAGCTTGTTCCCCGCTGTCAGGGCCTGCTATCACTACGCCATCCTGCCGTAAATGATATATATTGCGTTGCGTTGCCGGGTTCTCCCACATTTGCTTATTCATGGCCGGTGCCACGATGAGTGGGCACTCTCTCGCCAGGCAGAGGGTTGAAAGCAGGTCGTCCGCAGCACCATGCACAAGTTTGGAGATAAAGTCTGCACTGGCAGGGGCAATCAGTATTGCGTCCGCCCCGCGCGACAGTTCGATATGCGGCATGCCATTGGCGATGCTGGAGTCCCACATGCTGGTATAGACAGGTTTGCCGGATAGCGCCTGCATAGTCATGGGAGTAATGAATTGGCAGGCGGCTTCAGTCATCACCACTTGTACGTCAATTCCTTGTTTGACGAGTCTGCGCACAAGCTCTGCTGCCTTATACGCTGCAATGCCGCCAGTGATGCCAAGAACTATGTGTTTGATAGAT
>JBAZTJ010000102.1:0-456 GCA_041662005.1 Candidatus Methylopumilus sp.
GTTTAATATCAATTACAGCATAGGCATGCAAGAGGAGTACAAGCCAACCTTTGCGCTCAATGTAGGTGCTTTCAAGCTACATCGCTCTGTCATGAAGCTCGAATTGGCGATGCTGCATGAAGGCGACTTACTGACTTTGATAGAGGCGCTGGACGCACAGCAAACCGCCCCTTTTATCTTGCGCCAATGCGAAATCATCAGGCTGTCCGGGGCAAAAGTGAATGCGCTTAACCCAAACATGCTGGCCAGTTGTGAGTTGGACTGGCTCACCATACGCGAGCCACAAGCGAATGGAGCTACGCCATGAGCAAGCTATTGCTGTCGTTACTCACAATAGGCTGCTTGGTATTTTCAAGCCAAGCAATGGCTGTTGAAGGGCTTGGCCGCCTGTTCACGACGCCAGAAGAGCGCGCCAATTTAGATTACCTGCGCCAGACAACCAAGGCTGAAGTGCTG
>JBAZTJ010000102.1:466-9831 GCA_041662005.1 Candidatus Methylopumilus sp.
AAGCACAGATGCTTCGGTCGAGACTATGCAAGCAGCACCCGTCATACCGTCATCAATTTCCATGCAGGGCTACGTTAAACGTAGCGATGGTAAAAAAGGCACGGTATGGGTGAACCATCAGCCCATGCGGGAGGATTCGGCCAATAGTGAAGTTGAAGTTGGCAAGTTAGGTCGGGATGGTAACCAGGTGCAACTTAAGCTTCCGGGAAATGGTAAGAACTTTAATCTTAAGGCTGGGCAGGTTTATTTGCCTGAAAGTAATAGTGTTAGCGAAATACATGCAAATACTAAATCGTTACCATCTCAAGTCGAGGTTGAAGAGATAAGAGACGAAAGCCTAGGTACATCTTCAAAGTTAAAATCAAGTTCTGATGGAAACAGCAACTCTCATATTAATCGTTAATTAGAGGGACTCTTGATTAATAATTTCTGCCTATCAGCGAAACAAATAAATAAACAGAATGGGGCTACGTCATTTATCTCCGTGATGATTATTTTGCTAGTCAGTGCCACTTTTTTGTTTTCGGTTTTAGATAGCACTAGTATAAAAATAGAACGAAACAAAAGAACCGCAGTGGTTTTGGCTGAAGCTAAAGCTGCTCTAATAGGGTATATGGTTAAAAGAACCGCCCTTGGCGAGCGTCCTGGTGATCTACCTTGTCCAGACAAGGCTACAGATGGTAACTATGACGGTACACAAGACTCATCATGTGCGTCATCCAGGATCGGTAAGTTTCCATGGAGCAATGTAGATCATCTAGGGGTATTTAATGATGGTATAGCATTGGATTTGACCGATGCAAACGGGGAAAGGCTATGGTATGCAGTATCAAGAAATTTAGTTGATCCAACCAACGTACCTATAAATTCAGATTTACTAGCAGCTATACCTCCATATCCGTGGCTTTCAGTTTATGACACACGGGGTAATCTGATTACAAATAGGGCTGTCGCCGTTATTATTTCACCAGGAAATGTATTGGTAGGACAAGATAGATCTCCCGTCCTACCAAATGCAGCCCAGTATCTCGATCAAGTTACACTTAATGCGGTCGTCTATAATAATGCAGCCTCCTCACCTACCAAGTTCATTTCTGGTCTCATATATGATGCTCTCGACCCAGCTAAAGTAATCGCTAATGATGAAGTAATTTTTATTACTATTGACGAAGTTTTACCATTAATTGAAGCCAGAGTGATTCGAGAGGCCAAAAAGTGCCTGGATGATTATTCAAAATCAAATAGTGGTAATTATCCTTGGGCCGCTCCTGCTAGTGACATAGTTTTTTTTACCAGCACTGTAAATACACGCTTTGGAAGGCTCCCGAGAGCTACATTTGTATCTTCAAGTTGCGACATAACACAAGGCTGGTGGGTTGACTGGCGGAATTTTGTATTTTATGCATTTCCAGATAGCCATAAACTAGGTAGCACTACAAACTGTAGTGTGGCCGGGGATTGCCTTAAGATAAATGGTGGGGGAGCCAATACGGCTGTAGTACTAATAGGTCGAAATGCTATTGGAACACAAATCCATTCGCCAGTGTCCTCGAACACATTTGCTAATAATTTTTTAGACGGCTCCAATGCCTCTATTACTAGCAATTACCTAACCTACAAATCCAGTGATACGGCAAACTATTCAACAATTAACGATCTGGTACTATGTTTAGATGGGCAAATTAACTGTAAATAGGAAACAAGTAATTGTAGGTTTCACCTTGGTCGAAATGGCTGTGGTGTTGGTAATTGTCGGCTTGTTATTAGGGGGATTGCTTGTTCCTTTATCAGCTCAGCTAGACATTCGAGACTACAACGATACAAGACAAAAAATATCGACGATTAAAGAGGCTATCATTGGATTTACACTAGCGAATGGGAGGCTTCCGTGCCCAGCTGATCAAACGATTGCCTCTGGGACACTTGGGGCTGGAACAGAGAGGTTTGATGCTGCTGGCACCTCTTGCAGTTCATTGGTTGGCGTAGTACCTTGGGCTTCATTGGGAGTACCTGAAACAGATGCATGGGGTCGAAGATTTACCTACGAAGTTGCAGGATCCTTTTCAGATGCTATTATTTTAAATACGGTCTCACCACCAGCCTCCTGTGTTGCTGTGCCTCTAAATTCATCTTTTTCACTTTGTTCAGAAGGGACTATAAATATCAGTGATGCGGCTACATTAATTGCTATCAAGATTCCAGCAGTTATTGTGTCACATGGAAAAAATGGCTTCGGAGCATATAACTCCGACGGAAGTCAGATTTCTGATAGTAGTGCCTCTGTACAGGAAAAAGAAAACTCAGATGTAGACACGGACTTTGTTTCTATCCCAGCAACTACGAATAGTTATGATGACTTAGTAGACTGGGTTTCGCAGAACGTTATTTTCAATCGTATGGTTGGTGCTGTAAAGCTTCCTTAATGAACGACAACCAACTCCTGCGCTACAGCCGTCATATCCTCCTCCCGCAAATCAGTTACGAAGGACAGGACAAGCTCGTCAACAGCCATGCCTTGATAGTCGGTGCTGGCGGGCTGGGTTCGCCAGTGGCTTTATATATGGCTGCTGGTGGCGTGGGTACGCTGACTATTTGCGATTTTGATACTGTGGACCTGACGAATTTGCAGCGGCAGATTGTTCATACCACGCAATCCGTCGGTATCAACAAAGCGCTCTCTGCACAGCAGGCATTGCATGCAATCAACCCTGAAGTAGTCGTTAAAACTATTCAGGAGAAGTCTACTGAAGAAGCTTTTACAGAGTTGGCAGCAGCGGCCGATGTCGTTATCGATTGCTCCGACAATTTTGCTACCAGATATGCGCTGAACCGTATCTGTGTAAAACTGAGTAAGCCCTTGGTTTCCGGAGCTGCGATTGGGTTTGAGGCGCAAGTGACGGTGTTCGATATGCGTAACGATACTAGCCCGTGCTATCACTGTCTGTTCCCTGATATGGGGGCTGAAGAAGCCATGCGTTGTGCCGAAAATGGCGTGTTCGCACCACTGGTCGGCATCATAGGCGCCACCCAGGCGGGTGAGGCCATGAAGCTATTGATGGGCGTGGGCGAAAGCCTGCAAGGACGTTTGCTATTGCTGGATGCGCTTGCCATGGAATGGCGCAGCATCAAGCTGAGCAAAGACCCCGACTGTAAGGTGTGCGGAGTCTAGTCTCTTCCTCATGGAAAGAGGAAGGGACTAAAAACTAATTTACTTCCCGCCTACCAGTGCTTTTACAGCACTCACTACATCTCCGGGCATCACGATAATTTTGCTGTTTTCAGAGGCTGACATTTTCTGTAGTGCTTGAATATAGCGGTCACCCAGCAGGAAGGTAGCCGAGCTGTTGTTTTCTTTCACCGCTTCAGAAATCAGGCGGATGGACTCAGCGGATGCTTTGGCTGCCACTTCTTGCGCTTCAGCATCCTTGCGAGCCGCTTCCAGCCTGGCTTCCGCGTTAAGTATCAGCGACTGTTTTTCACCTTCGGCACGAGTAACCACAGCCACTCTTTCGCGTTCTGCAGAGGCTTGCTGCTCCATGGCGTGTTGCATGTTAGAAGAGGGCTTGATGTCCTGAATCTCAACGGATTTCACTGTCAGGCCCCAATCTGCTGCTTCGTCGGCAACGGCGATTTTAAGCTCTGCTTTTATGCGGTCACGGGATGTCAGTGCGTGGTTCAAATCCATACCGCCAATAATCGAACGCAGGCTGGTTTGCACCATGTTGCGCATGGCTTCACTGAAATTATCGATACCATATACCGCGCGCTCAATATTGGTCACTTTCATAAATGCGACGGCATTGGCCAGAATTACTGCGTTGTCTCTGGTGATCACTTCCTGCTCAGGAATCTCCAGGATAATGTCTTTGGTAGTGACTTTGTAGCTGACTTTACTGAAAATCGGGTTGATCACATGCAAGCCCGGGGTAATGACGCCGGCAAATTTACCCAGGCGCTCCACCACCCATTCCTCACCCTGTGGCACGATACGTATGCCTTTCCATGCAAGAATGACCACCACCACTATCAGAACATATAGAAATACCAGCATGATTTTCCCTTAATTTTAAAAGCCAGTTGTTTAGATTTACTGTTTTCGTACCCGCAGACTATTGCCCTCAATGCTGATGATTGCTGCATCAGCACCTACTTCGATATCTTCATTGGCGATAGCCGTCCACTCGCGGCTACCCATTACGCCTTGCGCAAACTGGATGCGGCCATTTTTTCTGGCACTGACGGCTTCGATGATAATGCCTGTACGGCCAATTTCATCGCCTTGCGATTGACCAATCTTCAGATCGGTACTGTTCTTCTTGTAATACCGCCTCCATATCGCCAATGAGCCCAACGAAAGCACTGAGAAAAGTAGCAGTTGTATAGCGATATTGATGGCTGGGAACATAGTGAGTGCACCTGCCACAATTAGTGCAGCAATGCCGAACCACAACACATAGAAAGTGCCGGTGGCCATCTCGAACGCCAGCAATATTAAGCCCAATATCCCCCAGACCCAGAGTGCATCCACGTCATTATCCCCTTAAGTTGAAGCGATATCGTAACAGAAAAGCCTTGTGTATTTGTGTGTGGCTGTGACCGGGTAACGCATTAGTAACGGTTTGGTTAAGTAAGTCAGTAGTGACTTATATGGTAAAATCTCGCCCCTATGAGCACACAACAAACTACTGAAAACGCTAATGCTTTAGCAAAATCCTTCGACCCCAAAGCCATCGAAAGCCGCTGGTACAAGTTTTGGGAAAGCAAAGGTTATTACGCTGCCGGCATGGATACTGCCAAGCAGGATAACTTCTGCATCCTGCTGCCACCGCCCAATGTCACAGGCACCTTGCACATGGGGCACGGCTTTAACCAGACATTGATGGATTCACTCACGCGTTACCACCGTATGCGCGGTGATAACACGCTATGGCAGCCTGGTACTGACCATGCGGGTATTGCTACCCAGATCGTGGTGGAGCGCCAGCTGGATGCACAAGGCGTTTCCAGACATGACTTGGGACGTGAAAAATTCCTGGAAAAAGTCTGGGAGTGGAAAGAGTATTCCGGCGGCACTATCACCAAGCAGATGCGCCGTTTGGGTACATCGCCAGACTGGAGTCGTGAGCGCTTCACCATGGATGATGGCCTCTCCAAAACCGTCACCGAAACCTTTGTGCGTTTGTATAACGAAGGCCTGATCTATCGCGGCAAGCGCCTGGTGAATTGGGACGTGAAGCTGGGCACGGCTGTTTCTGACCTTGAAGTTGTGCAGGAGGAGGAGGATGGCTTTATGTGGCACATCAACTATCCGCTTGCCAGTGGGGAAGGCCATTTAACTGTGGCAACAACCCGCCCGGAAACCATGCTGGGCGACGTGGCGGTGATGGTGCATCCCGAAGATGAGCGCTATGCGCACCTCATCGGCCAGAACGTAAAGCTGCCGTTATGCGACCGTGAAATTCCTATCATTGCCGATGATTACGTTGATAAAGAGTTTGGCACCGGTGTGGTGAAAGTGACGCCTGCGCATGACTTTAATGACTATGCGGTTGGGCAGCGCCATCAATTACCTATCATTGGTATTTTGACCCTTGAAGGCAACATCAATGATGCGGCGCCTCAGCAGTATCAAGGTTTAGAGCGCTTTGCAGCGCGTAAGCAAGTAGTGGCTGACTTGGAAGCACAAGGCTATCTGGTCAAGGCGGACAAACACAAACTCAAAGTTCCGCGTGGCGACCGCACCGGCGTAGTCATTGAGCCTATGCTCACAGATCAGTGGTTCGTCGCCATGAGCAAGCCTTCAGCCGATGGCAAGAGCATCACACAAAAGGCGCTGGATGTGGTGGCTAGCGGTGAGATCAAGTTTTATCCGGAAAACTGGGTCAACACTTACAACCAGTGGCTGAACAATATTCAGGATTGGTGTATCTCGCGCCAACTTTGGTGGGGACATCAGATTCCCGCTTGGTATGCAGGTAACGGCAAGGTCTATGTGGCGCACGACGAAGTGGAAGCCAAAACCTTGGCGGCCAAAGATGGCTATACCGGCAACCTGAAGCGTGACGACGATGTACTGGATACTTGGTACTCCTCAGCGCTCTGGCCGTTTTCTACGCTGGATTGGACTGGCGACGAAGCTAAAGACAAGGCCAATACGGCACTGGATTTATATCTGCCGTCATCCGTGCTGGTGACGGGTTTCGACATCATTTTCTTCTGGGTGGCGCGTATGGTGATGATGACTACGCATATCACCGGCAAAATTCCGTTCAAGCACGTCTATGTGCACGGCCTGATCCGCGATGCGGAAGGTCAGAAGATGTCTAAATCCAAGGGCAACGTTCTGGACCCGATTGATTTGATCGATGGCATTGGCCTGGATGATTTGATCAAGAAGCGCACCACCGGCTTGATGAATCCGAAAGACGCGGAAAAAATCGAGAAGCGCACACGCAAGGAGTTCCCGGAAGGCATTGCCGCTTACGGAACGGATGCGCTGCGTTTCACTTTCGCCAGCCTTGCCTCACCCGGCCGCGACATCAAGTTTGATTTGCAACGTTGCGAAGGCTATCGCAATTTCTGCAACAAGCTGTGGAACGCGACGCGCTTTGTGCTGATGAATACGCAGAACGAAGATGGCAGCCCGCAGGATAACGGCATGGAGGACTGCAAGACCAAGCCCTAAGGCTACCTGAGTTTCTCACAAGCCGATCGCTGGATCGTCAGCTTGCTGCAAAAGGTTGAAGCAGATATCGAAAAGGGCTTTGCCGAGTATCGTTTCGATATCGTAGCGCAGGCGATCTATAAATTTGTGTGGGACGAGTATTGCGACTGGTATCTGGAACTGGCAAAAGTACAACTACAGAATGGTACGGAGGCAGAGCAACGCGCGACACGTCGCACATTGCTGCGTGTGCTGGAAACCATCCTGCGTCTGGCCCATCCGGTGATGCCTTTTATTACCGAAGAAATCTGGCAAACGATTGGACCTATGTCTGGTAGGACTGGCCCAAGCATTATGCTGGAAGCTTATCCCAAAGCGCAGCCAGCCAAGATCGATGAGGCTGCAGAGGCTTGGGTAGCATTGCTCAAGCAGGCTGTTGATGCCTGCCGTAGCTTGCGCGGTGAGATGAATATTTCACCGGCGTTGCGCGTGCCATTGGTGGCCGCTGGTGATGCAGCCAAGTTACAGGCTTTTGCCCCACATTTGAAAGCACTGGCTAAACTGGCGGATATTGAAATTGTCGGTGAATTGCCGGAAGCGGACGCACCGATAGCGCTGGCAGGTGATTTCAGGCTGATGTTCAAGATTGAGATAGACATGGCTGCGGAAAAGGAACGTCTAAGTAAGGAGATCGCACGTCTGAGCGGTGAGATCACCAAGGCAGAAGCCAAGCTGGGCAATGCCAGCTTTGTCGATCGTGCGCCAGTAGCCGTTGTGGCGCAGGAGAAAGAGCGTCTGGCTGGATTCAGTGCGACGGTGGACAAGCTGAATGCGCAGTTGGCAAAGCTCAAATAAGTCAGCGTTAAACACCAATAATAAAAAAGCCTCTTTTCAGAGGCTTTTTTATTTGTACTTCAACTTGTCGCTATCAGCTTAGTTACTGCGTTTGCGGATATAGAAAATAAATTCCTTTTTTGGCACCGCTTCTAGTTCTTCAAGGGATAGCATTTCATGCCCGGTTTGTTTGCAGAAGGCTTGAAAGTCTTTTACTGAGCCGGGGTCGGTGGCGACGACTTTCAAAACATGGCCGGCTTCGAGTTCGGCCAGACCCTTTTTGCAGCGCAATATAGGTAACGGGCAGTTAAGGCCGCGGGCGTCGAGTTCTTTGTTGAATTCCATGGAAGGGCTTGTCATGAGGGGGTTTGCGCTTTTATCTTGTTAAGTCAGGCGAAAGGATAACCGGCCCTGCCCCAGGCGAGTACACCGCCTTGCAGGTTGAACACTTGTCCATGCTCTTTGCTTGCCATGTAGGCTGCAGCCTGCGCAGAGCGGATGCCGCTATGACAGTAAACTACGGTAGTTTCTTCTTTGTTCAGGGTGTCGTGCTTGACCGGGATCAGTGCCAGTGGGATATGAATAGCGCCGGGGATAACGCCAGTCGCAACTTCATTGTCGTTACGGACGTCGACCAGCACTACCTTCTGGTTAGCCAGCATTTCGAACAGTTCGCTTGCTTCTATTACTTTATAGCCGGCCATATGGTTCGCCTATTCTAATAATTGGCACATTCTTGGGTACAGATTTATAGGTGGTAACTTTGAACGAATATCAGGAATTAGGCAACCACATGAGGATGAATGGTAAAGGACTTTCCATTTCACCAACTTTACAAATCCGCTGCTAGCGTATTCGCGAAATTATGGTGGCCGGGGACAGAATCGAACTGTCGACACGCGGATTTTCAATTGTTCTATAAACGATTTTAAGCGCTTTAGAGCTCGCCCTTACCCACTAAATCACGTTAAAACTCACCAAAGTTGTCACGTTTCGAAATTGTAACACATCGGCCCTGATTCAGATTACAAGCGCCTTTCGAAGTACTTACTTGGAAAAAGTATAGTATGTATATAAATATATAGTACCGAGCTAGACTATTTTTATTTGTCTTTTAATATTAATGAGTTATACTAATTTAAATGAATAATAACTTTGAAATTTCTTCTGCCGCCAAACTTAGTGGCTTAACCATTTCCATGGTTGATTATCTTTGCCGAACAAAAGTTGTCATGCCTAGTGTTAAAGGCCAACGAGGAAGAGGAAAGAAAAGACAATATACCTTTGGAGATGTAGTCATTCTTCGTGCTGTGGCTAGGTTGTTGCTTGCTGGGGTAAGTGTAAGTCGTTTGAAAAAGGCATTAATGAATTTACGAAGACATCATCCTGAAATCACGCCGGATAATCTTCCTAAGCCATATATCCTGTGTGATGGCGAGAACGTTTATCTTCGACATGGGGATGAAGTGCTTGAATCTCTCACAACAGGTCAATTTTCTTTTGCATTTGTCATCGAAATAGCAAAGTTAAGAACAGAGGTTTTGGAGCAAATAGAGTACAATTCAGCTGTCGCTTAATCAGTAGCGGCAGCTTTTGTTTGTTTTTTTTAATAAAATTTTATTTATTAAAATTCAATGGCTTACATTATAAAAGGAAATACCATGGCTACATTTAACGAAGGGTCAGTGTCTGAATTAAGTCTGCAGCACGTCTTGGAAGATGGCCTGGCTTTAACTAAAGGCGAGCTACCGCAGGGCCAGCGCCAGTTAGCTCTTGAAGGAATCATTGAGGTTCTTTCTGAAGCTATCCAGGGTGCTAATATTGTAAGCAATAGGGCCTTGTTTATAAAGGCCGACGAAAAAACTGC
>JBAZTJ010000103.1:0-9828 GCA_041662005.1 Candidatus Methylopumilus sp.
CCCAGTGTCTATGGCGAAGACGCCGTGCTGCGCATCCTCGACCGCAAAGCGCTCACCGAGCAATCCAAAGGCCTGACCCTGGAGCATATCGGCATTGATGAACTGACGCGCAACCAGTTCCGTGCACTGGCGCGCGAGCCCTATGGCATGGTGCTGGTGACTGGCCCGACCGGTAGCGGTAAGACCACCACGCTTTACGCGGCCATCTCTGAAGTGAACACCGGCAAGGACAAGATCATCACCATTGAAGACCCGGTTGAATACAACTTGTCGGGCGTGCTGCAGATCCCCGTCAACGAGAAAAAAGGCCTGACCTTTGCGCGCGGCCTGAGATCTATCCTGCGGCATGATCCGGACAAGATCATGGTGGGTGAAATCCGCGATTCGGAAACCGCGCAAATTGCCGTGCAGGCCGCGCTTACCGGCCACTTGGTATTTACTACCGTGCATGCCAATAACGTGTTTGACGTGATTGGACGCTTTATCAATATGGAAGTCGATACCTACAGCTTTGTCTCTGCACTCAACGGCATACTGGCGCAGCGCCTGGTGCGGCTTAACTGCAGTCATTGCGCAATGCCATATACCCCATCTGCCGAGTTGCTGGCCGAGTCCGCGATTAGTGCTGAAGCTGCATCCTCGATGAAGTTTCTCAAAGGGCAGGGTTGCGGACAATGCCGTGGCAGCGGCTATAAAGGCCGCATGGCAGTGGCCGAGCTGCTGATACTCGATGATGAAATCCGTGAAATGATAGTTGCGCGCGACCCTATCCGCAAACTCAAGGAGACAGCGCGGCGCAAAGGCTTGCGCTTGCTGCGCGAAACTGCGGTTGAAGCCGTTGCCAACGGTAAAACCACTTTGGAAGAGATTAATCGTGTCACTTTCATTGCTGGATAAATTGTCATTCATGGATCGCTATGTCGCGAGCCTTGCGCCGGAGAGTGTGTCTTTGGTGAGGTTGAAGGCCGGGCTCAAACCCGGTGCCATGGAAACCCTGCATGCCGGGTTTATTGCGCCAGTAAATACCAAACCATGGACTACTGCGGTGGCTGAGCTGGAAAAACTGTTGATGAAGTCGCAACGCGGATTGCCTCTCAGCGTCGTGCTTTCCAACCAGCTGGTACGCTACAGAGTCATCCCCGCCATGCCGCCGTTGACGGCGGCTGACAAAGTGCTGACAGTAGCAACCCATTGTTTCCGGGAAACCTATGGCGACGTGGTGGATGACTGGCTGGTGCGTGTGAATCCATTGCCTGATGGCGACACCCTCATTGCCAGCGCCGTGGATAGCGGCCTGATCGCGGCATTGCAGGCACTGAGCCAGCAATATGGCTGCAGGCTGAAATCCATACAGCCCTATTTGATGAGCGGCTTCAATCGCATACGCCATCAAATCAAGCCAGCCGCCAGCTGCTATGTACAGCTTGAATCCGGGCGCATCAATATCGCCCTGATGCGGGATGGGGCTTGGCACAGCATTGCCAGCTGCGGGGCCGGGCGAGACTGGCCGGAACAACTGTCAGCCCTGATTACGCGTGAGATGCTATTGGCTGGCTGGCAGCATGAGCAACCCATCATCTACCTGAGCACTCCGGACACGACACAATATGCGGCCGCCAGTACTACGTTTGCGGCCAGTGCCGCTTGGAAAACAGTGCGCGTGACCCATGTTGCGGTGGGGGGATATGCTGCCTCCCAGCATCAATGCTACTCCATGGCATTAAGCGTGGTGGGCTAGCCATGCGCGCCATCAAGCTGGATTATGTCTCGCCGCGTTTCCCACCGCTCGCCGGGCTGGGGCTGTTGTTATTAGCCGGGATTATCTTCGCCGCTGGCTGGCAATACTACAGCGCCATGGTGGAGCGTACGCGGGCCATGGAACAGCAAATACAGCAGTTGAGAACCGAATCCGGTTTAAAAGAACCGGCCCGGCCAGTGCAAAAAAAATCATCAGACGAGCTGCTGGAAAAAGTCGCACAAGCCAGGAAGCTGGCGGATTTTCTGCTGATCCCCTGGGGGGATGTGTTTGCTGCGCTGGAGGCGGCCGCCGTTGATGATTCGGCTTTACTCTCCATAGAGCCGGACCCCAAAATGCGGCAGCTAAAAATCACCGCCGAAGCAAAAAACAAGGATGTGATGTTTGCCTATATCCAGCGCCTGGATGCAACGCCGCAGCTAGCTGGCGTGTATTTGCTCAAGCACGAAATCATGGAGGATGTGGATCAGCATCCTATCCGTTTTGTGGCGGTCGCCAGATGGAAGGAGCAACCATGAACCGCGTGTTACGCAGTCTGGAAGTGGTGCGCTACCAGCTCGGCTTGTTGGGTATGGCAGGGCTGCTGACCTTGATTGCCGGCTTGTTGTTCGGGCTGGCCTTAGTCTTGCCGGCCCAGCATCAGCTACAACAAAAGATGCAAGAGCTGGCATGGCTCAACACGCAGCCGAAAGTGGCGTCAGTCGCCCAGGTGCCGGTGCTCAATGATGAGCAGGCGCTGCAAAAATTCTATGGCCAGTTTCCCCCTGTGGCCGAGCTATCGAAAGTATTGGAACAAATACACCAGCTGGCGGTAGATAGCGGCATCGTGCTGACGGTCGGTGAGTACAAGTTATCGAATGACCCGAATAACGGGAATCTGGCACGTTATGAAATCATTTTTCCGGTGCAGGCCAATTATAAGAACCTGAGGAGTTTTATCGAAACTGCCAGCCTGAAATTTCCTACATTAGGCTTAAGCGAGATCACTATCAAGCGTGATTCGATAGGCGATGGTGCTGCGCAAATCAAGCTGAATTACGTGCTATTGATGGTCAAGGGCAACTGATGGCGCTGCAATCACGACAACGCTGGTTTTTGATAGGTGGTGCACTGTTACTGACGCTGGGCGCCATGTACCTGCTGCAAGAGCCAGAGGCTGACAGTGTGGCCGAGGTCACCGTCAGCCGGCACGCAAAGCCGGGTGCTATTGAGCGGGAGGCGATTGCTGCCCCTGTAGCAGACGGAGTGCTGCCTGATTTATGGCACAAGGCAACCTCTGTGCGTGAGACCCCGGATAAGGCTGCCGATTTATTCAAGTCGCATGCCTGGTATGTGGCGCCGCCACCCAAGCCAGTAGTGACTGAGGCTGAGCTTGAAAAGCTGGTGCCAACGGCACCGCCGGTTCCCTATTTCTACATGGGCAAGCTGGAAAATACACCGCATGGCACGCTGATTTTCCTTTCTGCGCGCAATCGGGTGGTCACCGTAGTTGCCGGGCAGGCCATTGATAAGGAGTGGCGCCTGGATAAAGAAGATGCCAACGCGCTGCACCTGACATATATCCCGCTTGGCTTGAGCAAAGTGCAGCCCAAGGCGGCCAGGCAAGCCGCTGCCAGTAATGTCAGTGCTTTAAATAATGATGACCCAACCCAGAATAATTAATGCCATGACCCATAAAAATTCCATGACAAAAAAAGACCATAAAAAAACAAGGAACACCGGAATGAAATCCAGCCGTCAATTAATGCATCTGGGGATGTGTGCCTTGCTTTTGCCATTGCTTACCCTTGCCAGTTGCGCGTTTGCCCCCTGGCAAAAATCTGGTGTACCCGGCAATACGCCGGAAGAACGCATTAGCAATGCTAAGGATAAAGCCAAGGAAAAACCCGAGGCGGCCATACCGCGCAAGGATATGTTTGTGACCCAGGAGCAGGCAGTTACCGAACTGCTTACTGAAGCCGAGAAGGCGCGTAATAGCGGCCAATATGATGAGGCGAATGCGCTGTACGAGCGGGTGAAAGTGCTGGCGCCTAATAATGTGCGGGCGATTTCCGGCAAGGCCAGCATAGAGCGTGAGCAGTACCATACCAAGCGGATAGAAGAGGCGCGTATGTTCAATGCCAATAACAATGCCGATGCTGCCATGTCGGCATTGCGCAGGGTGCTGATCGAAAATCCGAAAAACCATGAGGCGCTGGAATTGCAGCGCGAAATCCGCAGCCGCAGAGAGTCGCCACTGAGCGAGCCCCCCAAGCTCAAGCCGCCGTTTAATAAACCGGTGACGCTGGAGTTCCGCGATGTGAGTATCAAAATGCTGTTTGAGGCGCTATCGCGCGCCACAGGCATCAACTTTATCCTGGATAAGGATATCAAGACTGAAACCAAGGCTACGGCGTTTATCAAGAAGGCGCCGATAGAGGATGCGATCGAAATGGTACTGGCTACCAATGGTTTGCAGAAAAAAGCACTAACCGAAACCAGCGCGCTGATCTTCCCCAATACCCAACAAAAGCTCAAGGATTACAAGGAGCTCATGATACGCAGCTTCTACCTAACCAATGCCTCGGCCAAGCAGGTAGCGGCGACGCTGAAGACGGTGCTCAAATCCAAGGATGTAGTAGTGGATGACAGATTGAACATGATCGTGATCCGCGATACGCCGGAGGTGATACGTATTGCAGAAAAGCTGGTGGCTGCCAATGACCTGGCCGATCCGGAAGTGATGCTGGAGATAGAAGTGCTGGAAGTCAGCCGTAGCCGGTTGCAGGAGCTGGGCATTGCTTATCCCAACCAGCTTACCGTGAATAGCCGCATCCCCGTCACTACTGCGAGTGCGGTAGCTGGCACTATCGTCAGCTCCACCGTGGCGACTGCTTCGCCACTCACCCTGGAAGGCCTGTTAAATCTTAATTCCAACCGCCTGGATGTTTCGCCGAACCCGGCGCTTAACTTCAGGAAAACTACGGGCGATGTGAACCTAATCTCCAATCCGCGCATCCGCGTGCGTAATAACGAAAAAGCCAAGATATTGGTGGGCGATAAAGTGCCTATCATCACCACCACCTCAACCGCCAATGTCGGCATCTCGGAAAGTGTTTCATATATTGATGTAGGCCTGAAGCTGGATGTAGAGCCACGCATTACCCTGGATGATTTTGTGAATATCAAGATCGGCCTGGAAGTCAGTTCGCTGGGCGAAAAAACCATTACCCGTAACGGTGCCACGGTCTATACCATAGGTACGCGTAATGCCAATACCCTGTTACGGCTGAAGGATGGCGAAACCCAGGTGCTTGCCGGGTTGATACTGGATGATGAGCGCAAGAACGCCAGCAAGCTGCCTGCGTTGGGCGATATCCCGCTGCTGGGCAGGCTGTTCTCCAACCAGGAGGACAGAAAGAGCAAAACCGAAATCGTCCTGGCCATCACGCCGCGTATCCTGGGTAATATCAGCCGCCCGGATGCCGAAGTTGCCGAGTACTGGTCAGGCACAGAGGCTGGCATTACCGATAAACCGCAGATTAATGTGCCCGTCAGTGCTTCCAGCGGCCGTGCTTCAGCCAGTATGATGCGTGAGCAGCCGGTACAGCAGGATATCCCCGAGGCTGCTGGCGCCACTGACCCGGGCGAGCTAGAGCCGCCAGTGGAACCTAGCCCAGTTCAACCCAGCACGGTTCAGCCAACTACGGTTCAACCCGCAATACCACCGACCACTTCGCAAGGAACACCACCGCCAGCAAACTCGAATGCTGGTGGCACAGTGCCTGAAAATGTTCCATTTTCATCATTGACTTCGCCATAAATGAGACAGGCAGGCTTTACCTTAATTGAGCTGGTTGTCACGGTATTAATCGTGTCCATCCTGGCAGCAGGTGCTGTTCCCATCATGCAAATGACGATGCAGCGCAACAAGGAAACGGAACTCAAGCAAAGCTTAAGGCAAATCCGGGACGCTATTGATGCCTATAAAAAAGCATTCGATGACGGCAAAGTCAGGAAAACGGTAGGCCAGTCCGGTTACCCACCTAGCTTGGAAATCCTAGAGCAGGGCGTTGTGAACCAGACAGACCCGAAAAGCCGGGTGATTAAATTCATACGACGGATTCCAAGAGATCCCATGAGCAAAGAACCCGACTTGAAACCTGCTGAAACCTGGGGTAAACGCAGTTATGACAGTGACGCTTCGTCACCGCGCGAGGGTGTGGATGTCTATGATGTGTATTCATTAAGCCAGAAAAAAGCCATTAACGGTACCGTCTATGCTGCCTGGTAATGAAACGGTGGCTCAGCCACAAAAAAACGGGCGCTTGATACGCGGATTCACCTTGATTGAGTTGATGGTGGTGATGACCGTGATCGCATTACTCATTTCCATCGCCGTACCACGTTATTTCCATAGTATCGACAATGCCAAGGAAGCCACGTTGAAGCAAAATCTGGGTGTCATGCGGGAAGCGATAGACAAATTTTATGGTGACAATGAACGTTACCCGGGCTCTCTGCAGGAGCTGGTGGCAAAAAAATACATACGTTCAGTTCCGGTAGATCCGCTCACTGAGAGTGCGGAAACCTGGGTGATCATAGCGCCGGACGCCGATGCCAGTAGCGCGGTATATGATATTAAAAGTGGGGCCGTTGGCAATGCGAAAGATGGATCAGCATTTTCTGAATGGTAAGCTAGGCATGGTTGCCAGGCATAACCGCGGGTTCAGCTATATGGGATTGCTGTTGTTTATTGCCATCGCCGGCATCGGGCTTTCTGCCGTTGGGATGACCTGGCATAGTCAAGTCAAAGCTGAAAACGAACAACAGCTGTTGTTCGTCGGTACACAATTCAGGAATGCGCTCAACAGTTATTATGAAAGTACACCTGTCGCTACTAAAACCTACCCGTTAACCTTGCAGGATTTACTGCGGGATAAGCGTTTCCCCAATGTAAAAAGACACCTCAGGCAGATTTATACTGACCCTATGACCGGCAACACCGAATGGGGAATTAACCGCGCGCAGGGACGTATAGTCGGTATCTATAGTCTTTCCACACAGAAGCCTTTCAAGCTTTCAGGCTTTACCAACGAAAATCAGAGTTTTAATTACGCAAAATCCTATCGCGAGTGGATATTCGGGCAGGTCGGGTCGACCTTGGCAGAGACTGGTATTTCAGCTAATGGCAATAAAGCCAATGAAGATAAAACAGGCACACCGCAATTAACACTTAAGGCAGCCAAGAGCAGTAGTTCGCTGCAAAAAGGTAGTGCAAATAACTCAGGCATTCAATCCCGGTAGGTATTCAATTGGTAGCTTGCCCCGATTTTTTGATAATAGCGCAGGACTTTAGGCACATAGGTCTGAGTCTCGGCAAAAGGCGGTATCTTTGTGCCATGCTTGATCACCGCGCCGGGGCCGGCATTGTAAGCAGCCAGCATCAGCTGCAGGTCACCGTGAAATAGTCCGCGCAGCTCCCGCAGATACTGCGCGCCGGCAAGCACATTCTGCCGTGGGTCATCAGGATTGCTTACATTGAAGCGTTTTGCCGTGCCCGGCATCAATTGCATCAAGCCTCTGGCGCCTCGATGTGAAAGGGCTTTGGGGTTGTTGTTGGACTCAATGCTGATTACCGCATGCAGTAGTGCAGGGTCCAGCGAGGTTTGTTGGGCAGCCATCGCAACCGCATCCGCAAACGGCAATTTGGCATAAATAGGCGCCACTTTATTCTGAGGTACGCCTGCTGTGCTTTCATCCTGTACCAGCAATATGTATCGCGTTGCATGGTCATCATCCACTGCAGTATTCTCAGCAGGCATATCGACAAGATTACTGAGGTGGATTTCCTCCTGCATATCCTCCTGCAGGTAAATGTCGGCGTGGGCTGCATCAGGCAGCAATACGCCTAGCCATGCTGAGAGTGCTAGCAATTTTATGATTGTAATTTGGGAGGATTGCATGCCGCTACAGTAATACCTGTGCGTGACGCAGTGATGAAGCAGGACTATGGCGATGGTCTACATAACTCGCTAATTTTGCAATCAATTTGCAATTTCACTGCAATAAAGACTTCATCTTTACGCCATTTAACGCTTGTATATTGTGTCCGGTAAAACAATAAACATAGATTAAGAGTGTGAGCTAAATGGGGGCAACATTAAACGGTTTAACCGCAGAAGAGTCCGGCCTGTTTATTGAGGTATTTGAAGCGTCGTTACGCATCAATCAACGTGAGCAACTTTTCTCCTGGTTGCAAGGCAGCTTCCAGTATCTCTTCCCACACGAGGTATTGCTATGTGGCATTCGCATACAAAATCAGTCCCAGTTGCACTTTGAGAGTTTTATCAGCACGCGCTACGTAACGGACAAGCATGTGCAACTGGCTACGCAAACGGAAAGCGGTCTTATCTCCCGGGCTATCGCCTCATGGCGGCACAATCATCGCCCGATCCTGATTGCTGATGGCTTAAGCGTCGGTGACTTTGGTATCTACACCGTCCCGTTTACTGAGATCCCAGGCGCGTTACAGGAAATCGAGCTTAAAAATATCGCTGCCCATGGCCTGGCAAATAAAGAGGGCGATGTGCTGTCGTTCTTTTGTTTCTCACGTGTTCCCGGGCAGTTGAACGCCAGGCACGCATATCTGCTGGAGCTGTTGGTACCTCATTTGCATGCGGTACTTAATCGCATAGGCGGTACGGCTTATGGCCGCAGCTTTAAGAGCAGGACTCGACAGCATAAGGCCAGCGACAGTAAAAAAACCATCACCCAGCGGGAGCAGGAAGTGATGCGATGGATGAATTCAGGTAAGACCAATCTTGAGATCGCCGCCATTCTTAATATCAGTCCGCTCACGGTCAAGAATCACGTACACAGTATCTTGCGCAAGCTGGGGGTGGAGAACCGCAGTAACGCCTGTGTAAAAGCCTCGCAGCTTGGTTTGCTTAAAATCTAGGTTTACTTAATCCATGCTGAATCCGGATATTGCAATATCCGGATTCAGCATGGTTAATGGTTGTGATGAACTACTAATTGGGCTTGCTGGCCTTTATCGCCATGACCAACTCCTGTGGTGCCTGGGTTTGTTTGCCGTCGTTCAGGTAGATGGTAGGTGTCCCGTTTACCCCTAACTCCTCTGCCAGTTTCTCATTGGCTGCCAGCGGGTTTTCGCAGCTGGCCTTCTCCGGAGTCGTACCCTTAATCATCCAGTTCGACCAGGCTTCGTTTCTATCCTTGGCACACCATATGGCTTCAGCCTTCATCGTCGCATCCGGGTGAATCTCTTTTAGCGGGAACAAAAACACATAAGCCGTGTAATCGGTCAGGCCAAATTTTTCCAGGCCTTGTTCCAGCGTTTTGCAGTATGGGCAGTCCGGGTCTGAGAACACGGCGAACTTATAGGCTCCACTACCTTTTTTGATCTCCAGGGCATTCTTGAAAGGCAGGCTATCAAATTTGATGCTGGAGAGCTCTTTTACACGCTCGGCTGTCAGGTTGCGTTTGCTGGCATCTTCTATCAACGACCCACCAACCATCACATAAGAAACGGTTTTATCCACATAAAAGATATTACCGTTTGCATAGACCTCATAAAGGCCGGCAAGTGGGGAAAGCTTGATGTTTTTTACATTAAGCGGCGGATTTCGTTTTTGCAGGTTGCTTTTGATGGCGCTTATATCTTCAGCTTCATTCGCCTTGGCAACAAGTGGCATGCCTCCCCAAATAAATCCGGCAGAAATCAGTCCGACAGACAAAAGTGAAGCTGCTATTTTTTTCGTAAATGCCATGTGTTGTTCCTAACAAGGTGATTAAAAAAAGTCGTAACTGAAAAGTATAAATTTGAGTTTGGCATCATACGTTTGAAACATGACGTTAATGTTACCAGTGCCTTTTTCTGCCTCGTCACTGCCAGCTTTTTCTGAACACCAGCTTGGCTATTCCTGGGCATAGACCGAAAGGACTATGTCATTCCCCAATGCCTGTCATGTAGGGCGTTCAATATTACTAGCAGTTTCGGCACCCATCGTTTCGATGCGGTTTTGTGTATGTTTTTGCACGATTTTTTCAAAGTGCGGGAGTGAAATGTA
>JBAZTJ010000104.1:0-6205 GCA_041662005.1 Candidatus Methylopumilus sp.
TTTTCATCAAGCTTGAACACTTTGCCGGGCGAGCCAAATTCCTGCGCAACTGAGTCAAATGACAGGGTTGAAATATCAGGTGATCGTCTCTCCCAGAAATCTAGCAAGGCATAAGCAAATAATGCATCAGGTAAAGTATGCTTTGGTCCTCGCCTGAATTCAAAAACACCACGACTGCCTTGTTGAATCAAACCCAATTCGCCAAGTATCGGTTCAGCAATATCTTCAGCCGAATCTCCACCAATGTTGGGTACGTAACTTTTGATACAACATTCGATATCACGACGTAAGGTAACTTCAGTGGCACGTATATTATTTGCAACCACAAACTCTTTAAGACTGCGATATATATCATCTCGTGTGAAAGTTTGTGATTGAATATGATTAAACAACCAGAACCATGTTGTTGAACGGCGACCGCGGGCTGCAAGATACCAATGGATGAGCCAGATAGTAGCAGGATGCTCTGAATATAAATCTAACCCACTGTTCCCGAACAATAATTCAGCTTCTTGAGTGGGCCGATAACCTGCTTCAAATTCCTCCATAAAATGAGCGGCAAGAGCCCAATGTTTTATAGATGAAACCATGTTTTTACCTACACCAAATCTAACAATAGATTCGTGGTCAGAGAATATACTTTTGGGGGCAGGAGCAGCTTGAACTGTTATCGACTCATAGGCTTTGCGCAGCCATAATTGCCGTAATGGGAACGTTTCATGTCCTGAAAACATGAATTCTTTGGTGATTTTTTGCATTCTACCATGGTACTACTGGAGATTATCTCCAGCAAGCCGCTTATTAGGGCATATAAACGTGTCTTTAGTTAAAAAACGCAAAGAATCTACATAATTATATTATTAATCATGCAGTTGAGTTATTCTTAGATGACCTTTCCCATTGAAAATCCCTCATCTATCGGCGCACGGTTATATTTATTTTTATAAAAATGCGTAAGCCAAGATTTCACGATGTTCCAATGATCATTGATGTTATAGGGTAGTTTGAAATCAGGTTCGCTATAGATTCGCAGTAGGTTTGCACCTTCTACCGAGCTTATGACTTTAGTTGCTGAAAGTTGGTCAATCTGTATTTTGACTGGGTGACCATCTAAATATGCAGAGATATACTTATTAAAGTCATTTTCAAGCATACCTGCAGGCAGTTTGAGTGATAACAAATCTTTGCTTCCACAATCCACTGTGCTTTTTAACATGCTGGATGTATCAGCATTGCTATATATTTTAAATAACAAATCAGGCTTTACACACAGTGGTAGCCATTTCATTTCCGTGTGCTCTGATTTAAATGCCTTGAACTCATTATTTGCAGCTAATAGCTGTTCAACTTGCGCTTTCATCGCATCATGAATCGGTTGCGATACTTTGATACCGCCCGCTATTAATCTGCTTTCAATGTATTGAATATTCTGATCAGACGCCAAAGCATCTACCATCAGTTCAATGTTTGGCTGCCATGACCAGCCAAGAGCACTTTCAGTAATGTTGGCTGAGCCGATAAGACATTTTTCATCCACTCTGTATAACTTTGCATGAAGCGCCGGATGCAAAAACAACTCTATAGAACGGGATTGCAATAAAGCGAATATTTCCAGATCACTAACCCCGGCAGCAATTTCTTCAGGTTTCCATCGAGTCACGACTTTAACCTTTGAAGTAACTGGTATCACCTCTAAAATTTTACTAAGGCTAAATACTTTAATAAAAGGGGCTGCGATAAAAACATCTTGTTTTGTATTTCTACACAATTCAAGCAACCGCTCGCCAACCAGTTGCGACTGCATTTACGAGTTCTTTTCTGTTAAGAAATATTTAGCTATCTTTCCCCAATCCTGCCTGACTTCAGAAATCACTTCCCTGTTGGGAACGTCTTCAATTTCATATCGTGCCCAAGCAGCAAAAAGCATCTTCAAAGTATCAGAAGCGTGTTTAATCCTAAGTGACAATTCCGCTACGCCATCATCTTCGGTAACTTCTTTTTCTAACGCCAGCATTAGAGCTTTGCAAGCCGGATGCCTAGAGTTGAATATAATCTGAGTTAATGCAGGTTTTTCTTCGATATAAAAGAAACCACTAGTTTCCGAGTCTTTTTCCAAAAACATAACCTGGCGACCCTGCATTTCTACTGCATTCGCCATTTCATCAGCGACTTGTTCTGAATAGTTTTTGTTATCTACCAAGTCATGAATAAGGGCTTGTTTTGCGGCTTCATTAAAAACTTCAGTATCTTGTTTGATTGGGTGATTCGCCGCACGTTGCTTAAATTTTGTAGTTGCAAGATCTTCAACTGAAACCTCATCGTGTCTCTTAGTAAGACTTCTCATACCTTTCGTCTGATCTGCCAGACTTGTTCTGATTTTTGGTAGTTGATCCCGTATGTACTGCACAATATCAAGCAAGAAAACTCGATGGTCTCCATCTGCAACAAGTCGATGTTTAAAATCTAAGTATGATTCACCTGGATCAGCTTCAGATTTCCAGTCGAATTGCGACATATTAGTGAAGGCTGTTGCTGCCTGTTTGTTATTCGTTACACCAAATATTTCATCAAGCGCAGGTGGAAAGTCTACTTCGATTCCCCACCATCTTTCAGTAGGGTCATAACCAATAGCCCAAGAATCATCCAAACTTAATTCTCGGTCTGCTCTAACGATGGAAATACCAATATTTTTCGCTGCGTGTTTGCCGTACGGTTTATCCCCGCGATTCATGCCATCTTTAGGTATTGTTGCGATAGTTGCCCAAGCTATCCTGACTGTTACCTTATGGCTTTCGTCGTCCCATAATAAATTAAAGGTTTGATCAATCTCGCCCCATTTTTGGAACATAGGGGCATTATTGAATGGCTCAGGAGTGGATGAAGGTGCCATTAAATATAATGGATCATTCGCAAGAGCATACTTTTCTAAGCTGGCCTGATCATTCTCAAGTGCAACCAACCTTATTTGAAGTGCACCTTTACCAATGAACTTCCGATACATCCGTCCGACCAGAAGTTCGATATTATCAATAGTTGATTTTGCACTTTTCCAAGTTAAGCGGTGCTCATCAAATTTACTCCAGATTATTAGAGTACCTGTATCTTCGATTGCTTGAGAATGCAACAGCCATTCTTCTGGTATTGGATTCGTAGTTGGTATGGGGACATTGCGCAAATCACCCTGAGTAATTTCATCTAGATCAAGATATGTATGCAATGCATTCTTGACTCCATTTTGCCAGCTCCAAACATCAATTCTTCTGCATTGTGATATGGATGCATTTGGCAAACCCATCCCGAATCTGCCTATGCCTTTGCGGTCGTTTAAATGGGTACCATTACCAAATTGAAGCGACATTCGTAACACTTCGGCATCCATACCATCGCCGTTATCAATAACAACAATTTCTTTAATTCGCTTTCTTTCGCGTTTTGGTAATTGCTCCCTAACTTCAATACAAAACACTTCAATAAGTTTAGCGTTTGCTTGTGCAGCGTTATCTATAAGCTCTGATAAAGCATAAGCGGTGTTCTGGTAACCGCTATCACGCATTGCTTTAATGGCTAGGTCTGGCGGAATGATTTCAATATTTATATCGTTATTAGATTGCATTGAATTTCCTTTATGAAGGACTTTTATTTATTGGATCTCCCCAAACATCATCCCAATTGGTAAATGCGTCTGCGACGCTTCCAAAACCAGGTAAGCTAGGATCTACAATCGTAACGATTTCGGCATGCGCATTACCACCCTGTTTTGGCCCCCTAATTACGCGCCCGACCATCTGGCTATATAGTACAAGCGAACGTGTAGGACGTGCAATTAATGCCGCACTAGTAAGAGGGGCATCGAAGCCTGTTGTGAGCACACCATAATTGCATAGGATGCGAGGAGTACTATCGTTTTGCTTAAACTTCCTGATGATTCGTTCTCTGACGCTGTGAGGTGTCTCACCAGTAATGAAATCTGCATCGAATCCACGAGCTATTAAGATAGCTACCAACAACTTTGCATGTTTAACCGATGACGCAAATAATATAACCCTTAGATGATTTTTAAGTAGGGATTCAGCTTCTCGAAGTATTGTCTGATTGCGGTCAGAATCTGCGCTTATTAATTCCAGTTGATCATCTGAGTAATCGCCAAACTCTTCATTGCCAATACTATGTTCTGCTTTAAATTCGTTAGATATATGACTTTCAATGAGTTTGAAAACGGGCTTCGCTAAATAGCCTTCTTTTTCTAGATAACTCACAGGATCTGGGAAGCCCTCTATCTCTAAAGTGACTTTTTTATTATCAAAGAAGTCAGACAAATGCGCATCTTTTTCTACATCATTCCAAGTCCTACCAGGTGTAGCTGACAGTCCAAGTAACCGATTCTCTGGTTTTTTAGAATGTAATTTCTCAATTAAGGCTTTGTAAGTGGGAGCTATCGCTTGATGGGCTTCATCCACAACTATTAGGGAAGTCCTGTCACCCAAGCGCATAATCATGTTTGCATCGCGCTGATAAAGCGCATGCAATTTTGAAAAACCTGCAACTAAAATTCCATCCCTAGCAAATTCCAAATCGGCAGAATATTTACCCCAAAAACGATAAATCGGAAGTTGACGATTGCCGATATTTTTCCATGCTCGCTGAAATTCTGAAGCTGCCTGATTCAAAAGCTCGGCACTCTGCGCCAACCAAATAATTAATGTAGGCTCTTGATCAGCCAAATGTCTTACTACAATGTCCATTGATGTTCTAGTTTTACCAGATCCTGTTGGCATATGCAGTAATGCTTTATGAGGGTATACATCCATTACTTTCATCGTTCTTTTAGCGACATCTCTTTGATGAAGAAAAAGACCATACTCAATCTGAGTCGGTTGAATTTCCGGTTCAAGTGGTTGAGCCACTCGTTCTTCGTCCTCGAGCCCAAAAAAATCAATGATTAGCTTTACTGCAGCCTTCGAAAAATCGATAGTCGTCAGTTGAGTACTGGGATTATTTGTGGGGGCTTCCTTGAGCTTGATTAGCAGCTCTGATGCCTTGTCTGACGACAATAGCCTAAGCAATTTTTGCCTATCGGTTTTCGATTGCAATATAGCCCTAGCATCAACTAGCTTCGCGCAGATACCAGGGAATGTGGGACCGGCAATAACGTCAGGGGCTGTAGAAGCAAGAATCGAATATATCTCAGGATCGAGTAATTCAATTAAGCGTGCGGAATCTACTTCTTTAAATAGTCGGGCAAGCGAAACCCCTGGGCTACCTTGTATGAACTCTGTCATTGGTTCAACTTACCGATCTGCTCTGTTCAAATCAAAGCCTTAAAATGAAATCTCAATATTTTGAAAGAATTAACAATTTAACATTCATATTGATTTCTGTAGATTAAAGCACAAAAAAAATCCCCCAACCTATTCAGGGTGGGGGATATGTACTGAGTTTGATACTTCGATTTTTAAATGGTACGAAATCGTTACTTAAATTCTCCGTGGTGGAATTTCGTGGTCGAATGGCCTAAGTATTGTCACAGTTTCCATCGATGCAACATCATTAAGCTAGCAAAATGAATAAAGGGGCTATGCAATATAGATAGCCCCTTTATTGTTGGTGGATTAGATTACCCTAAATTAACTTTTAATCTCTGTATAAAGAAGCTTTACAAGGCTTAGTCAGGTTCTTTTTGTGATTTGGTTTAGCTGATGCATTTATATAATCAAATAGTTTTGTTTTTTATTTCATCTAAAAAATTGGCATACCACTGAGCTAATTTTCTACGTTCATCAACATAAGCAGCATTATTATATGTGCCTCTAACCCTATCTTTATCTCCGTGAGCTAAAGCAGTTTCAACCAAATCAAAGTGAAAGCGCTCCTCATTGGCAAAGGTGGAAAATAAATGTCTAAAGCCATGGGGATGTATGCGATATTCTGGCCATAAAGCTCTTAATGCTTTTCTTGGAGTAGCTTCTGATAAAAATCCAGATTTCGCGCTTAAGCTTGGAAATAGCTTTGAGGAATAACCAGATAATTCTTTTAATTGATTAAGTATAGCTAAAGCCTGAGTTGAAAGTGGCACTATATGATCCTTCTTCATCTTCATTCGATTCTTATCTATTATCCATAATGCATTTTCAAAATCGAACTCTTTCCAAGGAGCTTGTCTAGCTTCAGTCGGCCGAGTCGCCGTTAATACTTCCAATTTTATAAG
>JBAZTJ010000104.1:6215-9361 GCA_041662005.1 Candidatus Methylopumilus sp.
ACAACTTCCCCTCCTTTATAATTTTCAAGACGATTGAGGAAAACTCCAACATCTGTATCATTTCTCAGAGTCTGATAATTTTCTTTATGATGCTTCTTTAATGAAACACTCCGCCTTAAGACATGCGCTGGGTTTTCACTGAAAAAAACTCCCTGTTCTTTTGCATAGTCAAAAACTTCCCCTATATGTTTCCGAACTCTACCCATCAAATCGAGTGAACCCCGTTTTTCCATTACTTTCAAAGTCTGGAGAATCATTGGGGTAGTAATGTCGTTGATTGGAAGTTTTCCTAGCCGAGGATAGCAATTAGCCAACATCATTCCTGACATTTTCTGGTGATACTTAGCGGTGACATGGGCAGCTTTATCGTGAAGCCATTTTTCACAAACAACCTGAAATGTAGCCTCTGCATTTAGGAGTTTGAATGCCCTTTCCTTTCTTTTTTCAATGACTGGATCAATTCCCTTCATTATATCTTCTTTGATGGATTTCGCCTTTTCCCTTGCCTGGGCCAAGCCCATATCCGGATATGCTCCAAGCTGCGTCTTACGGCTCTTACCATTTAATGAATATCGAAGCTGAAAGTAACGATATCCATTTGGATGCAATAGTAAAAACAATCCATCTCCATCCTTGAAGGTAATTTCCTTATCTCTTGGCTTTAAGTTACGTATGAACGTATCACTTAACAGTTTGCTTTTACCACTCGTAATCTTTGTCATGATAGGTTTTCTATAAAAAACTAGGGGTTTTGGAGGTTTTTTCCAATCTCCGCTTTAACCATGAAGTAACATCTCCCTCTAACCAAACAACACGCCGCTTTGTAATATTCATTTGCCGAGGGAAGTCCCCTTGGCTAATCAACAAATAAACGGTGCTTTTAGATAGCTGGGTCATCTCCATTACTTTGGGTAACGATATCAGTTTCATAAAAATTCCAATTGCAGACAGAAATCACATCGTAACGATGAAAAGAGAGCCAGACCTTCCGAGTGCTGGCAGGAATCAAGTAGAATTTGAGGTAGTAAGCGTTTTTTCTAGGGTATGTTTTTAACAGAACCGGTTTTAACATCTTGAATTTAAATATTAAATTTACGTTCATATGGAAAAAACGTACAAAATGTTTTTTTGAGAAAAGCGTTTTGTACGTTTTTCTGTACAGAAATTGATAGGATTTGGTTGGACTTAGTGGGACTTGAATAGACGTAAAAAAGCCGCAAACCCAGTGGGAATGCGGCTTTTCGGTACTTCCTAGGACTTCTTAGGAAGTGGTATTGGTGGGCTGTGCGGGGATCGAACCCACGACAAACGGATTAAAAGTCCGCTGCTCTACCAGCTGAGCTAACAACCCAAGTTCGCATCAACAACTCACTTAACAAGCCAGTAAGCTATCCGATGGAAAGGGCGCAATTATCCAGAAAAGGAGCTACTGCGTCAATCTAAAAGCTTGCTTTATGTGCGGATAAATACGCGCCAGCCAGAAAATAAATCAACGCAGGCCCGGAAACTTGCCCTGCATGGCGCGCATCATCTTGCCCATGCCGCCTTTTGAGAGCATTTTCATCATTTTCTGGGCTTCTTCAAACTGGTTTAACAGGCGGTTAACCTCTTGTACCTGCACTCCGGAGCCGGCTGCAATACGGCGTTTGCGGGTGGCTTTGATAAGCTCGGGCTTGCGGCGCTCTAATGGGGTCATGGAGTTGATGATGCCTTCAATGCGGCGTATTGCCTTGTCGCCGGCATCGCCGCTCATCTGCCCCGCCATGCCGGCCATTTGCGCGGGCATCTTGTCCATAAGGGCAGCCATGCCGCCCATATTGCGCATTTGGGTCATCTGCGCCTTGAAGTCGTCCAGGTCAAAACTTTTGCCTGACTTAATCTTGTCGGCAAACTTCTTGGCCTCGTCCATATCGACATTTTTTTGCGCTTGCTCGATGAGCGAGAGCACATCACCCATGCCGAGCACACGCGAAGCCATGCGCTCTGGGTGGAAGGGTTCCAGGCCATCTACTTTTTCACTAACGCCGATAAACTTGATGGGCTTGCCTGTGACGTGGCGCACTGAAAGCGCCGCACCACCGCGAGAGTCGCCATCCATCTTGGTGAGCACGATGCCGGTAAGCGGGAGCGTTTCGCCAAAAGCACGTGCGGTATTGACGGCATCCTGGCCTTGCATGGCATCTACCACAAACAGGGTCTCTATCGGATTGAGCAAGGTGTGCAGGTCCTTGATTTCGGCCATCATGGCTTCATCAATACCTAGGCGGCCTGCGGTGTCGAAGATCATCACATCATGGAAGTGGCGTTTAGCGTGATCCAGCGCGGCAGCGGCAATATCGTGGGGTTTCTGGGTAGCGTTGGAATCAAAGCATTCCACATCCAGGCTTTTTGCCAGTGTTTTTAACTGCTCGATAGCGGCAGGACGATACACGTCGGCACTCACCAACAACACTTTCTTTTTTTGCTCTTTCAGCAGTTTTGCCAGCTTGGCAGAGGTGGTGGTTTTACCCGAACCCTGCAAACCCGCCATGAGGATGATCGCCGGCGGCACAGCAGCCAGGTTCAAGCCGTCATTTTGCTCGCCCATGAGCTTGGTAAGCTCTTCATGCACTACCTGGATCACGGCCTGTCCCGGGGTCAGGCTTTGTAGCACCTCACGGCCTTGCGCACGCGCTTTAACCTGCGCGATAAACTCTTTCACCACGGGCAGGGCCACATCGGCCTCCAGCAGTGCCATACGCACTTCGCGCATGGCATCTGCGATATTCTCTTCGCTCCGCCGCGCCTGGCCGCGCAGACTTTTAATAACGCCTTGTAATCTACCGCTTAGATTTTCTAACATTGCTTACCTTCATATGCTGGTCATCAAGAATGATGGGTTATTCTGGCTGATAGCTGCTGTATTTTGTTGCAAGGGCATGCGGCATTGATTAACTGCAATTTCGCCTCATGCTATAGTGTGATTAAATCAATTCTGAATTTTAACTCAAACACTCGCATGCAAGCATTACTATCCGATATCTCCTACTATGTCGTCGCACTTATTTATGCTGCTATTGCGGTAGGTTATTGGCACAGGGCCTCTAAATCGACCCCTAGCACCCATGCGCATTGGCATTCTGCGGCAATTGCAGTGGGCTTGGCCC
>JBAZTJ010000105.1:0-9282 GCA_041662005.1 Candidatus Methylopumilus sp.
ACCTCAACACTGGCGACGCGGCCCGCCGGCTACATCGACGCCTGGCAGAGCTACAGCTACGACAGCGGCATGCTGCCGGCATGCCCGGCAGCCGCCGCAGCGGTCGATGGGTTCACGCCACTGCAGGCGGCCAGCGCCTACAGCAATGGCGGTGGCGCCTATGCGCGTCACTGGCTGTCGGCGCAGATGCCGGCGCTGGGCCTGGCGATTGACATCAAGGACCCGGCCAATCTGCAAGGGTACGTCGAGGCCGGGCGCCTGGTGGCGGGCGATTACTGGTCGCCCGCCAACAACCCGGACTATGGCGCATCGGTGACGATCATGGACGCCAGCACCCATGCCCGGACCGACGCTGGCGATCTGTGGACCGACGTCGGCACGCGTGCGCGCAAGATGCCCTTGCAGCTGAGTGCGCTTCCGGCGGCCGACCGCACGGGGCTGCTCGGCATCGTGCGTCGAAATGGCATGTCCGGCGCCATGCTGGTCAGCCTGTTTCCTGAATCGGCCGACCTGGAGCTGGAACGTGACCACACCATCTTCGGCAAGCTGTCGTCGGTCTTGGCGATGAGCATTCCGTACTACGAAAACTACGCTATGCCGGTGGAGATCGAGGAGGTTTAACCGCTGTACCGCTTGCATCACCACAAACCCGCTTCGGCGGGTTTTTTTCATTTCCACCACCTGAAAGGCATCCATGGCCATCGAAACGACCGCCGCCGGCGGCGCACTGATTAAAATTTTTGGTATCCCGGTCCTGGCCGGCGCTGCCGCAACCTCACTGGGATTCATGTTCATGTGGCCAAAAACTGCCAAGGAAGCGGGCGTGCGCTTCTTCGTCACCATTCTCTTTTCCGCCCTGATGGGTCCGGCCCTGGTCGTGGTCGTGCGTAACTGGATGCCGGGCCTGTTCGACAGCGCGCGCGCCGTCGCCGTGCTGTACGGCAGCGACCCGGCGCTGGGCTTCTTGTTCATCGCTGCGCCGCTGATGGTGGCGGCCGGCTTGCCCGCCTGGTGGGTGCTGGGCGCCACGGTGCGCTGGTTCGACAAGCGCCGCGACAAGGACATCGGCGAGCTGGCGCGCGATGCTGCCGCCGTCGTCAAGGATGTGCGGGGTGGACTGTGAACCTCACCAAGAATTTTACTCTGCAGGAACTGACCGCCTCCGACTGGGCCGCGCGTCACGGCGTCGACAACACGCCGCCGGCCGTCGTGCTGGCCGAGCTGCAGCGCACGGCCGAGCTGCTGCAGCGCATCCGCAACTACCTGACGGCCAGCACAGGCATCGACACGCCGCTGACCAATATCAGCGGCTACCGCTCGATTCCAGTGAATCGGGGCATCGGCAGCAGCGATGGCAGCGACCACGTGCGCGGCTGCGCAGCCGACTTCAAGGCGCTGCGCATGACGCCGTACCAAGTATGCCAGGCGTTACTGCCGAAATTGGACGAGTTCGGCATCGGCCAGATCATCAACGAACTGACCTGGGTACACGTCAGCACAAAGATGGTGGCCAAGCCGATCAACCGCATCATCACCATCGACCGCCACGGCACGCGCGCTGGCATCTTGCAGGTGCGGCCGTGAGCGCCCTGGGCGCGTTGGCGGCCGGCGCCGTCAGTGGTATCTGGAAGGCAGCCGCTATCGTACTGGCCGCCGTGCTGCTGCTGGTGGCCAGCTCCACTGGGACCGGTTGGTGGCTGGCCGTTGGCGACCGGGATGCTGCGCGCGCGGCGCTGGTGCAGGAGCAAGGCGTAAGCGCTGCGTTGCGCGCGTCAATCAGCGAGCAAAACCGCGCCATCGATGGCATGGCCAAGGCAACCCTGGCGGCACAGGAGCGCGGCGCGGCGGCGCAGGCGGCCGCTGCTGCCAAGGGTAAGAAGTACGACGCGGCCCTGGCGCAAGTCGCTGGCGCGCGCGCCAACACCTGCGACGAGGCTATGCCTGCCGTCAGGCTGCTGCTGGAGGGCGTGCGATGAAAACACGAAAAACTTTCGATAATTCGCAATTTCGCAAGTTGGCAATTTCGTGTGTCGTGCTGTTGGCCGGCTGCGGCAGCGCACCGCTGGCGCCGCAGCGGGTCGAAGTTCCCGTCTTTACACCATGTGTAAAGGTGGTGCCGCAGCGGCCGGCCTATGAGTTCGACCAGCTGACGCCAGTGGCAACGGATGGCGAGATCGTCCTGGCGCTGGCGCGGGACTGGCTCCGAGGGCGCCCCTACGAGGCGCAACTGGAGGCGGTGATTGCGGGCTGCACTCATTCAGCGGCCGATGTCGGTCACTGAATGAATCCTGCCTATTCCGGACTCTCATCATGCGGTATGTGTGTCCTGATCGCGTCCGTAAGTATCAGCTGATGCGCTAGGGCCGACGCCTCGATTCTTGCAGCTTGATCAGTTCGAAAATTGGTGGGGGTCGGAATTTTAATGGCTGGGGAGAACGACGTTCCAGAAAATGCTACAAGAAAAATTAATCCTCGATGGTTGCCTTGTGGTGTTGGATATGCACCTAATTGGTAATCATATCCGCCTAGGCAGTATAACCGACTCGTCTCCATGAGCTTTTCCGTAAAATATGCTTGCGCGACCTAATGTTGGTAGTCATTTTTTAATTGTAGGTTACTTGATTGCAATTTCTATTGCAAACTATATGAGCGGCTTAATGCATATTTTTACGAAAGCCCATTGCCCGTGTTCGCCCGCCTTGCTGCTGAGCGCGTGCGCAAGCCCGCCTTCTGTGCAAGTGCTGGACCTGCCGCCCAGGCCGGTGCCAGTGGCGCCGAAGGAGGCGCTGCAGCCGATACCGCCAGCGGGCCACTTCCTGACGCAGTTCCGCGAGATATTCAAGCCTTGATCTTGCAGACGGAAGAGGTGGCCGCGACGGGGCAGGCGTGCCAGGCGTTTGTGAGGGTGAATAGATTAGGGGGAGAGCTGTCCGCATGAGCCAGTGCGGACGTCCGCACTGGCTAAGCGCTACAGGACGTTCGCCTTTCAATCGCATCCGGTAGCGACCATAGCGAGATAACTCTGCGCTCTGCTTGCCGTAGAACTACTCTCAATGCGATATCCATAGGTACGTTGTGACGGCGCATATAGACAATTGCATGAACTGCGCCAAGCGCCGCCTCCATATCAATCGCCGAATTGATAATTGCTTCCGACAGAAAATCGATTCTTCGGTTTAAATGCGTGAAATATTTTGGTGACAAATCGCTTTTCACTTTACACCCCATGGTCACAAGGATTGCCAGCTCAAGAAAATATCAAATCCGCAATCATTGTGATATGCGGCAATGCAACAATTATATGGCGGTAAATAGGTCGGAATTGTATTGAATTGTCACCGACCTTTTAGTCATGCATTCGTTGACGTAACCGGGCGTAAAATGGTGTCTTCAAGAGGTAGTAGGGCGTCAATTGCACCAGTGTGGATGAGTTCGAGTGCCAAGGCATCTGCTTCAATCTGGGCAGCTCGCTCGGCCCTAAAATGCGCTAGGGTAGGTATTTCAATGATGGGGGAGAGTGTTACGCCATTCCGCGAGGTGACCAATATTACGCCCGAGTACAATCCTGCTCCCGTCGAATAAACGCAGACTTGATACTCATAGCCTTTAATTTGATGCTTGGCAGTCATAGTAGGTGATCCTCTAAGATAGAGAGCGACTATACAGGAAGATCGCTTTAGAGATTAACTGGATTCCATTCAAAAAGTTCTGCGTCAAGCATGTGTGTTCGCTCTGGTCGATTCGCCCGTACATTTTTTACTGTACAGCATGTATCGACAAGCTGGCGCCGCCCAGGTGCGCCAGCTTCAGAGCATCGGCACCGAAATCAGATTGCCCAGCCGCTCACCCAGCGCCGCCCAGGCCGCCCGCTTCTCATCTGCATAGTCGTGCAGCATGTAATGCCGCCGCACTTTGCTCCCTGGCAGCACATGGTTTTGGCAGCGGTCAATCAGCTCCAACGAAATTCCCAGCGCCTGCATCATCGTCGCGCCCGTGCGGCGCAAGTCGTGCGGCGTCCAGGCGCCATTCTTTCCGCCGGCCAGCACCAGGGTATCGTCGCTGCGCCGATTCTTCAGTGGCGCGCGCGGCGTGCCGTCCTTATTTTTCTTGAACATCGACTGTCGGTCGCCGACCTGCTTGCTGATCGATTTCCCCTCGATGCTGGCTTCATTGTTCCGGGCCGGGAAACACCAAGCGCTGTGGCCCGTGCGCGCGTGCAGTTGCTTAAACTGGCCCAGCGCGAACGCCGAAAGGTAGACGGTCAGGTCGGCCACATTGTCCTTGACGTTTTCTTTCGGGATGAACCAGGTGCCGGCGGCCAGATCCACATGCTCCCAGCGTGCCTTCGCGGTTTCGCCGACGCGGCACATGGTCGACAGCATGATCCAGATAGCGCGCTCGGTCGTCGCTTCGAGCGGCTGCTGCACGATGCGCTTGTTCGGTGCGGCGTCGTAATCCGTGTGCATCCTGGCGATGATGGTGTGCAGCTCGCGGATCTCGTCGGCCGACAGGATTCGATCCCGCATATTGTCGAGGTCATAGTCGGGGCTGACGATCTTGTCGATTTCAATCAGTTCCATCGGATCACCCTCGACCAGCAGCTTGCGCCACGGCTGCCGCTTGCGGGCCCAGGCGAACATTTGCGTGAGGCTGTTTCGCTGCATCACCGCCGACCTGTTGACGCCTCGTTCGACCATGGCGCGCAGCACGGCGCGCAAGTGGTGCTCGGTCACGTCCTTGATGGCCACGGCGCCTATAGCCGGCAGCACGTCGGTGGCGAACATGCGCTTGAGCATGGCGTTGCTATCCTTGCGGCGCACGCCGTCGGTTATCCATGCATCGAACATGTCCTGGACGGTGAGGTTGCCGGCGCGCTGTAATTCGACAGCGGCGAGCTTGGCTGCGGTCTCTTCCTGGCGCTCGTGCCTGGCCAGCTTCTTTTCGATGGCAGGATTCAATCCTTCCGCGACCTTCATGCGCGCCTCGTCGCGCTTGGACCGGATGGACGCCAAGCTATCGCCTGGCCAGGTGCCGCACGACACGTCCTTGGATTTTCCATCGAACCGATATCGATAGTAGAAGGAGATACCGATGGTGCCGTCTGATTTTGCACGCACCCGCCCAAACAGGTTGCCTTCATCACGCAGCACCGCGCCCGATTGGCTTGCTGATACAGCCTCAAGGGCGCGTTGTGTGAGCTTTGTCATTTTTATAAAGGGTCGGAAGTAGTGGATCTTTACCCCTACATTTACCCCTACAGTTTATTGAACTCGCATTGTATCTCTTGGAACTTTATGCAACTTGAATAATTTTTAAGTTATTGATTTTAATTGATAAAATGTGCAATAAGTGTCCTCATTGGAATCTCGTGGAATCATCATTTTTTCACATGGGGTGCATGGGGTCGGAAGTTCGAATCTTCCCGTCCCGACCATTAGAATTAAAGACTTAGGCCACTCTTCGGAGTGGCCTTTTTCTTGGGTGAGAGTTTTTACGCCTGCATTTACCACGACGAAATCATGGGCTTGTTTGCAATCATTTGGTATTGCTTGAAACAGCTTATCTCCGCTGACGATTCCTTCCCCGGTGGCATGGCAATCTTCCATTTGTAGAGCGCGCTGAAGTAAGCGGCCCGGGCGAGCGTCTGGTTTTTTGGGGGGCGCCGACTAAAGGTCGCGATGGACAAGCGTGGCGCGAACAAGGCGGCCATCGACGCGGTCAATGCCGGCCGCGACGTGCCGATCCCGGTGCGCCAAAGCAAATACCGCAACAACATCGTCGAACAGGACCACCGCGCTATCAAGCGGGTGACCAGGCCGATGCTCAACTTCAAATCATTCCACTCTGCCGCCTCAGAACCCTCGCTGGACGCAGGGGGTAAGTGTAACGGCAGAGTGCCGCTAACCATACGTTCCAGAAATTCGTTCAAATGATGGCGTATGTACTGCGCTTGATCCGGCTCCGCCAGAGGGGGGGCGTTATGAGTGAAGGGGCAGGCGGCTTTCGGCCTTGATTCCATGTTTTTTAGCATTTTTAACGGTTTTATAGCAGCGATTCGGATTGAGTCGGATTTGCGTGGCGTCTATCATCTTTCAACCCGGTCCGTCAAAATCATTGTATCTGCTTGCTCGATCCGTCCGCGCTTGTCACCGTTTGGCTCTAAATTTTACCTGAGAGCCAGCGTGTCTAAACCCATGATTTTTACCATTACCAGAAAGAAATGCAAGCGTGAATGCAAGGGGCCAGGTACTCCGCCACGCTAGCGCCGAACAGTCAATCAGGTGTTGGAGCGACAGTGCGATCCAACTTGGCTGCCTATTTGCACCCGATGGCGATCCCTTGGCACGTTGCAAGACAGTGCCGTCAATCAATAAGCGAGAAAGATAATCATGTTGGATAAGAAATGGTGGCATAACGCCGTCGTGTATCAGATCTACCCACGTAGTTTTCAAGACAGCAATCATGATGGGATCGGTGATCTGGCCGGCATCATCGGCAGACTGGACTACCTGCAACAGCTGGGAATCAACCTGATCTGGCTGTCGCCGGTGTACCGGTCGCCGATGGACGATAACGGCTACGACATCTCCGACTATCAGGATATCGCCGCTGAATTCGGCACATTGGCCGAGATGGAGCAGTTGATCGCAGAGGCGGCCAAGCGCGACATCCGTATCCTGATGGATCTTGTGGTCAACCATACCTCTGACGAGCACGCTTGGTTCGTCGAGGCGAAGAAATCCAGGGATAGCCCCTACCGTGACTACTACATCTGGCGCAATGCAGGCGCCGATGGCTCCCCGCCCGACCAGCAACGGTCGTTTTTTGGCGGCAGTGCATGGGAATACGATGCCGCCAGCGGTGAGTATTACTTCCATCTGTTCTCGAAACGACAGCCGGACCTGAACTGGGAAAATCCCCAGGTGCAGGAAGAGGTGCATCGCATGATGAACTGGTGGTTGGACAAGGGCATCGGCGGTTTCCGTATGGATGTGATCGATCTCATCGGCAAACAGGTCGACCAGCAGGTTATCGCCAACGGCGCACAATTGCACCCGCTGCTGCAGCAAATGCACCAAGCGACCTTGGCGGCACGCGATGTATTGACGGTGGGCGAGACTTGGAGCGCCACCCCGGAGACCGCCAAGCTGTACTCCGACCCGGCGCGCCAGGAACTGTCGATGGTCTTCCAGTTTGAGCACATCACAATGACCCACGATACCAAGGAGGGGAAATGGAAGCCGCGGCCGTTCGATCTGATCCAATTCAAGCAGATCATCAGTAAGTGGCAGACCGAGCTGGCCGATGCCGGCTGGAACTCGCTGTTCTGGGATAACCACGACCTGCCGCGCGCCGTATCCAAATACGGCGACCCTGGCCGTTACCGCGTCGAGTCGGCCAAGATGCTGGCCACCGCGCTACATTTTCTCAAGGGTACCCCCTATGTCTATCAAGGCGAGGAAATAGGCATGACCAATGTACGTTTCGATTCCATCGACGACTATCGCGATATCGAATCGCTCAACCTCTACCACGAACGCACGGCCGCCGGCGTGTCACCGGAGACGATGATGGCTGGCATCCACGCAAACGGGCGGGACAATGCACGCACCCCAATGCAGTGGAACAGCACACACAACGCCGGCTTCAGTAGTGGCACGCCATGGCTAAAGCTGAATGCAAACTACCCCGAGATCAACGTCGCGGCCGCGCTGGAACAACCCGATTCGATCTTCTTCCACTACCAGAAGCTGATCGAGCTGCGCAAGCACTGGGACGTCATGGTGTACGGGCAATACCTGCCATTGCTGGAGCAGCACCCGCAGGTATTCGCCTACCGGCGCAGCTTGGGGAGCCAACAGCTGGTTGTCGTCAACAACTTCTCCGGCGAACACGTCGAACTGGATCTGCCGGCAATGCTGCACGGCATTGCCGGGCAAGGCTTGATCAGCAACTATGCCCAGCGTGACAGCTGGACCGACCACCTCAGCCTGCAGCCATACGAATCGTTTGCTATCGCTTATGTGTGTGACGCAGGGCGCGGGTAAAGCGCAGTTGTGCAATAACCCGGTCTGCGCGGAGAGCTGCGATGGGCTGTAGATGGCTACCCGGGTTTTTTAGTATGTTTTGCGGTTTTGTTGCAGTGATTCAGATTGAGGGGCGCCGCCCTGGTGGCTATCATCTATGTCATGCAAAGGCGTAATTTTTCTCGTTATTTTCTTACTTTATGGGTCGGGTTTTGTATTACTTCGAGCTGAGATCGGGCGTGGGCATAATACGAAATTTTTACTATTAGTATGATTTCTTATTAATAAAAACTTTTTTTCATTTATTTGTGACGTTTTTGCTTTATTAATTTTTTTGTTGCTGAGAGTTTGCACCTGTGTCGCAGGAGAGATGCGGCGTGGATATTTAAAAATACAGTAGGCTGAAGCCTAAGGAGACACCTGATGATTGCCTTGAAAAAGATATTGAAACGCCACATGTTCGGTGCTGCTGTAGCGGCCCTGTTGTTTGTCGGTGGCGTGGAAACGGCCAAAGCTGCCGAGATCACAATTACCAGCGGCTCGGCAGGACAGGATTTTGAAATATTTAAAAAGTTAATCAATGACTGGTCGGCCAAAACCGGCAACACGGTAAAGCTGTTCAATACCCCAAATTCCACCACCGACACGTTGGCATTGCTGCGTCAACAATTTGGTGCGAAATCGAGCGAAATCGATGTCCTCATGGTGGACGTCATATGGCCAGGTGTGATCAAGCAACATTTGATGGACTTGAAGCCCTATACCAAGGGGAGTGAAAAAAATCATTTCCCCGCTATCGTTGCCAATAACACGATCGATGGAAAATTGCTGGCGATGCCTTGGTACATCGATGCGGGCTTACTGTACTACCGCAAGGACCTGCTCGACAAATATAGGGAGCCAGTCCCGGCAACTTGGGAAGAAATGCGCGCCACCGCGCAAAAAATCCAGGATGGTGAGCGCAAAGTTGGCAACAAGGAAATGCAAGGCTATGTATTCCAAGGCAAGACCTATGAGGGCTTAACCTGCAATGCGTTGGAATGGGTATCGAGCTATAAAGGCGGCAGTGTTATCGAAGGCAACGGCAAAATCAGTATCGACAACCCGCAAGCCGTCAAGGCACTGGATATGGCCGCCAGTTGGATCGGCACAATTTCGCCCAGGAACGTGTTGAGTTTCACCGAGGAAGAAGCGCGCGGTGTATTTCAGAACGGCAATTCGATATTCATGCGCAACTGGCCTTATGCCTGGTCGC
>JBAZTJ010000106.1:0-9128 GCA_041662005.1 Candidatus Methylopumilus sp.
GTACGGAATATTGATACTCTTGCAATGAACTTGCAATAGCCATTACCGTCTTAAAAATTGAATATAAAAACAGCAGGGATTTGAGGAGCACAGCATGATTAATAAGTTATTAAATATAAAGTTAGCATTAGCCGGCACAGTACTACTGGCAATCAGTAATGCTGCATGGGCAGAAGCATCTGACCAACTTTGGCCTGTAGTGAAAGAAGCTTTTTTTGCCGATAGACCCATTGAAGATGCCACATTCATCAAGCTCTCCGGCCCACGGCGTGCTGAAAGTGGTGCGCAAGTACCAATCACGCTCTCGGTGGATCAATCCAGTGGTGCAGCGCTGATCAAGAACGTGTATATCATCGTCGATGCCAACCCTATACAGCTTGCCGCCACCTATCACCTCACAGAACGGCTCGGTAATTTTCAGCTATCTACCCGCATTCGCATGGAAACAGACTCTTATGTACGCGCCATAGGCGAGACTGCTGACGGCAAGCTGTATATGTCAGCGGTGACTATCCGCGCCGCAGGCGGCTGTGGCGGCACCGTAGATAATAATGAGGCTGAGATCCGCGCCACTGCAGGCAAGATTAAATTGAATGTGGAATCCCCGGTAAAAATCGGCGTTGCCACACCAGCCACCTTTATTATCAAGCACCCAATGCGTACTGGCCTGCAACGCGATTTGGTATCACAAGGTTTTGTGCCGGCGTTTTACATCCAGAAAGCGGCTTTTACCTTAAACGAAAAACCCTTGTTGAATGTTGATTTTGGGGTCGGGACCAGTGAAGACCCTTATCTCAGATTTGACATCGTGCCTGATGCAGCGGGAAAACTAGAGGTTCAAGCCGTTGATAATGAAGGCACCGCCTTTAAACATCAGGTGGATTTAAAAAGCTGATGACCGAAGTAATGTAGAATTACTGATGTAAATTAAAAAGGGCGCATTAGCGCCCTTTTTAATTGCTTAACGTAATGACATACGTTTCATGGTTTCATCTTTATCGATGAATTTATGCTTCAGTGCAGCAACCACATGCAGAATAATGATGGTAATGAGAATAAAGCCTATCACCTCATGAACCTCAACAAACAGCTCGCGCATATCTTTGTTATCCAGGCCTTTGATTAACGGTAGTCCAAAAAAATTCAATCCATATTTACTATAGGTAGCCATAATTACGCCACTGACGGGCATCGCCACCATTAACAAATACAGTAGATGATGGCCACCTGCAGCCAATTTCTTTTCCCAGTCTTTCATACTGGCAAGCAGTGCGGGTGGGCGATGGGTCACTCGCCATAAAATCCGGATAGCGATCAGCACCAGTAAAGTAACACCTATAGATTTATGCAGGTTGTAGTAAAAGGTTCTGGGAGATACTTCCTCGGACAATTGCCATGTGTAAATACCCCATTCAAAAAGATCATAAGCAGCTGACTTGGGGGCATCCTTAGGCAGGTCGCTCATATACCAACCCAGCGCGAACATGCCAAGGATGGCAAAGCCGATTAACCAATGCAGGATAATGGCTGTTTTAGTGTAACGTGAAATAGAATTATTCATGCAGGACCCTATAAAAAGTTGTTCAAGACATCAACCTCGCGCCTTGGGTGTTATCAGTATATTTGCTGCCATAAATATACACGTAATTTGCGAGCATTGCCCATCCTACAGCGATGCCAAAATATAGACGCGTTGCTCCAGGCCAAGTTCCTTGCAACTTCAGCAACAATTGAACATCCTACTTTATACTGTCTGCACCCTTCAAAATATCAACGAGAAGTACATAGGAGAAATATCCATGCAACGTTCACTTTTAGGCATTACATTGCTCCTGATTGCAAGCCAGTGCTACTCTGCACCGCTGATAACCGAAGAGGTTGCCAGCAATGTCTATGTACACCATGGTACACATGAAGATTTATCTGAAGGCTACCATGGCGATATTTGCAATATCAGTTTTATAGTAGGCAGCAAGGGGGTTGCAGTCATTGATACTGGCGGCAGCCTCAAAATTGGTCAGCAGTTACATGAGGCGATACGTAAAGTCACCCCCCTGCCTATCCTGTATGTCATCAATACGCATGTGCACCCAGACCATATTTTTGGCAACGCCGCGTTTACGCAAGACAAAGCCATTTTTGTTGGTCACAGCAAACTGGCTGAAGCCATGGAGCGACGTAAGGAAACTTATATGCGCATCAACAATGCCTGGCTAGGCACAGATTTTGCGGGTAGTGAGTTGATAAAACCAAGCCTAAGCGTAGAAAATACCCTGGCACTGGATCTTGGTGAGCGAACACTTACCCTCACGGCATACCCAGTTGCACATACCAATACCGATTTAACAGTATTAGATAGCAAGTCCGGGACGCTATGGACAGGAGATTTGCTATTCGTTGAGAGAACACCGTCTATAGATGGAGATATCAAGGGCTGGATTAATGCCATCAACCAGCTTAAAACAAGCCATGCACTGCAATTCATACCAGGTCATGGCCCGGCAGTAAAAGACTGGAAAACGGCGCTGGACAATGAAGAACGCTACTTGTCCACACTCCTCAGTGACATACGCGCCAGCATTAAAAAAGGGGAAGTGATGGAGGATGCCATGAATACCGCTGCGGCCTCAGAGAAGGATAAGTGGGTGTTATTTGATGTCGTAAACCGTCGTAACGTCAATAATATTTACCCTGGACTTGAGTGGGAGTAAAGGGCTGAAAATAGCCGCAACTGGCTCAATACAACCACATTTGCTGTAGTGTGCTAAAACCATTTTTCATGGTGGCTTGTTGTATAATCGGATCAATAATTTATTAAAAATCACAAGTTTTCTTAATCCATCATTCTACTCCCAGCCTTGGCAACATATTCTCGACACCTTCCCAACCGTGACAAAGGATTACTTTGGGCCCTTGCTTTCTCCATAGGGCTGCATGTACTCGCTGTATTAATCCTGCCCAACATTGAAATCGAGGCTGAGAAAACTCCTGAAACCCTGACTATAGAGCTTGCTCCTGCAAAAAAGATAGAGCCTGTTACAGCTCCCGAGCCAGAACAAGAAATCCCAACGCCACCTAAACCCAGCCCCAAACCCGAACCTGTGGTCAAGCCCAAGCTGCCGCCTTTACCTTCGCCCCTTGCCGAGCCCCCAGCGAATCAACCGGAGGTTGCACCCCAGCCATCATCTCCGCCAGTGATGACAGCAGCACCAAAAGCTGATGTGACTCCGATTATTACTGCACCACCGCCCCCCCCGGAACCACCAAAACCTGCCGGCCCAAGCCAGCAGGATATTGATGCCGCACGTAACCAATACGGCAACTTGTTGGCGCGGGAAATTGCAAAATACAAACAATATCCAAGAATTGCTCAAATGCGTGGCTGGCAAGGGGACGTCATGTTAGAGCTGCAACTGGATAGCAACGGCAATGTCCTGTCTGCAAAGGTGCATGACAGCAGCACTTATGAGTCACTGGATAAGCAAACACTTGAAATGGTCAAAAAGGCCTCACCTTTCCCCTTTCCTCCAGAGGCTTTAAAAGGTCGATCATTTACCATTCTGGTCCCCGTGTCGTTCCGTCTCGAGTAGCTTACATTGCATGCGCCCTCATAAATCGCTTAATGACTTACTGCTGATACATGAGCTGGCATTTATCCTGCTGGTGATACTTGCCGGGGCAGCTGGCGCAATCGGTATTCAGCTTGGTGATAAATCCTCGCAGGAGTCGCAACGCATCAATCTGTTGGTGCAGGAAATTCAGCAAACGCGAGGTGATCTGTATCGCCAGATGAAGGAGTTATTTGATGCCTACTTTCTAGCCGATCCTGAAGCTGAGGGTGAGTATCATGCCTATACCATTTCAGTCCAAAAACATTTCACCAAACTTAAAGAGCTGACCGTAGGGGCTGAAGAAAAGGCGGCCATCAATGAGCTCAATGATAGCTATGCGGCGTTTGTAACAGAAACCAGCACCGTGTTCAGCATGCGCCACAAGTTCACCAATGAATCTATAGAAAAGACCTTGAATAGCGATCTGGAATCTACTATTTTCAAGCGCTATGAAATAGTATCAACGCGTACGGAACGCCTGCTATCCGTCAAACAACACGAATTACAACAACGGTTAGACGAGGCCAAGCGTATCTCCATCGCGCTGCTTGCCATTCCCATTCTCCTCGCCACGATTCTGCTTTTATTCTCGCGCGTTTTTCTCAAACGCGCGATTGTAAAGCCGATAGGTGAGCTGCTACATGCGACTACCGAGATCAGCGCCGGCAGACTAGAGCATAAGGCGCCAGAGGAGGGTGCTGCCGAACTGGCAACGCTGTCACAAGCCATCAACCATATGGCAGAGGAGCTGGCCCGCAGCCAGGAGGCCTTGATAAGAACCGAGAAACAAGCCGCACAAGGCTTGCTGGTGCCCATGCTAGCGCATAATATCCGCAATCCTCTGGCCAGCATCCGGGCAACGGCACAAGTCGCCGATAGCAACCAGCTCGATGAGGAAACCCGTGAGTCCTTCATGAACATCATCAGTGCTGTTGACCGGCTGGAACGCTGGACTGGCTCTTTACTGGCCTACTTGCACCCGTTAAAACCGCAACCCAATGCCACCACACTGAGGCAGATTATTGATGGCTCACTCATTCCTCTGCAGCAAAAATTACGCGAAAAATCCATAGAGCTGGAATTGCCGGCTTGGGAAAAACACGATGACAGCATGCGTACGGATGAACATTTGCTGGAGCAGGCACTCTATAACTTACTGCTGAATGCGGTTGAGGCGATACCAAGCCATTCCAAACTTGAAATACATGCAGATATCGCTCAAGACTCATTGCGCATTCTAATTGCCGACCGCGGACCTGGTATGCCATTCACCCCAGACCCACATGCTGTCAGCCCCGGCCCATCCACCAAGCGCTTCGGTACTGGCCTTGGGATTCCCTTTGCTTTCAAGGTATGTGAGGCACTGGCAGGCAGCATCCAATTCAGGGCGCGGGAGGGCGGCGGAACACTCATTGAAATTGAGTTGCCCCGCAAACACTTGGAAATTTAATTTCATTTTGCGTGTTTATGGGCTTGCCTTAAGCGTTTTTTTTCACAACAATGACTACTGTCAAAGGCTGAATCCAAACTATGTTGAATCAAGTCATTCCTGTATTTGAACTCCCCTCCACTAGTGGCAAGGTATTTAAGCTTTCCGATTATTCAGATAAAAAGCTGGTTATCTACTTTTATCCCAAAGACAATACCCCGGGCTGCACCAATCAAGGCAAAGATTTTCGCGACAATTCTGAACAGTTCCAACTAGCTGGTTGCGAAATTGTCGGTATTTCGCGGGATAGCCTGAAGTCACATGAAAACTTTAAAGCCAAATTCACTTTCCCTTTCGAACTCCTGGCCGACACTGAAGAGTCGGCTTGCAGTATTTTTGGTGTAATTAAAATGAAAAAAATGTATGGCAAGGAAGTGCGCGGCATAGAGCGCAGCACTTTTGTCATTAATAAGGGTGTGTTGATTCAAGAGTGGCGTGGCGTTAAGGTAGATGGACATGTGCAAACTGTCCTCAATTTTGTTCAATCTCTATCCTAGGGGAAATTTCAATTCATGACTAAAAAACGCTCTTCAGATACCAAGTTTTTTGTCCTCGACACTAATGTGCTGATGCACGACCCATCTAGCTTATTCCGTTTTGAAGAGCACGATATCTACTTGCCAATGGTCACATTGGAAGAGCTGGATAACAACAAAAAGGGGATGACTGAAGTTGCCAGAAACGCACGCCAGGCCAGCCGTAACCTGGAAGAAATTGTTGGTACCGGCTTAGTCAATCTGGACGATGGCTGCCCCCTCTCCATCAATGGTAACAACAAGCATATCACCGGCCGCCTGTTCCTGCAGACAGATGCCGTCACAGTCGAGCTACCCATGCTGGCTGGCAGCAAAGCAGATAATGAGATTCTGAGCGTTGTTCTGGAACTGAAGAAGAAGAACCCGGAGCGCCAGGTTATTCTGGTCAGCAAGGATATCAATATCCGCATCAAGGCGCGTGCCATTGGCGTCCCCGCTGAAGACTACTTCAACGACAAAGTATTAGAAGACACCGATCTGTTATATAGCGGCATGAAAGAGCTGCCCGCAGATTTCTGGGAAAAACACAGCAAAGCGATGGAGTCATGGCAAGATGCCGGTCGCATGTTTTATCGGATCACCGGACCTTTATGCAAAAGCTTCCTGGTGAACGAGTTTGTTTACTATGAATATGAAAAACCATTTCATGCCATAGTGCGCAGCCTCGATGGCAATACAGCGGTACTGGAAATCGTCAAGGATTACACGCAACCCAAGCATAACGTATGGGGCATTACTGCGCGTAACCGCGAGCAAAATTTTGCACTTAACTTGCTGATGGATCCAGACGTAGACTTCATCACACTGCTCGGTCAGGCTGGAACAGGCAAAACCTTGCTCACACTGGCATCCGCGCTGACTCAGACCTTGGACAAAAAGATTTACAGTGAAATCATCATGACCCGTGTTACTGTGCCGGTCGGTGAAGACATTGGCTTCCTGCCTGGAACTGAGGAAGAGAAAATGGCGCCATGGATGGGTGCACTGGAAGATAACCTGGATGTACTCAACAAGACCGATGAGGATGCTGGTGAGTGGGGACGTGCGGCCACGCAGGATTTGATCCGTACCCGCATCAAAATAAAATCGCTGAATTTCATGCGTGGACGTACTTTCCTGCATAAATTCCTCATTATTGATGAAGCGCAAAACCTGACGCCCAAGCAAATGAAAACGCTGATTACCCGTGCCGGCCCTGGCACCAAAGTGGTTTGCCTGGGAAATATTGCACAAATTGATACGCCATATTTAACTGAAGGCAGCTCAGGATTGACTTATGTAGTCGATAGATTTAAAGGCTGGGAGCATAATGGGCATGTCACGCTTGTTCGTGGTGAGCGCTCGCGTCTTGCAGACTTTGCAGCTGAAGCTCTGTAAAAATTATTTAATATAACAATAACTCAGGCAATTTAAACGGGACGAGATAAACACCTGCTTTCTGGTGTGACAATGCAATGAATCTAGGCTTCTACACTATCCTGCTAGCGCAGTTTATCTCTGCGCTAGCAGATAACGCACTGCTGTTTGCTGCCATTGCCTTACTACAGCAGATGAGCTCACCGGATTGGTTCACGCCACTCCTCAAGTGGTTCTTTGTGCTCTCGTATATCGTTCTTGCGCCTTTCGTCGGGTCATTTGCCGATGCTTACCCCAAGGGCCGGGTGATGTTTGTTTCCAACGCCATCAAGTTTTCCGGAAGCATAGCCATGATGGTTGGCGCACCACCATTACTGGCATATGGCATCGTCGGCATAGGGGCTGCAGCCTACTCCCCGGCAAAATATGGCATTCTGACTGAGTATCTCCCACATAATATGCTGGTAAAAGCCAATGGTTGGATGGAAGGCTCTACCGTCATGGCCATCATTCTGGGTGCCTTTCTGGGCGGAAAGCTTGCCAGCTTTGACCCTCACCTGGCCTTGGTAGTCATTACCGCGCTGTATATGGCCGCTGCCGGTTTCAATATGTACATCCCCACGCTTCCAATCGATCACAAGCTTAAAAAGAAGAACCCAGTATTTATGCTGCGTGATTTCTGGCATTCATTTAAAGCCTTGTGGAAAGATGGTAGTGGCCAGATTTCACTGGCTGTCACTACACTGTTCTGGGGCGCGGGGGCAACCTTGCAGTTCATAGTAATTGATTGGTCAAAAGTAACCCTAGGCTACCAACTGGATCAGGCCAATCTGTTGATTATGGTGGTGGCAGTGGGCATTGCCGTAGGCTCTATCTTTGCTGCCCGCTACATCAAGCTCGAGGACTCACTGAAAGTGCTGCCTGCAGGCATTCTTATGGGCTTCCTGGTGATGGCAATGGTATTGGTCCATGACTGGCGTATTGCCTGTGCCCTACTATTCATTATCGGGGTTTTAAGCGGCTTTTTCGTAGTGCCCCTAAATGCACTGCTACAACACCGTGGGCATATATTAATTGGCGCCGGTCATTCTATTGCCGTGCAAAACTTTAATGAAAACTTAGGCATACTATTGCTGATAGGTACTTATACCATGATGGTAAAAGCAGAGCTTTCCATCAATATCATCATGATTGCTTTTGGTATATTTGTAAGCTTGAGCATGAGCGGAATATATAAACTCTATCGTATCAATCGATAATAAAAAGCCCAGCAATTAACTGGGCTTTTTATTATCGCGCCTGGAATTCCAGCTTTACTTACCAATTCAATTGCTAATGCAATTTCACCTGTGGTTCAGTACGTCTGGTGATCAACCGCGCTAATGTCTGCAAAAAGACAGTTGGAAAGCCATGCAAGGACATCAAATGCATTTGATACAAAGACTGGTACATAAACCGCGCAAACAGGCCCTCGATAAACAAACTGCCACCAGTAATTGAGCCCATTAAGCTACCCACTGTCGAGTAGCGTCCCAGATTGACCAACGAGCCGTAATCTCGATAGGTATATTCCGGTAGCGATTTTCCTGTCAACCGGTTCTTGACTGTTTTAACCAGCATAGAGGCTTGCTGATGCGCTGACTGTGCTCGCGGTGGTACATTGCCATCATGGCCAGGCCAAGGGCAGGCAGCACAATCGCCGAATGCAAAAACATCTTCATCCAGGGTAGTTTGTAATGTGCGCTTCACTACCAGCTGATTAATGCGGTTGGCTTCCAACCCATCCAGATTGCTCAAAAAATCCGGTGCTTTGATTCCTGCCGCCCAAACCACCAAGGCGGATGGAATAAACCGACCACTATGCGTATATATGCCTTTTTCTGTCACCTCGGTGACACGTTCACCTGTATAGACATGCACACGCAACTTTCTGAGCTCAAGATCGACAGCATGTGACAGCGTAGGTGGCAATGCGGGTAAAACACGGTCTGTTGCCTCAATAAGCGAAATTTTGACATCCCGGTCAGCATCTATCTTATCCAAGCCATAAGCTGCCAATTCCCGCGTAGTGTTATGCAACTCAGCCGCTAACTCCACACCTGTAGCTCCAGCGCCGACGATCACCACTTCTAACTG
>JBAZTJ010000107.1:0-8949 GCA_041662005.1 Candidatus Methylopumilus sp.
AACGCTGACAGATTCCCCAGCTTGGATGCAGTCTTTGCCTGCGGTGCAGAAGTAGCCTGACTTGTTTTAAATGAAACAGGGCCTGCCGTACCGGTGCTGGTGGACTTTGAGCAGCCATTAGCAAGGGCCAAGAGGGCGATGGCAGATAGAGTGGCAACGGAGTGAGTCATCGAATGCAAATGGCGCATGTTTTTTCCTTGAGTTATTAGATAGACTTTATTCGACGGCTTGTGTATTCATGCGATTGCCAACGCTAAACTGCGCGACGACCACCAGTATCACGATCACGGTCAGGAATAGAGCACTGGTCCACATGGCACCCATGCCGAGGCCCCCATAGGCCTTGGCCTGCGTCAGCAGGTCGCCAAGTGCGGCACCGAAGGGGCGAGTCAGGATGTAGCCTATCCAGAAGGTCAGAACGGCGTTGCCGCCCATTCGCCATACCGCATAGGTGATAGCGATCAATATGCCGAATGACATCGCCCCCCATGTGAAGCCCAGACCGAGCGCTTCGGTCGCCAAGTCACCTGCCGCCGTACCCAGTGCAAACGTGCAGAGGATGGCAGACCAGTAAAACAACTCCCTGCGCCGTGTGAAAATTTCATGGATGGACAAAGTACGTTCCACCCAAAACCAAACCGCAAAAATCCCTGCCAGCGCCACGGCAAATGCTGACGTGCTGACATACAGGCTCACGCCTAGTCCATCGGTGAGCAGGTCAGTAATCAGGGTACCAACTACACTGACCAGAACAACTGTGAGCCAGTAAATCCAGGGTGTGTAGCGGCGCGTGCGTAACTGCATGAATAGGGCAATAGCCAACAGTGCACCCATTATTGCGTGGGTTACGCCTTGGCCGAAGCCTGCGTTGACGGCCAGAAAGTCGGCTCCGGTTTCTCCGACCGTCGTGGACATAATCTTGATGATCCAGAACGTGAGGGTAACGTCGGGGACTTTGTTTAGCCAATTTGATGTGGGATGTGTAGCCAGCGCATTCATAGAGTTATCTCCGTCCAAAGCGTATGGGTTTTGATACAAGTATTGCCAGACAAACTTAGCTCAGTCATAGATGCAATCATTTACGTATCCACCGAACCCGATGATGGCCGGTAGCCCTCAAATGGCATACTCAGCGAAAAAGGTGGCTAAGGTTAGCAGCAGCGTGCTTGGGTGTTCTGGGGCATTCGGCTAGAGAAATAGTGCGTAATTGCAGTCTCCGATAGCATCCCCGTGGTCGGATCTCCACACGGGGATGCCCCGATCGTACTGGCGTGTAGTCAGTCTTGTTTGTCGTGATCGTCATCGCGATCCGCTTTGTCTTCAGCGGACGAAATGACCGTGCCCTTGTCAGCGTCGACCTTGACATCAAAGACCTTGGCCCCACTGACGACTTCCACGTCATAGACCCATCCTTGCTTCGAGTTCTCATACTCGGCGCGTGTAGCCTTGCCGTTGGCGTGTTGCTCGGCAGTGGTGACAGCTTGTGCAAGCGGGATTTTGGCCTTTGTAATGGCCATTGCTTCGTTTTCCATACCACCTTGGGCACCATAGGCGACGGTGCCCGCAGTGGTTATGGTGGCAACCAGTAGGGAAAGTTTGCTGTAGCGATGCATAGTGCTTCTCCAAAAAGAACGCAGGTATTTGCGCAATGGAGAGACTACGTACGCTGACTTAGCTGGCACTGAGTCGCTCTAAAATAGCTTAGGGTGATTATTTCCCATCTTCTGGGACGCTTCCTTAATACTTTTGGTGAACTTTTTCACCGATAAGTAGGCCTCGCAAAGTCGTCGCAGGCGTGATACATTCGCGGCATGCGCAAGTCACTCTCCCATTACCTCGCTTTTTTTCTGTTCGTCATGTTCATGACGAATAGTGGCGCATGGACGGGGAGCAGCGTTCGCCTGGCACATGAGATGGCGCATATCGGCCAACTTGACCAGGATGCCGGTGAGCATGAGCACGCTCACCTGGGCCACAGCGACGACGGCGATCATGATAATCGCAACAATGAGGTGCCCAGCAAGTCCGGACACCAGGCCTTGCACGCCGTCGACCACCTTCAGTTTTTCCCGGATACCGCCTTCGGTGGTTTTTCCATGCTGGCTGCGGACGCCAATGTCCCGCCGCAATTTGTCACCCTGCGTTTGCCGCTGCCGTCGTACGACCCACCGTTCCGCCCGCCTTGTAGCGACGCGCTGACAGCCTAACTCCGTCTGCAAGACGGGGAGCCTGCGCTCCCCATCCAGCATCTGCCGGAGTAGACGCGCGCCCTGATGCGCCGTGCGTCTCTGTCCTCGTTGCATCTTTTACCTTTTGCTGCCTTCCTTCACAGCCGCCACTCTGGCGCGTCTGGGGAGCGTTGGCGTGCCTGGCCTGCGGGCCATGGCCTCGATTACCCGGTAGCCCTGTCTGTCTCATTCAGGAAAGAATCATGAAAACAAGAGAAATACTCTCGCCCCTATGTCTGGCGCTTGCGCTGGCATTGTGCCTTCCGTCGTCCGCTGCGGAGCGTTCGGCCAAATTTGCTGTCACGGAACAGCAGATGAAAGCCCTCGATATTCAAGTGCGGGCATTGCAGCGCGATGCCGAGTTGGTCGTGCTGAGCCTGCCTGCACAAGTCACGTTGCCCGCCAGTGGCGAACAGATTGTCAGCTCGCCTGTGACGGGCCTGGCGGTGCAGTTGTACGTACAACCGAACCAGGTAGTCAAGCGCGGCGCACCATTGCTGCGCCTGGTGAGCCAGGAACTCGGGCCTTTGCAATTGCAATTGCTGCAAGCTGCGAGCCGGGCCGGCCTGGCCCGCCAGACTGCGCAGCGCGAACGCGCCTTGTTCGATGAAGGCATCATCGCCCAGCGCCGCGTACAGGAAGCGCAGACGGCGCTGCAGGACAGCGAAGCGACATTGCGGCAGGCTAAAGCTGCGCTGCGCCTGGCCGGTCTGCCGGCGCAGGCAATTGAGCGCATTATTGCCAGCGGCAAGCTGGAGGATGGAGTGACGCTGACGGCCACCCAGGCCGGCATCGTGACCCAGATCGAAGTCAAACCAGGCCAGCGCATCGATCCTGCCACAGCCTTGCTGCATCTGACGCAACTCGATCGCCTGGCACTGGAAATCCAGGCGCCCGCAGCGCAATCTGCGGCCTGGCGCGTAGGCGGTACCCTGCAGGTCGAGGGGCGCAACAGCAAGGCACGCATCGTCAGTATCAGCCCCGTCGTCGCGCCAGGCAGCCAGACGGTCGCCATCCGCGCGGAACTCGATGCCGGCACCAGCGGCTTGCGGCCCGGCGAAATGGTCACAGTGCAATTGCCACTGGGCGCCAATACGGCCGCCTGGGACGTGCCACTGGCCGCGCTGGCGCACGACGGCAAGCAAGCCTATGTATTTGTGCACTCCAAGGACGGTTTTGAAGCGCGTCCGGTCGCCGTCGTCAGTAGCGCAGGGCAGCGCGTGCGGGTGTCCGGCATGCTCAAGGCCGGTGAGAAAATTGCCGTCTCCGGTGTTGTGGCCCTGAAAGGCTCCTGGCTGGGCGAGAAAGGGGGCAGCTGATGCTCGCCCGCCTGATCCAGGCATGCCTCTCGCAACGCCTGTTTGTCCTGCTCGCAGCGCTGATGCTGGGCGGCGCCGGGTGGTATGCGTTCAAGCAGCTGCCCATCGATGCCTTTCCTGATGTTTCCAGTACACAGGTCAAGATCATCATGAAAGCCCCCGGCATGACGCCGGAAGAGGTGGAAAGCCGTATTGCGGTGCCGGTTGAAGTTGAAATGCTGGGCATTCCGAAGACCAAGGTCCTGCGGTCGGTGACGAAATACGGCCTAGCCGACGTAACCATCGACTTTCAGGACGGCACCGATATCTTCTGGGCACGCCAGCAAGTCAGTGAGCGGCTGGCCGGCATCACGGACAGCTTGCCGAGTGGCATCAGCGGCGGCATGGCGCCGGTTACCACGCCGCTCGGGGAAATGTTCATGTTTACCATCGAGGGCGGCGGTCTTTCCCTGGCCGAGCGCCGCAGCTTGCTCGACTGGGTGATCCGGCCCGCCTTGCGCACGGTGCCCGGCGTGGCCGATGTGAATGCCCTGGGCGGTGTCGTGCGCGCCTTCGAGGTCGTGCCCAATCCACTGGCCATGGCGGCAGGCGGTGTCACCCTGGCGCAGTTGAGCGAGGCCATCCGTGCCAACAACCGCAACGACGGTGCCGGACGCCTGGGTGAAGGCGATGAAGTACTACTCGTGCGTAGCGAGGGCAGCATCACCAGCCTCGATGATCTGCGCGCGGTCGTCGTCACGGTGCAAAACGGGGCGCCGCTACGCGTGGGCGCACTGGCCGACGTGCGTATCGGCTCGCTGACACGCTATGGCGTCGTCACCCAGAGCGGCAAAGGGGAGGCGGTGCAGGGACTGGTGCTGGCTCTTGCCGGCGCCAATGCGCAGCAAGTGGTTGAGGGTGTGCGCAAGAAGCTCGGCGAGATCCAGCCGACCTTGCCCAAGGGCGTCACCCTGAATGTTTTCTATGACCGGGCCGAGCTCGTTTCGAAAGCCGTGGGCGCCGTCTCGTCGGCGCTGCTGGAGGCAACGGTGATTGTCGTCGTCCTCCTGGTCCTGTTCCTCGGAAACATGCGCGCGGCTCTCACAGTAGCACTGGTCTTGCCGCTGGCGGCGCTGATCACCTTCATTCTCATGCGCGGCTTCAATATGTCGGCCAATCTGATGAGTCTGGGCGGCTTGGCCATTGCCATCGGCATGCTGGTCGATGCGGCTGTGGTGGTGGTGGAAAACATCGTCCAAAGGCTGGCGCACGACCCGACGGCGGGCAAGTTGCCGCGCCTGCATACGATATACCGGGCGGTGCGCGAAGTGGCCGTCCCGGTCACTTCCGGCATCGTCATCATTATCACGGTCTTTTTGCCGCTGCTGACCTTGCAGGATCTGGAAGGCAAATTCTTTGCCCCGGTCGCCCTGGCCATCGTCTTTGCACTGGCAGGCTCGCTGCTGCTGTCGTTGACCGTCATTCCCGTGCTGGCCTCGTATCTGCTACGCGACGTAGCGCATCAGGAACCCTGGTTGCCGCGCAAGCTGCTGATCTGGTACGAACCCGTGCTGGCCTGGAGCATGCGCCGGCAACGGGTGGTTGCTATCGGCGCCGCAGTCATGCTACTCGGCGCGGGCTTGCTCTACACACAGGTGGGCAAGACGTTCATGCCAACCATGGATGAGGGCGACCTGATTGTCGGCATCGAAAAGCTGCCTTCCGTCAGCCTGGAGCAAAGCGCTGCACTGGACCTCAAGATTCATCAGGCCCTGATGCAGGCGCTGCCGGAAGTGACGGGCGTGGTGGCGCGTGCGGGCTCTGACGAGATCGGCCTCGACCCGATGGGTTTGAATCAAACCGACACCTATCTCTTGCTCAAGCCACGCGGCGAATGGCGGATGAAGGGCAAGGAAGCGCTGATGGACGAGATCCGCAAGGTACTCGACCAGCTGCCGGGCATTAAATACAGTTTTACGCAACCGATCGAAATGCGCGTGAGCGAGATGATTATTGGCGTGCGCGGCGATATCGCCGTGAAAATCTTCGGTCCCGACCTGGCGCAACTAAACCAATTCGCGTCGCAGGTGGAAAGCGTGCTGAAAACCATACCGGGCAATCAGGATGTGTACACGGTGCAAAACGATGGCGTGCAATACCTGCGGGTGGCGGTCGACCGCCTGCAGGCGGGCCGGCTGGGCTTGAGCGTCGAGGAAATCCAGGATGCGTTGCGGGTGCAGATCGAAGGCCAGCAGGCCGGGCATGCGGTCGAGGGCAACCGCCGAACACCGATCGTCTTGCGCGCCGACGAGTCCATCCGCCTGTCGCCGACGGATTTCGCCGCCGTACGCATCACCGCCAAGGATGGCAGCAGCGTGCCGCTCAGCACTGTGGCGAAGCTGGAACGCGCCGAAGGACCGGTCAAGATCGACCGCGAGATGGGCAGCCGCTACAGCGTGGTGATTGCCAATGTCAGCGGGCGCGACCTGGTGGGCTTCGTCAACGAGGCCAAGGCCAGCGTCGCCAAGACCCTTGCCTTGCCGACCGGCTACCGCATCACCTGGGGCGGCCAGTTCGAGAACCAGCAGCGTGCGGCCGCGCGCCTGGGCGTGGTCGTTCCGGTGGCCTTGGGACTGATCTTTATCGTGTTGTTTTCCACCTTCCGCTCGGTACGCCAGGCGCTGCTGATTCTGTCGATCATCCCGTTCGCCTTGGTGGGCGGCATCGTTGCCTTGTGGGCCACGGGTGAGTATCTGTCCGTGCCGGCATCGGTGGGCTTTATCGCCTTGCTGGGTATTACGGTGCTCAATGGAATCGTTCTGGTCAGTTACTTCAATCAGCTGCGTGCCGAAGGCATGGCCATGGCAGAGCTTGTGGTGCAGGGGGCGCGCCGCCGCCTGCGCCCCGTGATGATGACCGCCTCGATTACGGCCTTTGGTCTGATCCCGCTGCTGTTCGCCAGCGGGCCGGGCTCGGAAATCCAGCGCCCCTTGGCCATTGTGGTGATAGGCGGCTTGATCACGGCGACTGCCTTGACTCTGCTGTTGTTGCCCATTCTTTATTTGCGCTTCGCCGTGGCGAAGCAGGAGAAACCCCATGACTGAACTGTGTTTAACCTTGCTGTGTTCTCCGGCGCTGGAAGAGCGCGTGCTCGACACGCTGCTGATGAGCAGTGAAATTTCGCTTTTTACCAGTACGGCGGCCGCCGCGCACGGCCTGGCGCACGACCGGCTCAGCGCCACCGAGCAAGTGCTTGGCCTAGCCAAAATGACGCGCATCGATGCACTTTTGCCGGAAGCGCATCGGGAAAAGGTGCTGACTATGCTGCGCCAAGTCTTGCAGGGCGGCGGTGTGCGCTATTGGCTCACCCCCATTACCGAAGCGGGGGAGCTGCTATGAAGTATGGATTACTCATTGCGCTGGCAACTGGTGCGGTCCAAGCCGCTCCTCTCCCGCCTGCGCCCGGATTGCCGCCAACAGCGATAGTCCGTCCCTTGCTGGATCAGGATCCGGAGGTGGCCGCCGCCCGTGCCGGGCGCGAGATGTTACGCCAGGATGCCGCGCTTGCGCAAGACTCGCCTTATGAGTGGACCGCCAAGGTCACGGCCCAGCGGCGTACCGTGGAAGCCGGCCCCCATTATAAGGAGTGGAATGCGGGCATAGAACGCACGCTGCGCCTGCCGGCCAAGGCCAGTGCCGATCGTCGCATCAGCCAGGCGCTGCTGGACGAGGGTGACGCACGCTATGGCGAGGCCTTGCACGAGACCGCCCGAGAACTGCTGGGGCTGTGGTTGGACTGGGCGCACGCGGAGCAGGCACTGGTATTGGCAGCTGAGCACCAGCAGGCGGCCAGCGACAATTTGGCAGCAGTTAACAAGCGCGTCAAGGCTGGCGATGCCGCCGCACTCGATGCCGGCCTGGCGCGTGGCGACCTGGCCGACCAGCAACGCCTCGGTATTGAAGCCAAAACGGCGGCTGCTGTTGCGTGGGCGCGCCTGCATGCGCGTTTTCCGGGCTTCCCCCGCGTGTTAGCCACCTTGCCATCCTCGCTGCCGCTTGCCGAGTCGCCTACGTTCTGGCGTGAACGGATCCTGGCACAGAGTGATGAACTCAAAATTACCGAGGCGCAATTGCTCAAGGCACAAGCCGTCAGCGCGCGCATGCGCGCCGAACGCACGCCAGACCCAACCGTTGGCCTGTACACGGCATCGGAAGTGGGTGGACGTGAGCGCATCACCGGCATCATGTTCAGCATCCCCTTGCCTGGAGCGCAGCGGGCCGGGCGCGATGGGCGAGCCGCCCAAGCGATGGCGGTGTCCCAGCATGAAGTCGCGCTGAAGCGACGTGCTCTTGACGGGCTCATCGCCGTGGCGATGGCTTCCGCGCAAGGCGCACAGGAAGGCTGGCAGGTGGCCGAAGCGGGCGCGGCGGACATGCGCGACAACGCTCGACTGCTGCAACGCGCCTACACCTTGGGCGAGACCGATTTGCCTACGCTATTGACGGCGCGGCGCCAGGCAACCACTGCCGAGCAAAATGCCCTGGCAGCGCGTATCGCTGCGGCGCGTGCGTATTACGGGGTCTTGGTCGATGCGCATGTAGTCTGGGATATGGAGCATGAATAAGGCATTTTTCCAGGCGTCGCCCGACGCCATGGCTTTTAACAGGAGCACTACGTGAAATTGATGACGAACAAGCCGGGCCTTGGCGCCCGGTGGAGCTGGCTGACCGGCACCTTGCTGTGGCTGTGCGCCGCCATCGCGGCGGCGCACGGTGTTTCCGAGTCGGACAAAGGTTTTCTGCAGGCCAGCAGTGGCATGCAAATCCTGCCTTACATCTATCTGGGGGCCAAGCACATGGTCACCGGCTACGATCATTTGCTGTTTTTGTGCGGCGTAATCTTCTTCTTGTATCGCATGAAGGATATTGGCCTGTACGTGACGCTGTTTGCCATTGGCCACAGCACTACCTTGCTGCTGGGCGTGATCAACGGCTGGCACATCAATGCTTATTTTGTCGATGCAATTATCGGCTTGTCCATCGTGTACCGCGCTTTCGATAACCTGGGCGGTTTCAAGAGCGTCGTTGGGGTGCAGCCGAACAAGCGGGCGGCTGTGCTGATCTTCGGTTTCTTCCATGGTCTCGGCCTAGCCACCAAGCTGCAGGACTTTGCCCTGTCCGCCGATGGCCTGGTGCCGAACATGATTGCCTTCAATGTCGGTGTGGAGATCGGCCAGTTGCTCGCTCTGAGCATGATCCTGATCGCCATGCGCTACTGGCGCAGCACCACCAGCTTTGTACGGCATGCCGCCACCGGCAATTTCGTCCTGATGACGGCCGGATTCATTCTGGCTGGCTTTCAATTCACCGGCTTTCTCAGCAAATAGGAACACTACCCATGACATCCATCCCAATGAACGGCG
>JBAZTJ010000108.1:0-8938 GCA_041662005.1 Candidatus Methylopumilus sp.
CGCCAGGCTTTGCATGCGATTAAGCTGGGTTTGATCCATCCACATACCGAGCAGTTCATGGAGTGGCAAATCGAGCTGGCTCAGGATATGAAAACCCTGCTGGAAGCCATGCGGGTTGAAGTTGCTGCAGTGAATGAGCCATTCGAATTCAGTACCGAGCCCTACTTATCTGACGAGGACATGCTGGAGGACGAAGACGACTTTATGGAGGATGATGATGATGTTGAGTAAAGACGACCTCATATTCCCGGATTGGCCAGCCCCAGCCCATGTTAAATCATTGCAGACCACACGCAACGGTGGGCTCGGCGTAGCGCCTTACCACACGCTGAACCTTGGCGGCCATGTCAGCGATGACGCCATGACTGTTGCCGCAAACCGTCAGTTACTCAACCCCTATGTGCCTAGTGAGCCTTTATGGCTTGAGCAAGTGCATGGCCTCACTGTGGTCAACGCTGCTACCGCCAGTTGCTTACCCCAAGCGGATGCTTCATATACCGACCACAAAGGAGCCGTCTGCGCCGTAATGACAGCCGACTGTTTGCCGGTGCTGTTATGCGATGCTGCTGGCACAGAAGTCGCCGCTATCCATGCCGGCTGGAAAGGCTTGCTGGACGGCGTAATTGAGGCATCCGTCAACACCATGCAGTCGCCACATGCACAGTTATTGGCGTGGCTAGGCCCGGCCATAGGCCCAAGTGCTTTTGAAGTGAGTGATGATGTGCGCGATGCTTATATCCAGCATGATGCAAAAGCGGCTGAGGCTTTTGTAGCGCATGGAAAAGGCAAATGGCTGGGAGATATCTACCAGTTGGCAAGGCAGCGCTTAAACAAGCTGGGTGTGACGCAGATTTATGGCGGTGGCTTGTGTACTTATACCGATGAAGCGCGTTTTTTCTCGTTCAGACGGGATGGGGCAACGGGGCGGATGGCGACGATGATTTGGATTGAATAACCATGTCTGACCCATTCGGATTTAAGTTGAACGAAGACCTAAATAATATAATTCTATTAGAAAACTTTGAATTAACGTGAATTTTACTTTACAAAATTTGACTTTAAAACTACCTAAAGTACTAGTTGCTATAGTAGTGACCATTATTTTCTGCAACCCAGTGTATGCAATTGAGTTGAGTCGATTGGATGGCCGGCTTAAAAGTAGTCAAAGTATAAAAACAGTTATGGTATCAATTGGCGCGAGACCATATGATTTTATAAAAAAGTTTCCTCAATATAACTGCAGTTATTCAAGTAACGACTCAGCAAAGATTACTGAACTTCTCAAATCTTTTGACGAGTTTAAGGCAAAGCAGGTTCCAGAAAACGAAGTGTTCATCCCAATAGTAGAGATAGAAATTCATTTCATCTTCCGGGATGGAAAGGAAGATGTCTTATATCTTGGAAAACAGTATTTAGATGAGAGTAAGATTGACGGCGAACTCATCGTTGACGGGAAAGAGGCTTCGTCGTTTCTGCTAGTAAACCTTGGTTTGAGCAACCAATTGCTCAGCTGGGCGCAAGCTGCTGATGATGTTATTCCCAATAAGTACATTAACAAAGTAAATCAAATTACAGAATGCAAAGACATGGCAAGTGGAAAGTACTTTAAAGACTTACTTGGCCCAGGTGCAAAGGCTTGCGCAAGGCGCAACATGCTTTTAACCCCAGAGTCAGAAATGTGCTATTTAAAATAACTTGATCAGTTTGGGAGACTATCAGAGTAAATGGGGTCAGACACGATTTGCCCATAGCATGTAGGATGCCCTTTACGGGTATTGCCTCTCAGGGCAGGTGAATTTGACTAAATATTCTCGCCTATCCGCCAAAGCACACCAGCCGGATCATCAAAAGTAAAATTGCGCATTTTCCACGGCTGCACAGTCACCTCTGAAACCCTGCTGCCATATTTTTCGGCGATATTGGCATCTGTAACCTGTTTATGCCATGCATCTACATCGGCTACCAGCAGGTGCATCATGAAGTTATCGGCATAGGTTTTTACGTAGTAATCCTGCAATAAAAACGCACAGTGCTCAAAGCAAAAGTAAGCCACGCCGCCGCCTTCTGATCTCTTTTCGAAGCCTATATCCTGGTAAAACTGCTGGGATAGAGCAAAGTCTTTGGCGGGGACGAATGCTTTGATTTCAATCGTTTTCAAATTGCTATTCATTTCAGGTCCTTGCTGGTTTTTACTTATTTTATTGATTTCCTAGGCCACGTCTAGCCACCATGACAGGTGTGCCACCATCCGGATGCTCCAGTAATACACAAGGCAGGTCGAAGCAGGTTTCTATCGCCTCTGGTGTCACTACCGCTTGCACATTATCAATGATTTGCAATTTTCCATCCTTGAGCAGGGCAATTCGGTCAGCATACAGCGATGCCAGATTCAGGTCGTGCACGATGGCAACTACCGCCACATCGCCTTTTTCAGCCCATGCCCTGGCAATGCTCAGAATGCGGTGCTGCTGACGTGGATCGAGGGCGGCAGTCGGTTCATCCAGTAACAATAATCTTGGCGTCTCGGATGACTCCCATATCTGCGCTAGTACCCGTGCCATCTGTACGCGGGCCTGTTCGCCACCAGAAAGCGTAGTGTAGATGTTCCCGGCAAGGTGACTGGCATCCACTTCCGCCAGGGCGGCTTCGGCAATCCTGACATCCAGTGGGCGAGTGGCCCCCAGGTGGTGAGGGTGGCGACCAAGCAAGATAACTTCCAGCGCAGTGTAATCAAAGCTGACATCACAACGCTGCTGCAACAGGGTACGGTGACGCGCCAATGTAAGCATATTCCATTGTGCAATCGGTTTACCATGCCAGCTGACATTGCCACTGCTGGGTGGCAGCTCGCCGCTAATTAAACGCATCAGTGAGCTTTTGCCAGCGCCGTTAGGCCCGCAAATGGTTACCACCTCTCCAGGAAGCACATTGAAGCTGATGCCATCCACCAGCCAGCGATGGCCTATCGACAGGCTGACATTATTGATCTCAAGCATTGCTATTCTCCTTAAACGGTTAAAGGCCTATCCTGCGACGCATGCGAAATAACAGCACCAGGAAGAAAGGCACGCCAAGCAGGGCGGTGACTATCCCCACCGGGATTTCCACCGGGCTGGCGATGGTGCGGGCCAATAGATCTGACAGCAACACCAATATTGCGCCGACCAGTGCGCTGGCTGGCATTAGCAGGCGTTGATCTGGTCCGCAGGCCAACCGAACCAGGTGTGGTGCGACCAACCCGACAAAGCCGATGATGCCGGTGACCGAGACCACAGCACCTACGGAGAGGGCGATGCAGCTGATGCATAGTCGGTTGAGCCTGCGCATGGATACGCCCAGCAGTTGTGCCTGTACTTCACCCAGTGCCAGCGTATTGAGTGCGCCTGCTTGCCGGAGCAGAATCGCCACCGGGATGCCGGACAGGCAGGTGACCATACCCACCATGGGCCAGGTGGCGGCCCCCAGGCTGCCTAGTGACCAGAAGTTGAGGCTACGCATTTGCACGTCGGTGGCGACAAAGGTTAGCAGGCCGATCAAGGCGATACATAGCGAACCGATGGCTATGCCGGCGAGCAGCATCAGGGCTACTGAGGTGCGGCCTTGGCGGGTGGCGATGGCGAAGATGAAAATGGTGACGCCCAGGCTGCCGATAAAGGCGAATACAGGTAAAGCGAACTCTCCAATAATGCTTTGCAGGCTTGCCATCCATGAGCCGCCCAGCACAATGGCGATGGCTGCGAATACTGCTGCTCCGCCTGACACCCCAACCAGGCTGGGCTCCGCCAGCGGGTTGCGCAACAAGGCTTGCATCGCCGCGCCTGATACCGCCAGCGCAGCGCCGGTTAATATGCCTAGGCCCAAGCGGGGCAGGCGTATATTCCATAGCACCATCGCCTGCTGCATGTGTTCTGGTGCAATGGTATCCCACGCAGCAGAAAAGGGTGGGGCGGCAAGCAGTTGTAACACCTGCAAGGATGGAATATCTACAGCCCCCAGTCCCGCTGACAGGATTAATGTGGCGATGAGTGCTACAAACAACGACAGTAATATGCTGCTGCGTCTATTAACGAGTGGATGAGATTGGGCAAGCAAGGGGATGGTAGTTGATGCACTCATGGTTGGCGGACAGCTTTTGACAGCTCTGCGACGAGGCTCGGCAAGCGCGGTGTAAAGCCCAGCAGCAATAGCGAATCCATGCTGATGACGCGCTTGGCCTTGCCGGCAGGGGTCATGCGCAAGCCCGGTTTATCCAGAAACAGGTCAAGGCCGCCGCTTGCCAGTATGCCTTCATGGGTGGTGATAATGACCTCAGGTGCCGCGGCCACCATGGACTCTGCGGTCAGCGGTTTGTAGCCTTTGAACTGGCCGGCCATGACGTTATCCGCATGTATCAGTTTGATCACGGCATTCGCCGCAGTTTCGTCACCAGCAGCTTGCGGACTTTTTCCTGTGTGGTCCAGCACAAACAGTACGCGTGGACTATTCTTGAGGTCGGCAACTTTGGCATGTACGCTGCGCCACGCAGCTTCGTATTGCGAGGCCACTTTTTCCGTATTGGCGGCCTGTAGTTGCTTGCCTATCAGGCGGATATTGCCGGCGACATGTTCCGGGGTATAGCCCTCCGGCAGCTGGATCACCTTGACGCCAGCATTGCGCACCTGCTCCAGCACATTGAGAGGCCCAGCACCCGCATCGGCAATAATCAGGCTGGGTCGCATAGACAGCAGGCCCTCCGCTGACAGCGTACGCATGTAGCCGATTTTTGCCAGCTTGTTCGCCTGCTCGGGGTAGTAGCTGGTGATGTCGCTGGCAATGATTTCATCGCCTTTGCCTAATGCATACACTATTTCAGTCACCGCTCCACCCACAGTCAGCAGGCGTTCCGCAGCTTGTGCTGACAGGTTGGTCAGCACAAGTGCAGCACTGAAGAGAAACAGGTTGATGTTCATACGGATACCCTTACTCTTCAGCCAACAATGGCAAAGCGGCAACGATATTGCGCCAAGCCTCGAGCTCAGGCTTGCCTGGTTTACGCTCACCAAAAAACTGTGCCATGAGCTCACCATCGGCATCGTAAAGCTCCAGTGAGGTTACTATGCCATCGTCAGTCGGTTTCTTGACTATCCAGCTCTCCGCAATGAGATCCATACGCATGTGCAGGTTAAAGCCTTCATCCATAACGTTAATCCAGGTGCCCATTTCTACTACGTTTTTGATTGGACCGGTATGAATCTGGATGTTGCCCGGGTTGCCGACAAAGCACATGATGCTGGTGCCATCTGCAGCTGCGGTTTCCAGCATGGTTTTAACAGCGCGGTTACTGGCACGGTCGGCAAAGCCGGCTGGCGCTAAATGCATACCCTGGATACGACTTACGCCAAATTTCCTGAGCACCGTGAAGAAGTCATGGGTATCTTTCATGGCGAGCCATGCATGGGCAAAACCGTGGCTATCAATTTCACTGTCCGGTTTGGTGTGTTCCAGTTTTGGTAATGGAGAAACTGCTTGGCCCGGTGATTGGTCCGGGTGCTCGAATGCTTCTATCAACCACTGCCAGCCTTCCAGGCTGCTAAATTCCTTGAGGTGGATTTTATGGATAGCGCTGCCGCTGGCATCATAAAATTGCAGGCTGCGTTGCGTGCCTTTCTCAGGCTGCTCAGTCACTGCATAGCCATGTTTCCAGTGCGAGTAGAAAATACGCATATCAATGTCCCGGCCAAGCACCATGCCGACATGATCGTATGAAACATTCTCGTAACTACCGATTTTCTCGTGCACGGTGCTTTCGTTTCGCGTGAGTGCCATGACTCGACCAAGCTTGGGTACGGCTGCGATAATTTCGTGAAATGGCCCACGCAGGCGGATAGCCTCACGCCCAACAGCATTGGCGATTGCTTCGCCTTCACTGATGCCTAATGCCTGCGCCGCCTCGCGGTTACGCAGCTTCCTCTCCTGCTTGATATCGTGGAACGCCTGATATTGCACTTCGTGGTTGGCTAGCTGTGACATGGTGGTTTCCTTAGGTAAGTTAATAAGATCGTGAGGGGTTAATAGGTTAGCTCTGCGACAAAACGGAGATTGCGTCCCGGAGCGGGGAGGCCAATACTCCCGCCAAAGCCGCCATCGAGGTTGTATTGCTTGTTGGCAAGGTTTTCGCCGATGAGCCGCAAGCCGAGGTTGGGCGTGGGGCGGTAATGGATGCCGGCGTTAAATAGCTCGTAGCCGTCCTGTTTGCCAAATACCAGGCTGCCATCAGCTATATCGCCCGAAAGCACAACGGTGCGGCTTGATACCTTGCGGTAACCGACATTGATATTAAGCGTGCTGCTGATATCCGCGCCCAGCGTTACGCTGAGGGCATTGCCGGGAACCGTGTACAGTGGAAAGCTACCTTGTCGCGTATACAGTAGTTCGTCAGGCGGTGGGAATACCGTGGGGTCAGGTTTTGTACGGAGGTCGGTGGAAGTGCCGCCTGCAGTTCTAGAGTAAGCCATCCTGCCATACACCACGCCATAGCTCATGGTGTTCTCGAACTCGATGCCGTTGCGCGTTTCCTTGCCACGCTGCACGATTTCGCCATCGGTAGTTTCTCCCAATGAATACAACAGCCTTGAAGTATGGATGTGGAAAAAAGTGAATTTGCTGGTTAACTGGGCAGCAGAATTAAATAGGTGCGGGTTCTGATAACTGATACCAGCCTCGGTAGACTCAGACAATTGCGGTTTGTAAAGTCCGCCGCAAATGCCGGAGGCTGGGCCGCTAGGCATATTGTAGGCAGTGCAGCGGCTACCAAACCCACCCTGGCTAAAGTACTCGTCCAGTAACGGTGGGCGAAAGCCCTGACCATAATTACTGAATAGGGTTAGTCTCTTGGAAATAATGTCGTAAGCCAGGCCCAGACTATAGGTGCGCTGGTTGAACTCAACCTTGGTTGCTTCATTATTTTGCTGCAGAATTTTTTCGGTGCCGCCAGCAGCTTCTACCGTGACTTTATCCCAACGCACGCCTGGGGTAATGCTGAGTGCACCCAACACAAAGCGTGGTTGCAGATAAACCGCATGGGTGGTTTTAGTGCCGGGAGGTGCAGCTGCGTTGAAGCCATCCGGGTAGAAGAGTTTGTTGTAGGTAGGGTTTTCCGATACCCGAGTTACGTGACGCTCGCTCTGGGCGTATTGGTAGCCGGTTAGCAAGTTAGCTTTAAAATAATCCCCTTCATATATACGTACCTTATTTGAGACATCTGCAGAGGCGGTCTCGTACTCATAGGCGTCTGTTATATTTCCACGACAAGCAAAATTAATGGGATTTCCATTTAATAACGGACCATTACATAATGGGTTGCTTTGATTGTTGGGTGAGCCAGGATTTTGCTGCGGTGGAATACGATCAGAAAGATTAGTATGGCCTCTCCCGTATATGGCCTTCAAATCTATCCAGCGGTTATCTGGGGTGAAATGCAATGATTCAGACCAGGTTAAATCATCGATACTTCTTATCACATAGCCAAAGCTGGCGGGGCCACTACCAGTCGCATCATATGGTTGCAAACCACTATCCTGAAATGACACGATAGAGGTAGTCAGCTGAAGATTGTCTGTTGGGAACAGGCTGACCTTGAGTAGCTTGGAAATGGATTGAATGGCTGAGGTCGATAGTTTCGAGCCATTCGCTAACGTGATGTCGTTAGACTGGCGGTTGGAATAGTTATAGAGAATATCGATGCGCTCATGCGGTCGGCCATACACCATGTACGATCTTGAGTATTCGTCGTTATTGTTGGCATAGCCGAATTTGGCGCGTGCGCCGTACTTCTGCCCGGGCTTGAGCAGATCGGCGGCATCCTTGGTAGTGGCGATAATGGTGCCTCCGAGCGACCCAGCACCGCTGGTGATTTGCGGCCCGCGTTGTACTTCTATGGATTTGAGTAACTCCGGTTCGATAAATGTGCCGCCCATGCGGTATTTCTCGAATCCCTTGCTTACGCCATCCACTTTCACAGCCACATCCTCGTTATCGGTGTAGCCGCGCACATTGAACGTCATACCGCTAGGCCGTGGGCCGCCACTGACGCCTACACCCGGCACATCGCGTATCGCATCGAAAATGGTGGCAGGCTGGGTTCGCTCCAGGTCTTTAGCCGTGATGGTGGTGATGGATTGCGTAGGGTCTATGCTGGTGTCCTTGATGCTCGCTGCATTGACGCTGACTTCAGGCAGTATGGATGCCATTTCTTTTTGCGCTTCGCTTGCATTCGCCTTGGGATTGCCTTGTTTACTTGTATCCTGTGCCGGTTTTTGCATGGATTGTGGATTATCTGCTGAGCTTGTCTCTGCAGACTGGGCTGATTTCGGCCCAACCATAAGGAGTATCGCCAGCCACCCCAGCGAGATTGCAATCAGGGATATTTTGTCCTGTGGTTTCATGGTGGTTTGTTATGGATGCGCTTAAGTTAGTGGTCTGAACTCTCGTTACCGATGACGGTAACGAGAGGGGCCATTTAGGCGGTAGTTGGGCGCTTCTGGGCATGCTTACGACGCATGAAGCCGATTAATCCAAGCCCTGCCACCAACATGGCGTAGGTTTCCGGTTCCGGTACTGCTGCAGCTACCGTGGACAGGCTGACCTGGTCAAGCAGCACGTGAGGTGCCGCGGCACTGAACTGGAATGTGTAGAAGTCACCGGCAGTAACATTGCTCCACTTCCAGTAAACCTCCTGCTCAATACCTTGTGAAGCATTGCTGTTATATGCCAACACGCTAGTGGCATTAACACCGTTCAATGTTGCGGTAGCCGCCAGCATATTGCCTTGGGTAGCTGCACGCAGGTAGACATCAAAAATGCCGCTAGTGGCATCCAGCGTGGCTGTGAATGTGGCAATGCTGTTAAAGGTGTAGATGTCACCGCCAGACTGCATAGAGCCAGGGGTGCCTGTCATGGT
>JBAZTJ010000109.1:0-8839 GCA_041662005.1 Candidatus Methylopumilus sp.
GGAGAGCGCATAAATGGGCACGCTGGTATTGGAGCGCGAAATCCACAATGCCGCACTACCAGACTGCGTTAATGCCGCAATCGCCTTGATATTCAAGTGCTGTGCGGTATAGACAGCGGCCATGGCGATGGACTCATCGATTTTGCTGAACTTGTCGGTGCCACGTTGGATGAGCGGTAAACCCTCATACTCTTTTTCCGCCTCGATACATACGCGGTGCACCGCAGCCACCGTCTCGATAGGATATTGCCCTGCTGCCGTTTCTGCGGAAAGCATGACGGCATCGGTGCCATCCAGCACGGCGTTAGCCACATCCGACACCTCGGCCCGGGTCGGGATGGGACTGGTGATCATGGACTCCATCATCTGGGTCGCCGTAATGACCACCTTGTTTTTTGCGCGTGCAATACGAATCATGCGTTTTTGCAAGCCCGGCACCGCAGCATCGCCGACCTCCACACCCAAATCTCCACGCGCCACCATGATAACGTCGGAAGCATCGATGATTTCTTCCAGTGCATCAATGGCTTCGGCGCGCTCAATTTTCGCCACGATATGCGCATGGCCACCAGCCTCGCGCACCAGGCTGCGCGCCAGCTCTACGTCAGCCGCACTCCTGGGAAACGAAATCGCTACATAGTCGGCGCCCAGTGCGGCGGCAGTCTTGATATCCTCCCGGTCTTTTGTAGTGAGTGCTTCGGCAGAAAGCCCCCCACCCTGGCGGTTAATACCTTTGTTATTGGAAAGTACGCCGCCGATAATAATCGTGCAGAAAATCTCGTTGCCATCCACGCTATCCACGCGCATCACGATACGGCCATCATCCAGCAGCAGCACCGTGCCCTCATTGACCTCGCTGGGCAGAGTCTTGTAATCCAGCCCCACGCGCTGTTGATCGCCTAGCGGGCAGTTCGCATCCAGAATGAACTTGTCTCCAGGCGCTAGCGCAATTTTGTCATCTGCAAATTTACCTATACGGATTTTGGGGCCCTGCAAGTCGCACAAAATACCGACTGAGCGGCGACGTTCACTCGAGATCTCGCGTATCAGCCGGGCACGCTCAATATGCTCCTGCGCGGAGCCATGGGAGAAATTGAGACGCACGACATCCACACCGGCTTCCATCAGCCGGTGCAGCATTTCCGGGCTATTGGTAGCCGGCCCCAGTGTGGCGACTATCTTGGTTTTACGTAAGCTCATCATTTCCCCCAGTCCAAACATCTAAAGAAGCAATAAAAAAAGAACCCATAAAAAAAGGACTCCAAGAGTCCTTTTTTTATTCATGCACCCCACGCAAAGCTTAAGTTAGCTTTGACCGCGCTGCTCAAGAATCTCTACTGCTGGTAGTTTCTTTCCTTCTAAAAACTCAAGGAAAGCCCCCCCCGCTGTAGATATATAGGACACCTGATCGTAAATATCATACTTCTGAATGGCCGCAATGGTGTCGCCACCACCCGCCAAGGTAAATGCCTTGGTCTTGGCAATGGCCAGCGCGATGGCTTTGGTACCCTCGCCAAACTGGTCAAATTCGAACACCCCTAGCGGTCCATTCCATACCACTGTACCCGCTTTCATGATGATATCGACTAATTCATCCGCTGATTTCGGGCCAATATCAAAAATCATGTCATCGGCTTCGACATCATCCGCGCTTTTCTGCACCGCTGGCTCCGCTGCATCAAAATGCTTGCCGCATACCAAATCAACAGGGATAGGCACGGCAGCACCGCGTTTGGACATCTTTTCAATCAACTCAAGTGCAGTTGGCATCAGATCATCCTCACACAAGGAGTTGCCGATCTGATGACCAGTGGCCTTCAGAAAAGTATTGGCAATACCGCCGCCTACTACCAGTTGATCCACCTTTTCAGACAGGCTTTCCAGCACGGTCAGCTTGGTACTCACCTTGGAGCCGCCAACGATTGCTACCATCGGCCTTGCCGGGCTTAGCAACGCCTTGGTCAGCGCATCGAGTTCACCAATCAGCAAAATTCCCGCGGCAGCTACCGGGGCGAATTTGGCCACACCGTAAGTCGAAGCCTCAGCACGATGCGCAGTGCCGAAAGCATCCATCACGAATATGTCACACAGCTTGGCATATTTTTGTGCCGTTTCATCCAGGTTCTTTTTCTCACCCTTATTGAAACGACAGTTTTCCAGCAACACCAGCTCGCCTTCTGCTACGTCAAAACCGCCCTCCACCCAGTCGCGCAACAGGCGCACCGGCTTGCCAAGTTTAGCGGCAATCACATCCGCTACCGGCTTGAGTGAGTTTTCTTCAGAGTAGACACCCTCTTCCGGACGCCCCAGATGTGACGTCACCATCACCTTTGCGCCAGCCTGGAGCGCAAACTCTATCGTCGCCATGGAGGCGGTGATGCGGGCATCCGAAGTGACCTTGCCATCCTTGACCGGTACATTCAGGTCAGAACGGATCAGCACGCGTTTGCCTTTGAGGTCGAGATCGGTCATTTTGATAATTGCAGACATGTCGCGCTCCTAACTCTTAGACCAGATAATCTCTAGCTCTTCTTGATCACCCAATGCACTCATAAGAAGATCGATTAGCGACTTATCCGCACCCTTTTCCTGCATCATTTCAATCATGGTTAGGTTCAGCCAATAGTCCTGATCCTCATTGGACTCCTCTTCAAGTTCGTCAATCATGAACTGTAGCTGCTCATCGCTAATACTGCCTATCCACTGATTATTCAATTTATTTTTCAATATGACCATTTGTGCTTACCCTTAATTATTTTCACTGGTGAATTCAATACGCCATTAATCCTACTTGCCTATATGCTGTACCAGACGCATCAGGTTGCAGGTATAGCCGTATTCATTATCGTACCAGGCCACGATCTTAACAAAGGTCGGATCCAGCGCAATACCAGCGTCAGCATCGAACACGGAGGGACAAGTTTCTCCACGGAAATCGGTAGAAACCACTTTTTCTTCGGTGTAGCCCAACACGCCTTTGAGCGGGCCACTTTCAGAAGCTGCTTTCATGGCAGCCTTGATTTGCTCGTAAGTCGCCTCCTTGTTGAGCTCACAGGTCAGGTCAACTACAGATACATCAGAGGTTGGTACACGGAATGCCATACCGGTAAGTTTTTTATTTAATGCAGGGATCACTTTACCCACGGCCTTGGCAGCGCCAGTGGAAGAAGGAATGATATTTTCAAGAATGCCGCGACCACCTCGCCAATCCTTGTTGGATGGACCATCAACCGTCTTTTGTGTAGCGGTGGCAGCATGTACCGTGGTCATCAGGCCGCGTTTGATACCGAATGTGTCATTGAGCACCTTGGCCACTGGAGCCAGCGCATTGGTAGTACAGGAGGCAGCGGAGACAATCGCCTCGCCCTTGTAGCTGTCATGATTCACGCCGTAGACGAACATCGGTGTGTCGTCTTTACCCGGCGCCGATTGCACCACTTTTTTTGCGCCAGCATCAATATGCTTCTGGCAGGTTTCTTCGGTGAGGAAAAAGCCCGTACACTCGATCACGATGTCGGCACCAGCTTCGTTCCACTTCAGGTTGGCCGGGTCTCTCTCAGCAGTGAGGCGTATGGTCTTGCCATTCACCACTAAATGATTGTCCTTCACCGAGACATCGCCCTTGAAACGCCCATGTACGGAGTCATGCTTGAGCATATAAGCCAGGTAATCAGGCTCCAGCAAGTCGTTAATGGCCACAATCTCGATATCAGTAAAATCCTTGATTGCTGCACGGAACACCATGCGCCCGATACGGCCGAAGCCATTAATACCAACCTTGATAGTCATTTGATTTTCCCTGTTGTTTACTGCAAAGAGTTTAGAGCAAAAAGTGTCGAATAAAAAATACAGGCGCTAAAAAAATAAAGGCACCTTGCGGCGCCTTTATTTTGATGCTTTTACATCAAGCCACGCTTACAGCACTGATTTTACAGTGTTGACCACGTTTTCAACAGTGAAACCGAAGTGCTTGAGCAATACGCCACCTGGTGCAGACTCACCAAAGGTTTCGATGCCAACTACAGCGCCTTCGATACCCACATATTTACGCCAGAAGTCTGGATGAGCAGCCTCAACCGCTACACGCTTCACGCCTGGAGTCAGCACGCTGTCACGGTAAGCCTTGTCTTGCTTGTCGAATACGTTGGTAGATGGCATGGAAACCACGCGCACCTTGGTACCGGCAGCATTCAACTCAGCAGCAGCCTTCACTGCCAGGTCAAGCTCAGAACCGTTAGCGATGATGATAACATCAGCCTTACCAGCCACGTCAGAGAACACATAACCACCCTTGCGGATCAAGTCGAAGTGCGCTGTGTCATGCTTGATACCGGCAACGTTTTGACGGCTCAATACCAGGCTGGATGGACCATCGGTACGCTCAACTGCGGCAACCCAGGCAACAGCAGTCTCAGTAGAACTACCTGGACGCCATACGTTCATGTTAGGGATGTAACGCAGACCAGAAGTGTTTTCTACTGGTTGGTGCGTTGGGCCATCTTCGCCTTGACCGATAGAGTCATGAGTCAGCACGTAAACAACACGTTGCTTCATCAGCGCAGACATACGCATGCCGTTCTTCATGTAGTCAGAGAACATGTGGAAAGTACCGCCGAATGGCAGCAAGCCACCGTGCAGCGCTACACCGTTCATGATGGCTGCCATACCGAATTCACGTACACCGTAAGAGATGTAGTTACCTGGCTTCTTGGCATCAACATGGACAAAACTGCCTGTGCTGGTCAGGTTAGAACCAGTCAAGTCAGCAGAGCCACCGAGGAATTCTGGCAGAACCGGTGCCAGAGCACCAATCACGTTTTGTGAAGCTTTACGAGTTGCAACACCCTCAGCCTTTTCGTTAGTGGCAGCGATCATTGCATCAGTTGCCTGCTTCCAGTTAGCTGGCAAGCCATTTGCCATACGACGCTTGAATTCAGCAGCTTCAGCTGGGAATGCAGCAGCGTAAGCGGCGAACTTGGCATCCCATGCAGCTTCGGCAGCGGCGCCCTTAGCTTTGGCATCCCAACCTGCGTAGACGTCAGCAGGTACAGTGAACGGCTCATGTGGCCAACCGATAGCTGCACGCGTTGCAGCAACTTCGTCGTCACCCAGTGCAGAGCCGTGGCAGTCATGGCTACCGGATTTGTTTGGAGAACCCTTACCAATGATGGTCTTGCAGCAGATCAGAGATGGCTTGTCAGTAACGCTCTTGGCAACTTCGATTGCCTTTTGGATTGCAGCAGAATCATGACCATCAACTGATTGAACATGCCAGCCGTAGGCAGTGAAGCGGCCTGCGGTGTCATCGGTGTACCAGCCTTCAATATGGCCGTCGATAGAGATGCCGTTGTCATCCCAGAATGCAACTAGCTTGCCCAGACCCCAAGTACCGGCCAGTGCACAGGCTTCATGTGAAACGCCTTCCATCATGCAACCGTCACCCAGGAACACATAAGTGTAGTGGTCAACGATGTCATGGCCTGGCTTGTTGAACTGATTAGCCATCAGCTTTTCTGCCATAGCGAAACCAACGCCGTTTGCGATACCTTGACCCAGAGGGCCAGTAGTGGTTTCTACGCCTGGCGCGTAGTGATATTCAGGGTGACCAGCACACTTGGAATGCAATTGACGGAAAGACTTTATATCGTCCATGGTGACGTCATAGCCAGTCAGGTGCAGCAAGGAATAAATCAGCATGGAGCCATGGCCGTTAGACAATACGAAGCGGTCACGGTTAGCCCAGTTTGGGTTGCTTGGGTTGTGGCTCAGGTTATGGTTCCACAATACTTCGGCGATTTCTGCCATACCCATAGGTGCGCCTGGGTGGCCAGAATTAGCCTTTTGCACTGCATCCATCGATAACGCACGGATGGCATTTGCTAAATCTACACGAGTTGCCATTTCAATCTCCCTATCATCAAATCTATAAAAGCATAAAAGGCACCTAGCCTCGCATACTGGGCTTGGTGATTAACCTAGCGCATGCAAGCTGGATACTAAATTCAGTTCTGGAATCCCCTAAAATACAGGATTGACACAGATGCGCTATCGAACGACATCATGGCAATTAATTCTTAGTTTTATCAGGGGTTAGAGCCGAATTATTGCTTAGTTGAGGATTTTGAGCAAGACCGATGACACGTGGAAAGGGGTATTTGGATAAATTTAAAGAATAATTAATATTGGGTTTTGACTTAATAGCAAATACAGGCCGCACTTAATCCATAACCAAAAGCAATCAGAACAGCTCGACGTCGCCTTCTTTTTTATTTTCCCGCAAGGCGCCGTCGGCAATCAGCTGCTCATAAAAGCAAATCCGGTTACGACCGTTATTTTTTGCGTAATAAAGTGCCAGATCTGCGCGGTCTATCAGCTGGCTGGATCCGTCATAGGCTGAAATCTCGGTGTAGCCTGAACTCACGGTCACCTTGCCCACTTGCGGAAATTCAAAGCTGCTGACTTTTTCCCTGAAGCGGTCGAGCACACACTCGATATCTGCAACGCTTGCACATTCAAACACAACAACAAACTCCTCCCCACCAAAGCGGAACAGCAAGTCCTTTTCCCGAAAAGTCTGCGTCATCAACTGCGAAAACATGAGTAGCACTTCATCGCCAATCAGGTGACCAAACTCATCGTTCACATTCTTAAAGTGATCGATATCGAAAATTGCCAGAAAATGCACACGCCCGGGCTTGTCATCCTTGCGCTTGGCGGCTTTGTGCATATGCGCCAGCACTTTGTTAACCTTGTGCTCAAAGGTCTTGCGATTGAGCAAGCCCGTAAGCGTGTCATGCTCATTATCGTTAATGAGTCCGGTGAAGTTCTGGTATATCTGCAGCAACATGCCTATGGTTTCATGCAAATGCGGATCACACAATGAAGCCTCAATGGCAATAATTGCCATCACATGGCCGGTAACATTTGTTAGTGGATAGAGTGTTGCGCTTGACTCACCCTCTTGCTCATAGGAATGGCATACGCCCGATTTAAAGCAGTCGCTGAGCGCCTGTTTCAAATGAACGGAAAGATGAGTCTCTTTGGATTTTTCACCAACAACGACCATGGAAAATATCTGCTTGCTGATATCTACCACCCGATAAATCACTACCGACTTGGCGCCATCCGATTCTACCGGAGCAATCAAATCAAACAACGCCTGCGCCAGCGAAAGCTCAAGCGCTGCCACATCGCGCTCATTAGTGAGTGAGATTAGCTTGGCCAATACAGTATGTATGGTATGTGTATGCAATGTGTTAGCTATAAACTCTTATACAGTTAATTTAAGGCATCCAATTTCAAGTCGCCTTTTGCCAGATTCCAGCATGCTACACGCAAAAACCATGCCTTAATTGACTGAAAAAGCAAAGAAATATGGCTTAATTTGAAGCATATCCATGCCGGCCTGCACCCAGCGCTTACCAAGCTATCTTCAAGGCTCAATCTAAATCCACTAATTTTAATCGATCAATTTCCATTTAATGGAACATCCAATACTCGCCACCTGCTCAGCAGGCCCCTTACCTGTTTCTGCGACTAGCTTCATGGCATTAAACAAGTCACGTGGGTTATCAGCTGGTGGCTCACCCCTGCCAGCCGCATCGAAGCGTCCTCGGTATTGCAGCTGCAGATTTGCATTGAATCCAAAAAAATCTGGCGTACATATCGCATCGTAGGCCTTGGCCACTTGCTGGCTTTCATCAAACACATAGGGGAAAGTGAAATTAAATTCCCTGGCCATGGCTTGCATATTCTCGTATGAATCCTCAGGGTAGTTCACGACATCATTGGAGGAGATCGCAATGGCATGCACACCTAAAGCCTTCAACGCTAACATGTCCCTGACCAGACGTTCGCGTATGGACTTCACATAAGGGCAGTGATTACAGATAAACATCACGACAAGTCCGTTGGGGCCTTTGCTATCAGCCAGTGACCAATACTTGCCGTCAACGCCGAGCAGCTTGAAATCCGGTGCCTGCCATCCAAAATCGCAGACCGGTGGGTTTAGACTTACCACTTTGCGCACTCCTTACATTAAAATGAATATCAAGATTCTATCACCCGGCCCCAAAAAACATGTCCACCCCACGCTTTTACTGTGCTCCAGCCATCTGCGACAAGCTTGCCTTGGGTGCCGATATACGACTTTCAGAAAATGCAGCCATACACGCCACGCGCGCATTGCGCCTGGCTTTAGGCGATGAAGCAATTTTGTTTGACGGCAACGGCAATGACTATCTGGCCGAGCTGACATTCATCAAAAAGAATGAAGTATCCGCAAAAATTAAGGCGATTAATGCTGCCGTGAATGAATCTCCACTTCGCATTACCCTGACTCAAGCCATATCTAGCGGCGACCGCATGGATTTCACCATACAGAAAGCCGTGGAGATGGGCGTGACGGCGATACAGCCCATTGCCAGCCAGCGTAGCGTAGTCAAACTATCGGGTGAGCGTGCCGAAAAGCGTCGCGAGCATTGGCAAAATGTGGTGATCTCGGCTTGCGAGCAATCTGGCCGCGCAGTGGTACCTGAGGTTGCAGCGCCCTTGTCGCTCGCCAACTGGTTGGCGGCAGCCCCTGATTTTTCCACCAGGATAACCTTGGCCCCCAATGCCAGCGAAACCCTGGCAACGTTAAAAAAGCCATCCGGCAATATTTGCCTGCTTATCGGCGCAGAGGGCGGCCTGACGGAGAATGAGATATCCCTGGCAGCCTTACAGGGATTCACACCCGTCAGGCTAGGCAATCGTGTACTGCGCACTGAAACCGCAGCACTGGCCGCGATTGCCGCCATGCAAACCATCTGGGGCGACTACTGCACCTGATACGCTCCCC
>JBAZTJ010000110.1:0-8838 GCA_041662005.1 Candidatus Methylopumilus sp.
GCTATGCCCGGCTGCTGGAGCCCTGCTGGCAAGCCTTGCGGCCATGCTGGAAAGCGGGGTGATACTGATGATCGATTATGGCTTCTCGCAGCGTGAGTATTATCACCCGCAACGCAGCGAGGGTACATTGATGTGCCATTACCGCCACTTTGCGCACGGCGATCCTTTCTTATATCCCGGTTTGCAGGATATTACCGCCCATGTTGATTTTACCGCCATGGCAGAGGTGGGGCTGGAGCAGGGCATGCAACTGCTCGGCTACTGCGGCCAAGCCCAGTTCCTGATTAACTGCGGCATTACTGACATTCTTGCGCGGGTATCGCCGCACGATATCAAGCGATATGCACCGCTGGCCTCGCAAGCGCAAAAGCTGTTATCACCGGCTGAAATGGGCGAGCTGTTTAAAGTCATCGCGCTGGGTAAAGGCATGACAGAAGATATGGTGGGCTTCAGCCGGGGCGATAGGCGCCATACGTTATAATGTGGTTTTAGCAACTTTAGATCGACAAATTCATGCAAGACCAACCACTCCCCGAGCCTCCTGATCAAAAGCCGCAAGATGACCTTCAGCAGGATTTGAAGCATCGCCCCATACGCAGCTTCGTGCTGCGGCAGGGTCGTTTGACGCCTGCCCAGCAAAAGGCGCTGGATACATTATTGCCCACATTCGGTGTGCCTTACGCGCCGGAGAAAATCGCCCTGAACCAGGTTTTTGGCCGTGAAAATAGCTTGAAGATATTGGAAATTGGCTTCGGCATGGGGGAAACCACGGCGCGGATAGCGCAGAGTATGCCTGAGCGCGATTTTCTGGGGGTGGAAGTTCACACGCCTGGTGTCGGCAGCCTGCTAAAGCAGATCGGCGAGTTAGGGCTGACTAACCTGCGGCTGATCCAGCATGATGTGGTTGAGGTACTCAATCATATGCTGGAGGACGGTAGCCTGGATGGCGTACATATCTTTTTCCCCGACCCGTGGCATAAGAAGCGTCACCATAAACGTCGCCTGATTCAGGCGGGCTTTGTTAAATTGCTATGCAGCAAGTTGAAGCCCGGCGGTTACCTGCATGTGGCGACAGACTGGCAGGAGTACGCGGAATGGGTGCTGGAGATTTTGCAGGCAGAACCGTTACTGAAAAATACCGCGCAGGATTACGCAGAGAAGCCGGCATACCGGCCGTTGACCAAATTTGAAAATCGCGGCATCAAGTTAGGCCATGGAGTTTGGGATTTGCTCTTCATCCGTCGCTGATCCAGGAAAAAGCCAGGCCCCTATCACTTTTTCAGCTTCTTCCACGCCTTGCTTCTTGAGGCTGGAAAACAGCTGGATGGTACAATTGCCATTGCTGTAATGTCCCCAGGTTTCCAATAGTTCTTTTTTCACTTGCTGCAGCACGATACCGGAAGCGCTGCGCGAAAGCTTGTCGGATTTGGTGAGCAGCACATGCACCGGGCGGCCGCTGGGGCAGAACCAGTCCAGCATCTGGCGGTCCAGCGGGGTCAGCGGGTGGCGACAATCCATGACCAGTACCAGGCCATTGAGGGTGGGGCGCTGGCTCAGGTAGGTGGATAGTGTCATCTGCCAGTGTTTGCGTAATGCTTCCGGCACTTTGGCATAGCCATAGCCCGGCAAATCCACCAGGAAACGTTCGTTACCCAGGCTGAAAAAGTTGATCAGCTGCGTGCGCCCTGGCTGCTTACTTACATAAGCCAGGCGGTTGTGGTTAGCCAGCGTATTGAGTGCACTGGATTTTCCGGCGTTGGAACGGCCGGCAAAAGCGACCTCTATGCCAAGCGGTGTCGGCAGATCACGCAGGTGATGTGCGGATATGTGAAATACGGCATTTTGAAATAATGGCATAACCTGAGCCTTGTGCAGCCGAAAAGAAGGCCGAAAATGCTATCACGATAACCCAATTTTCGATAAAATGATTCGATAAATTTATAACCATCTATTACCGTCAGTTTTGCTTTAAGGAAAATTAAGAATGAATTTGCGTAACCTGTCTGCCTTATTTTTATTAATGTTAGGCACTACTTCTGCATTTGCCGCTGGGGATGCCGCGAAGGCAACAACCGCTGCCGCTGTTTGCGCAGCCTGTCATGGCGCTGATGGTAATAGTGCAGTGTCCATGTACCCTAAACTGGCTGGGCAACACCCTGAATACATTACCAAGCAACTCAAGAACTTCAAAGCGGGTGAGCGTAACAACGCCATCATGACGGGTATGGTGGCAGCATTGACGCCAGAAGATATGGAAAACCTTGGTGCTTACTTCGGCGGACAAACACCTAAAACTGCCGTGGCCAAGAGCAACGGCCCTGGTTCGGTTGGCGAAAAAATCTACAAGGGTGGTATCCCCGGCGTTGGTGTGCCAGCCTGTGCCTCATGCCATGGCCCAGCCGGCGCCGGTATCCCTGTTCAGTTTCCACGCCTGGCCGGTCAACATTCGGATTACATCGTAACCCAGATGAAAGCATGGCGTTCAGGTGAGCGCGCTAATGACGCCGCCAAGATGATGCGTATGGTGTCTGCAAAAATGTCTGATGCCGACATTGCAGCTGTTGCAGATTACATCCAGGGGCTACGTTAAAAGTAAGCTGATAGAAAGTATTGCGATTAGGGGTGGCTTTGGCCACCCCTAATTTTTAGCAACTCTACCTAGTGCGACGTTGTCTTAGCGGACAACCAAGTTTTGATTAAACCAGTTGTGATTAAACTACCCCAGCCTTGAAGCCCAATCATTGAAAACCCTGCCATCAAATTCTAAAAGAGCTTACGAGCTGCTGAGCTCCATGCGCTTCGCTGTCAGCGTGCTGACCTTGCTCGGCATTGCTTCCATCATCGGTACCGTGCTTAAGCAGAACGAGCCCTATGCTAATTACATCATCCAGTTCGGCCAGTTCTGGTTCGATTTTTTTGAGGGGCTGGGGCTGTATGATGTTTACCATAGCGTGTGGTTTTTGCTTATTTTATTGTTTCTGGTGACATCTACCAGCCTGTGTATTTACCGCAATGCGCCCTTGATGCTGCGCGAGTTGCAGGCTTTCCGGGAAGGGGCAACCGAAAAATCCCTGCGCAATTTCAGTCATCAAAGTGAGTACCAGTCTATTCACGATACCGAACACACCAGTCAGCGCCTGGGTCAATTTCTCACTGCGCGTGGCTTCCGTTTTAAAACCGTACACCATCATGATGGCAGCCAGCTGATAGCTGCCAAGGCCGGCAGCTATCAGCGCCTGGGTTATATCTTTACGCATGCGGCCATTGTCATTATCTGTATAGGCGGTTTGCTGGATGGTAATGTGCCATTCAAGGTGCAGGAACTGCTGGGCTATAAAAAAGTCGAGACGCTGGATATCCCGGAAAACGAAGTACCGAAAATCAGCCGCATGACTACTGCCAATCTGTCATTCCGCGCCAATATGACATTGCCGGAGGGTAGCAACTCCAATGTGGCATTTATGCGTATGCGCGATGGCTACCTGATACAGGAGCTGCCGTTTGGCATTGCGTTGAAAGATTTTCGTATTGAGCATTACGCCACCGGGCAGCCCAAGTCTTTCGAGAGCGACCTGGAAATCATAGATCCTGAGCTCAAGGCTCCGCTCAAACATACCATCAGCGTGAATCATCCTTTGATTTACAAGGGCATTGCCATTTATCAATCGGACTTCCAGGATGGCGGCTCTAAACTCAATTTCAACGTATGGGGTTTATTTACCGATAAAACCACGCCTATCACCCTGGATGGCGTTATTTTCAAGAAGGCTACGCTAGGGCAAGGCGCGGATGCACTAACCATTGAGTTCAACGATTTCCGTAAATTCAATATCCTCAATCTCTCGCCAGATGGTAAAGGCAAGCCGCGTAACGTGGGCGCTAACGTCACCTTCAAGGTGCGCGATGCCGAGGGCCAGGCGCGCGAGTATGTGAGTTATATGCAACCGTTGCAGCTTGGCGGCAGACATTATTTTGTATCCGGCATGCGCGAGACGCAGCGTGAAGAGTTCAAGTATCTGCGCATACCGGCGGATGATGACTTTTCGATTAATGGCTTCATGCAGTTGCGTGCTGTCATGTTTGATCAATCGGCTTATCCGGTGATTGCAAAACGTCTGGCAAATAATGCCATGCCGGCGAGTAGTGCTAATGCCGAGATGCGCACCAAGTTTGAAACCAGCATAGAGCAGTTGCTTAAGGCATATAGCGAGGGCGGCTATAGCCGCATAGCGCAATTGATAGAGTCTGCCGTACCTCAGCCAGAGCGTGAAAAGGCTGCGCAGACTTATATCAAGATTATCGGTAGCGCAGCATTTGAAGCCTACAATATCAGCCGGGAACGTGCCGGATTAAAGCCGGCAGGAACCGATGAGCCGACCCAGGTGTTTTTGCAGGAAAGCCTGGGTGCGATGAGCGACTTGTTCTTTTACGGCGCTCCGTTTTACTTGCAGATGACGCAATATGAACATCGCGAAGCCAGCGGCCTGCAGCTCACGCGTTCGCCCGGCAAGAATCTGGTGTATTCAGGCTCCGTATTGCTGGTGCTGGGTATCTTTGCCATGATTTATATCCGCGAACGCAGGATATGGTTGCTGGTCAAATCTCAAAATGTGCTGTTTGCCATGTCGGCCAATCGTAAAAATCGGGATTTCGATATCGAGTTTGAGAAATTGAGCGGTCAACTCAATCGACTGCTGCAGAGTTAAATGCTCTGCCTTTGCAAATTTAGCGATGCAAAACTAATTAGGATAAAGCCATGACCACCGAACATATGAATGCCTCATTGATGAGTGATGAGCCCATCCCTTTGCTAAAACAGCTCAACTGGCAGGACTGGGCCTATGCTGTGCTGCTGATGGCTGGCGCTGGGTTTGCCTATACCCGCTATGCCAATTACATGGATGTCTATGAGATCGGTTTCCTGTTTGGCGCTGCAGTTGTGTTCAGCGTACTGGGTTGGTGCTGGAAGCCGGTGCGGCTGCTGGTCATCGGCGTAGCGGCAATCAGCGTGTTCTCCATTGATCTGTATCAGGCGGATCAGGCACGTGCTAATCAAGTGTTCCTGCTCAAGTACCTGGTTTCCAGCCAAACCGCCATTATGTGGATGAATGTGCTGTTCGTACTGGCCATGCTGACTTACTGGTTTGCTTTATTCAGGCGCTCTGTATTCTCCGGAAAAGTTGCTTCCAGCCTGACCTGGAGTGCTGTATTGATGGGCTTTGTCGGCCTGATGGTACGTTGGTATGAGTCTTACCTAATTGCGCCGGATGTAGGCCATATCCCGATCAGTAACCTGTACGAAGTGTTCATCCTGTTCTGCCTGATTACTTCCCTTATGTATTTGTATTACGAGCAACGTTACGCTACCAAGCAGCTGGGTGGTTTCGTGCTGTTGGTGGTGAATGCAGCAGTGGGTTTTATACTCTGGTATACCTTCGACAGGCAGGCAAATGGCATTCAACCGCTGGTACCGGCATTGCAGTCGTATTGGATGAAAATCCATGTTCCGGCTAACTTTATCGGCTATGGTTCATTTTCGCTGGCGGCTATGGTAGCCAGTGCCTATCTGTTATCCGAACGTGGCATCCTGGCTTCACGCCTGCCTGCGCCAGCCGTGTTGGAAGATGTCATGTACAAGGCCATCGCCGTAGGTTTTGCCTTTTTTACCATCGCTACTATCCTGGGGGCCATGTGGGCAGCTGAAGCATGGGGCGGCTATTGGTCTTGGGACCCGAAAGAAACCTGGGCGCTCATAGTCTGGCTGAATTATGCGGCATGGTTGCACTTACGTCTGGTTAAAGGCTTACGTGGTCCTATGCTGGCATGGTGGGCATTGGTTGGTTTGCTGGTGACTACCTTTGCCTTCCTGGGTGTGAATATGTTTTTGTCTGGCCTGCACTCTTACGGGACTCTTTAACGAGACCCGATAGCTGAAAGATTCTGAGGTTCAGGCTTGAGCTGGTTCCCGGCTCAGCCTGAATCGCACTGCTCCATCCCTGTTCTCAACCAGGCTTAGTTGGTACCCAGCTTGCAGGGCCTGCTTGCCAGCATGATACAAGCCGATTCCCAAGCCATTTTCCGAGCTCACCTGTTTTTTAAATAGCTGTGCTGCAGTCGTCTGTGGCATGGCTTTACCCGTGTCATACACTTCAATCAGGTATTCATCACTGGGGCTCAATATGGTGGTGATCTGAATATCGCGATCACTCTTTCTTTTTTCTATGGCATTTTGCAGCAAGTTGTCGACGATGCTATCCAGGAAATCCGGATCAATATCCAGGCTTGGTATTTCTTTAGCAATAAATGCAATATTGCTCTGGGCGTGATGTTGCTTGATTTGCTTCCACCATGAGGTCAGTTTGCGCTGCCTGTTCTTTTCCACTCGTGGGGCTTCAAGTTTTTCCAAGGTGCGTGCCATCCGCTGGTTAAGTAAAGGCAGCTGGCGACGTATCAATGCAACCAGACGTTCATTATCCTCGTCAGAAGTCTGCTCTGCTGCAGAACAGAGTGCACTCATAGATTGCACCAGGTTCTTGATGTCATGGGTCAGCCGAGACCCGGTTTCGTAGACGGCTTGCATGTAGATGTTCTGGCTCAGCGTTTCTTCACGTCGCTTGGCTTCATAAAACTCACCCAGTATCTGGCTAAGTAAGCGCAGGTGGATGGTGATGGCTGGAGTAAGCGGCCAGCGGGTATATATGGACAAGGTGAAATCATGGAAGCTGAACGTAGCATAGTGTTTTGTTTGTATGCCAGATTCGCCATTACTTTCTTCTGCACGCCACGCTACACCGCTCACCCAAGGTAATACCGTCACTTCTTCAATGGCAGCAGTGATAAAGCTTTTCGCACTGGATTCCTTCTCTGCCAGTTCTGCGATATTTTTAACCCATACTTCAAAGGGCAATCCTATGCTTAGCAAATAGCGCGACAGTATCTGGCCTATGCCGGCAAACCCGGCTCTTGGATCCCACAGCCAGCTGATAGCCACTAAAGTGACGGCTGAGCTGAATACTACTTTCAGGATCACTTCAACGTAGTTGGTATTGCTGGAGGCTTGAATCGCGAAAGAACCCAGCACCAGGATGACAGCCAGAAACAAAAGCAGCAGGGTGTAGAAAAAGTCCAGCACCGGCGGATGCCCACGCTCTTCTTTGGCAACACGCGTGAACAAAATACTGAGTGGTAGCAGGGCTAATAAATACTCAACCAGAAAATTGGGAACATCAAAAGTCGAGGTCTTGTATTCCGGGGAGCCGATAAATAGTTTGGGTACTATCCATACCAATAGCATGGAGATTAAGTACCCGGCCGCCAGTAAATAGCCGATACGTGCGCTTTTGGCTTGCGTAGTAAATATCCGGCCACCAAGCAGGGCGAAAAGTATTGATAGCCAAAATGCGAGCAGCCACCAGTTCAGGAAGAGAATCATCACAATGCCCGCTGCCAGGAAAAGCGCGAGGGCCTGAAATGAGATTCTTTCCTTGGTGCGCCATACCGGCTGCCAAAGCAAGAAGAAGCCGTAATGGCAAATGATGAGGGCTTTCTGGAAAGGGGTATTAAATCCCCACACCACTACGGCATGCAGGGATAGCAGCATGAACCCGAGCTCCCATTGCTGTTGCAACAGGTTTTTAAATTTTAGGGAAATATTAGGCATTATTGAATGTGTGAACTTTCAAAAGTGTCATTTATTAGTCAGATGTGATGATTTTTTGACAGCCATATGGCATTTATCAGGCTGATATAGTCATTTATTTGGCAATAATTGCGCATTATGGATAATATTGCGGCTGGCATATAATTTGCGAAGTAATATCCATATCGATAATAAAATTTGTTAAGTCTTTAAGATTTAATCAAATAATTGCTTATAAAGCTAAGGATAACATAATGAAAAAGCAATCTGGATTTACGTTAATTGAACTGGCGATAGTGCTGGTAATTATCGGCTTGCTACTCGGGGGAGTATTGAAGGGTCAAGAGCTGATTAATAGTGCTAAAGTAAAGAATATGGCGAGTGACTTTAAGAATGTCCAAGTTTATATTTATGGATATCAGGATAAGTTTAAAGCATTGCCCGGCGATGATGCGACAGCAAATGCGCATTTGGGGTCTGCCTGTACCACGGCACCAGTAACCACATGTGCGGCGGCCAATGGAACCCACGGTAATGGCGTAATAGAAGGTAACTGGAATGATGCAGCGGCCGCAGACTCAGAAGCTTATAGGTTCTGGCAGCAAGTTCGAGTTGCTGGGCTGGCTCCCGGACCAACTAACAATGCTGACGCAAATTATATTCAACGAAATGCAGACGGCGGGCAGATTGGTGTTGAAAGCGTATCGCAACTTACAACTATTACTGGCATGACAGGGGCATTTGCAATTTGCTCTGATGCAATTTTAGGTAAATTTGCTAAGCAGTTAGATATCACTCTAGATGACGGTGAGACCAGTACAGGATCATTGCGGGCGGTTGTAAGTGGAACGCCTGGTGCGGGTGTTTTATCCTCAGCGGTAGTGGATGCTACGACATATACCGTTTGTATGTCGTTCTGAATAGTTATTAAAGAGTCAAAAAAGCCCGCTTCGGCGGGCTTTTTCTTTTATGGTGGCTTTCATCCCTAGATTTGCTTTAAAATGACTAGCTTATTCATTTAGCTTCCGCCATGACTGATAACATCGTCGAAATAAATAATCTGTCTTTTGGCTATAAAGGCCGTTTGCTGCACAAAGGCATTAATATGTCCTTTGCCCGCGGCAAGGTGGTCGCCATTATGGGCGGTAGCGGTAGTGGCAAAACCACGCTGTTGCGATTGATTGGTGGCCAGTTAAAAC
>JBAZTJ010000111.1:0-8784 GCA_041662005.1 Candidatus Methylopumilus sp.
CGACTGCCCGCTCCAGCCGTACAGGTATTGCTGGAGCGGGCAGTCGGTTTTGAGCGCGACGACAATGAGCTTGAGGGCGACTGGCAGGCTGCCAGCCTGTATTGCGAGGCTTCACGCCTAGGTAGCGCTGAAGCGCAATACCGTCTGGGCATGCTGTACGCTTTTGGTAAAGGCGTGCCCAAGAGCCGCGCCCTGGGTGCTTCTTTATTTTCTCTGGCGGCTGCGCATGGGCATTTCGAAGCGCAAAAAATGCTGGAGACCATTGAGTTCAGCACCACTGAGCTGCCGCAGTGCCTGCAACAGGCAGTATTGCCTGAGAAGGCACCATACAATGCCGATTCGACTGCGACTGCCAATATCGACTTCCAGATCAAGCATCTGCCCAGAAGCAAGCGCTGGGTAGTTGACCTGGTCAGTACCTTATCCGACTGGTATCAGGTAGACCCCAAGCTTATTCTTTCGCTGATCGCGGTGGAATCCAATTTCAAGACCCAGGCCCGGTCGGCCAAAGCCGCCATGGGGCTGATGCAGTTAATCCCGGCCACCGCTGAGCGCTTCAATGTGCGCAATGCCTATGATGCCTCGCAAAATATCAAGGGCGGCATTTCTTATATGCGCTGGCTGCTGTCTTATTTCCGGGGAGATGTGAAGCTGGCAGTGGCGGCTTATAATGCGGGTGAGCGAGCCGTGGACAGGCATAAAGGCGTGCCACCTTATGTCGAGACGCGGCAATATGTGCGTAAAGTGCTGGAACTGTACCAGCATAAACGGCATCCGTATGATGTGAAACTGACGGCTCCTTCACCACTTATAGTTAGGAAAGGCTAGCACGCAGGAAAGACTAGTGCTCAGAAAAGCGTAGCAAGTGAAAATCTGGTTGTGCTAACTGGCTATACTGACTGCCTATACTGGGCAAGTCTGTTTTTTTGGAGCGATAGGGAATTTCATGGAGAACTCGCTTGTCATACGCTCAGTCCTAACGCACACTCCTTAAATACTGTTACCGGGTAAGTCTATGCATATACCACACCTGCTCGCTTTAATCTCCGTACTGCTTTTAATTGCCGGGTGTGCTACTACCGCGCCGCAGGAACCGCAGATCAAGCGCATTTCAGCGGAAGAGCTGGAGCGCATCATGCCTAAGCCCATTCCTAATCTGACTCTGGATGAGATTGTCGTTTTATCCAAAACCACTCCCCCGGATGTCATCATGGAAAAAATCAAGGCGAGTAACTCGCAGTACGACTTGACACCTTCGCAAGTGGTGGACTTAAGCAAGCAGGGGGTTGATGGCAAAGTGCTGGACTACATACACAATGCGCGTGAACAAGCTTTGCGCGATGGTTTTGCCGATGAGATCAATAAACGGGAAAAAGAGAAGCAGGCAGAAAAGGCCAAGCTCAAACGCCAGTATCAACGGGACTCGCAACGTTACTATGATCCGTTCTGGGGCTATGGATATGGCCCATCACCCTATTGGCGGCATCGGCCTTACTACGGCCCCGGCTTTAACTACCGCTGGGGTTGGTAGCCAAATCCTGAGATCAGCACGCGTGTAGTAAAACCTAAAACCTGATTCAGGTTGTCAGGTCTTGGCTGGCTGCTTGCCACGCCAGTTGTTGCGAATGGCGGTACCTTGCCCGCAGGCGTTTGTCAGTCAGGATAATTTCCAGCGTTTCACCCAGTACCATCACCACCCCCAGGATAGGAATGGCCAGCATCAGGCCGGCAATGCCGGCAATGGCCTCGCCAATCAGGAACATCATCACGGTCAACAGCGGGTGTATGCGCAAGCTTTTGCCGATAATGATCGGCAAAAATACAAAGTCATCCAATATACGCATAGCTGCAAACACGGCGACAATGCCATACAGCATGGATACGTTGCCCGGGAAGTCGGTCGCCGTCACCATCATCACCATGGCAAATCCCAGTATCGGCCCCAGATAGGGGATCCAGCACAACACGGCCACGATAACGCCTAATAACAAAGGATAAGACAAACCCAATATGGCAAAGGCAATGGCCATGACCATTGAGTCCGCTACTGTCATTTTTAACAGGCCTATGAAATAGAGCCGTGCCGTCCTGTCAATCGCGTGGATCAGGTACAGGGTTTTTTCAAAAAATGCATTTGGGACTGCATCTCCCAGCATTTTCCTGATGGATGCGCCATCTTTCAGCATAAAGAAAGTGATGATAGGCGCCAGCAATAAAGATGGTAGCCACGCCGCGACGCCAAGTAACATGCTGCCCAGGTATTTATCGGAAAAGTGCTCCGAGAAGTCGCGAAACTTCAGGTAGATATCTTCACCAAACTGCGCGTTCTGTAAAAAGGTAAAGCGGTGTTGCAGACCCTGCAATAACTGGTCCACCATCACGGCGCCCCCTGACAGGTAACGGATGATGCTGGCTTGCCACAGCTCGGCATTGGCCATGGTCAGTGGGTAGAACAGCAATACCGCCAACCCTATCCCCAGCAAAAACACGCCGCTTAACGTGACGGCAGCAAGCTGGTTGCTGAAGCCTGACAATACCATCCTTTTGGTGATGGGTGCCAGCAGGTAGTAAAGAATAAGGGCCAGCAGGAAAGGTACGACCAGCCACAGGATTTTCTTGAATACGAACAGCAGCAGACAGGTAGTCAGCATAATGCCGAGCCAGGTAACTGGGCCGGGTACATTCGGGGTGGTGGCAAGGGCTGCCGGTTCATCTTCCCCGTCGTGAATAGGGTAGTTGACCTCCCTGAAAGTGGCGTGTTCGGTGATTTTTGCCGCAATCTGCGGGTGGGTTTTGAGCAGGTTGAGAAAGTCTTCACGGAACAGTACAGCCAGTACGCAATTCTCTGCTGCCTTGGCTTGCGCCACTCTCGGCAGGTTAGACATGAGTGCGCGCTCACCAAAAAACAGACCTGCACCTAGTTCTGCGATGGGGGTGCTGTGGTTTTGCCGGTTAATGAAGACTTTGCCGGAAAGCACGAAGTAAACGGCCTGGCCTTCTTCATTCTGGTCAAAAATAATTTCGTTGGTAACATAGCTGCGTTGGTGCAGCAGGTCATTCAAGGTATGCAGTTCGTGCGTGCGCAATCCTGAGAATAAAGGAACATTGCGCAATGCAGTTAAGTGCGCGGGCTCTGTTGCTCGACGAAAGTATCGCAATAGCATGATTGTTCTTTATTTTTTGGTGAGTACTACATTATGGGGCAGGCAATATTAATCTTAACAGCTGTTAAGGCAAAATAGCATCTGTCGTTATAATTAGTCTTGATAGTTAGTTTTGAGCTTATTGATTATTCAGTCAGGATTTCGTTATGCGCCAGCTTACCCATCATATCAATGTTAAAACGCAGGGGCGTCGCCTGTATGACATTACGCCTGAAATTCTTAGCTGGGCTGCGAGTAGCGGACTGCATACGGGCATGCTTGCCCTCTATATCCAGCATACCTCAGCCAGCTTGCTGATTAATGAAAACTACGATGCAGAAGTGCTGGTGGATATGGAGAGATTCTTTGCGCGGCTGGTGCCGGACGGCGACCCCTTGTTTATTCATACCGCTGAAGGCCCTGACGATATGCCCGCCCACGTTCGCACTGCGTTGACCCAGACCTGTCTGTCCATTCCCTTACTGGAAGGTAAGGCCGCGCTTGGCACCTGGCAGGGCATATTCCTGTATGAGCACCGCCTGGCATCGCATAGCCGAAAAGTGTTACTGCATCTGATTGGTGATTAGTGCAAAAGCCAATACTCTACTCATATCGGCGTTGCCCCTATGCCATGCGCGCCAGAATGGCCTTGTACTATGCCGGGGTTGAGGTTGAAGTTCGTGAGATTAGCTTTAACAACAAGCCCAGGCACATGCTGCAAGCTTCACCTAAAGGTACGGTGCCAGTGTTGGTTTTGCCTGATGACACAGTCATTGATGAGAGTGTTGATGTAATGCGGTGGGCGCTGGATCAGCGAGATAGTGAGGGCTGGCTTTTCCCTGACGATAGCCTGCTGCAACGGCAAGCCGGGGAGTTGATTGCAGAAAATGACGGTGCGTTTAAATCGGCCTTGGATCATTACAAATACGCAGTGCGCTTTCCCGAGCATCCGCCCGAGTATTACCGTGCGCAAGGTGAGCTGTTTCTGCAGCAGCTGGAGCAACGCTTAAGCCATGCTAGTTACCTGTGTGGTAATCAGCGGGGCATTGCCGACATTGCAATTTTCCCGTTTGTCCGCCAATTTTCGGCAGTGGATGAGGGGTGGTTTGCCAGTGCATCCTACCCCAGACTAAGGGCATGGCTGCATGGTTTGGTGACTTCGGAGTTGTTTTTAAACGTAATGAAAAAAAATCCAGTCTGGGTGGGCTAAATATGACCACTCAGGCTGGAGTTTTATCAGGCTAATTTATCTTGTTAATTAACCAGCAGGATCAGGCAACATCAGCGGCCAGTGAAGCATCTTTGCTTGTCGAGGGTTCGTCAAATACCAGTGTGACTTCATCCTTGTCGTCAATGTCTACCGTCACATGACCGCCGTTGACCAGGCGGCCAAACAATAGCTCATCAGCCAGCGCGCGGCGAATGGTGTCTTGTATCAGCCTGGCCATAGGACGAGCACCCATCAGCGGATCAAAGCCATGTTTACCCAGATATGCTTTAAGCTTGTCGCTGAAAGTTGCTTCCACTTTCTTCTCGTGCAATTGGTCTTCCAGCTGCATCAGGAACTTATCAACCACACGCATAATGATGGTTTCAGACAGTGGGGCGAATGAGACTGTAGCATCCAGACGGTTGCGGAACTCAGGGCTGAACAGGCGCTTGATTTCTGCCATTTCATCACCCACATGTTTGCCCAGCGTGAAGCCTATGCCGGTCTTGGAGATAGCCTCAGCCCCTGCATTGGTGGTCATGATGATAGTGACATTACGGAAATCTGCCTTGCGGCCGTTGTTGTCGGTCAGCGTGCCATGGTCCATCACTTGCAGCAGAATATTGAAAATATCCGGATGTGCCTTTTCGATTTCGTCCAGCAGCAACACGCAATATGGCTGCTTGGTAATGGCCTCTGTCATCAAGCCGCCCTGCTCAAAACCAACATAGCCAGGAGGCGCGCCAATCAAGCGTGACACGGCATGTCGTTCCATATATTCAGACATGTCGAAACGCACCAGCTCTATACCCAGGGTATAGGCCAGTTGGCGGGCGACCTCTGTTTTGCCGACACCAGTAGGGCCGGAGAACAGGAATGAGCCGATAGGCTTTTGTGAGCTACCCAAGCCGCTACGGGCCATTTTGATGGCAGATGCCAGTGTTTCGATGGCTTTATCCTGGCCGAATACCACGGCTTTCAGGTCACGTTCCAGCGTTTTGAGCGCATTGCGGTCGTCACTGGAGATATTCTTAGGCGGGATACGCGCGATCTTGGCAATGATATCTTCGATCTCCTTGTCGCCGATCACCTTCTTCTGCCTGGATTTAGGCAGGATGCGCTGGGCAGCGCCAGCTTCATCAATCACGTCTATAGCCTTGTCTGGCAGGTGGCGGTCATTGATGTACTTGGCGGATAGCTCGGCGGCGGTGTTCAGGGCTGATGCGGTATATTTCACGCTATGATGTTTTTCAAAGCGTGATTTCAGGCCTTTCAGGATTTGCACTGTTTCGGCAACGCTAGGCTCTTCCACATCTATCTTCTGGAAACGACGTGACAGGGCATGGTCTTTCTCGAAAATGCCGCGATATTCCTGATAGGTAGTCGCGCCTATGCATTTTAGCGAGCCGTTGGACAAGGCAGGCTTGAGCAGGTTGGAAGCATCCAGGGTGCCGCCGCTGGCTGCACCAGCACCTATCAACGTGTGGATTTCATCAATGAACAGTACGGCATCCGGCTGATCGGACAAGCTCTTCATGACGGCCTTGAGGCGTTGCTCAAAGTCACCACGGTATTTAGTGCCTGCCAGCAGTGAACCCATATCCAATGAGTAGATGACGGCATTAGCCAAGACTTCAGGTACGTTGTGCTCAACAATGCGACGGGCCAAGCCTTCTGCAATGGCAGTTTTACCGACACCGGCTTCACCTACCAGCAGTGGATTGTTCTTGCGGCGACGGCACAAGGTTTGAATCACTCGTTCCAGTTCATGTTCGCGCCCAATGAGTGGGTCTATCTTACCGGCTAGCACTTGCTGGTTGAGGTTTTGCGTAAAGTTCTCCAGCGCACCAGCGGGTGCGGCTTCGGTTTCAGCTTCCTGTTCAGTTTCTGCACGCTTGGCGGTGCCGTCGGTAATCTTGGCAACCCCGTGGGAGATAAAATTCACCACATCCAGACGTGTCACACCTTGCTGGTGCAGGAAAAACACGGCATGGGAGTCTTTTTCGCCATAGATAGCGACTAGCACATTGGCGCCCGTGACTTCTTTCTTGCCGGAAGACTGAACATGCAGAATGGCGCGCTGAATGACGCGCTGAAAACCCAGGGTAGGTTGCGTATCCACTTCCTCGGTGCCGTCTACGGTTGGCGTGTGGTCTTCGATGTAATTGATAAGCTCGGATCTGAGATTGTCCAGATTGGCACCGCAAGAGCGCAGCACATCCGCAGCAGTCGGGTTGTCTATCATGGCAAGCAGCAGGTGCTCGACCGTGATCAGCTCATGCCGCTTCTGGCGCGCGTCCATGAATGCCATGTGTAATGAGACTTCTAGTTCTTGAGCTATCATTTTAGTGTTTCCTTAAACTTCTTCCATGGCACATTGCAAGGGATGTTGATGTTCACGGGCGTAACTAATTACCTGGTTCACTTTGGTTTCAGCAATGTCATGCGGGTAAACACCGCATACGCCTATTCCCTTTGTATGTACTTGGAGCATGATTTGTGTCGATTGTTCACGCGTTTTTTGAAAAAAGCGCTGGATCACTTCGACCACAAACTCCATAGGGGTGTAATCGTCATTAAACAGAATAACTTTAAACATCGACGGAGGTTTTGGCTTCTCCGTCTTAATATCTTCAATCGTATTCTCTTGATGCTTGGTGCTTGCCATATTTGATACCTATTCTGAGCTTAATTAAAAAAAATTCAAGCCCGAATTAAGTGGGGGTAATTGGGTTTATTCGATTTTACTGCATTGGTTTACTGGATTGGGGCCGATGTAAACAGCTTAGGGGTAAATGCGGACGCTCTTTACAATTCTATCCTGAGTTTGCACGATCTCCAGTGCATGCGTCCCAATCTTGAAACTGGTGCCAGGCTCCGGGATATCTTCAAAGTGCTCAAGTACCAGACCATTCAGGGTGCGAGGTCCATCCAGCGGCAATGTCAGTGCCAGTTTTTTGTTTAAGTCGCGCAGGTTACTACTACCATCTACCAGCCAGCTACCATCTTCATCCTGATGATATGTACTGTTGCGTAACGGCGACTGTGTAGTGAAGTCCCCAATAATTTCTTCCAGTATATCTTCGAGTGTGACCAGCCCTTTGAGTTCACCATATTCATCCACCACCAGCGCAATGCGTTGCTGATTCTCCTGAAACTGCTGCATTTGTGTGTATAAAGGCGTGCCGCAGGGGATAAAGTACGGTTCGGTAATGACTTCCTTCAGGCTATCCAGATCCAGTTCGCCGCTACGTAGCTGGTTGATGACCTTGCGGATGTGAATAATGCCGATGATTTCTTCGTTCTGGCCCTGGCGTACCGGCAAGCGGGTGTGGTGGCTGGACGATATGCGCTCGATAATATCTTCGATGGGGGCATCGAAGTCCAGCGTTTCAATCTGGGTGTGCGCCGTCATTACATCGTCTACCGTGGCTTTTTCCAAGTCAAACAGGTTAAGTAGAATGGCGCGGTTTTTCTTGGGAATATAACTACCGGCCTCAACCACGATGCTGCGCAACTCCTCGGTTGAGATCGCATGCGAAGTATCAGCAAAGTTGATCTTGATTCTTAGTAGCTTGAGGAGCCCGGCCACGAACAGATTGGTAAACCAAATGGCTGGGTAAAGCACTTTAATCAGCGGATACAGGATGTAGCTGTAAAAGAAAGCCAGCTTTTCCGCATAGGCGGCGGCGATGACCTTGGGGGTGATTTCGCCGAATACCAGAATAATAAAGGTAACCGATAAGGTACCAACTACCAGTCCGATTTTTCCGTCACCCAGCAATTTCAGGCTAATGTCATCACTGAGGGTGGCGATGGCTACTGCGGCGAAGGTGTTGCCCAGCAGGATGGCGCCTAAAAGGTGATCGGTTTTTTGCAGCAGCGCCTGTGCAAGCCGTGCGCCGCGGTGACCATCTTTAGCCAGATGGCGTAGCCGATAGCGATTGAGGGACATGAGGCTGGTTTCAGCACTTGAGAAAAAAGCTGATAGCAGGAGCATGAATGCAAGTATGCAAACCTGCAGGTATATGGGTATGTCGTCCAAGGAGGGAGTGGAAACTTAAGCGATGCCCAAGTTTCCCCGCTTTAGGTCAACCTTGTCAAGGTGTTGCATCTGCAGCTTGTTGTTTTTCTGCACCGGTAATCAGGTTTTGACGGGACACGCCCAGATACATGGCGATAGGGCAAGCTACCAGTACGGAGGAATAGATACCAAACAAAATGCCGATAGTCAGGGCAAGTGAGAAGTTGTGCAGTGTTTCACCGCCAAATAGCAACATCGACAATACCATCAACTGGGTTGAGAAGTGGGTAATGACAGTACGCGACATGGTACGGGTAATGGCATTGTCGATCACTTCGGTGACGCCAGCCTTGCGCATCTTGCGGAAGTTTTCACGTACCCGGTCGAAGACCACTACTGATTCATTG
>JBAZTJ010000112.1:0-6059 GCA_041662005.1 Candidatus Methylopumilus sp.
ACCCAGTTGCATTAGATAAGCCTTAGCATCTTCGGCATGAATAAAACCCGCGTCGCGCATTTCTTTACCAGTACGTTCTACCTGCACTAGCAATATCGGGCGTATGTAACGATTATTTTCCGCATGCAGCTGATCTGCTTCGCGCTGCAAATCATCCACCTTAGCCATGCTGGTAGCCAGACAGCTTTGCCAATCCTGCCAGGCACGCACATCCACATTGATAGGAAGCTTGATCATCTCTGCTTCATCCAGGTCGGTGCCGCGAACATCCACCAGAATATTCGAGCCGCTGCCTTTATCTGAACCTATTCTGGGTGTGGCCGATAGTTCCAGCAAAAAGCTTGGGTTAAAGCCATCCAGCGTGCGCAAGGCGTTTTCGGTATAAGCATGGTGGCCTTCGTCCATCACGATCATCGGTCGCACCAATCGCAGCACATTGCCCAGCGAACTTTTGACGATACTGCCCTTGGTTTTGCGCGCCATTTCGTCGCTCATCCCATAAGGTGCATATACGTCCAGATTAGGCAATTGCTGCAATAGATTCCAATTAGCCTCAATGTCATCCTCACGTGGCGTAAACCCCAGCACATTGCCACGGTCTCTAAATGCTTTGAGTTTTTTCTGCGCTTCATCCTTGCGCGATGCCGATTGCAGCATCAGCAGCATCACACACAAATGTGACTCCACATCCAGTCTGGTTAGTGGAGAATCTTTTTCCAGTATCTTCACGCGCCCAGCCCCTGCCAGATTCAACATCTGGCGGTAAGGATGATCACGGTCACTCAGGGTTTTGAGTGTTTGCTTGTAGATGGCGTCATTCGGCACCACCCATAATACAAGGCCACTATGTTTATTGAGGTAACTGCTGAACACACGACCAACACTAGCGGCAGCCAGTAAGGTCTTACCGCCACCTGTTGGCACTTTCAGGCAGATGTTGGGAATTGCCCTGTCTGCACCATCGAAGCGGCTAGAGTGCGGTTGATTGGCAAAAGCTAACGGCAATGCTCTTGCGTCATGCAATGCCTTCCAGGTTTTTTTAGGGAAGTCCGCGGCCTCACGTGCTACATCTTCCATACCTTCCATAGCACGTAGCGCATTCACAGCAGCTTCAGAATGCACAACATGTTTTTTCAGCTCAGTTAGATAACGATCTAGCTGGCTCAATACTGTAGTTTGAAATTTCTTGAGTTGTGTACTACCAATTTCTTCAATGTCGGCTGAATGGCGACGTGGCTGCCAAAATAATTGGCGATCTCGCTCAATCTCTTCTCTGAACTCCGATTGCCGCACTGTTTTCCATAAAACCACATCAAGGGTTTGTAATAGCCCCAGATTTGTCAGTCTTTTTTCTAACCGCAGAAAACTGTCTGGATCCATATTTTCTGCATCGATAGCTAAATCAATATCAGAATTTTGACGATAATCCCCTCTTGCCCTGGATCCGAATATCCAGACCTTGTCTAAATTAGGTGTGCTATCAAATACTGCGGCCAGTTTCGCGGTAAGGCTTGTAGATAAGCCGGTATCAATCTTTCCCGTTTCACTCATTCTTCTGCTCTACTTTTAAGAACTACCAAAAGCTCTTCAAAGTGGTGTATTGCAACTGAGCGAACAAATGCAGCGACTTCGATTGCCATTTCTTCTTTATATGTATGCGATGTCAAGTTCCGCTTTTTACGAATATCAGCCCAGGCATCATCTGCTGTAATTAGCCTATTCTTGTAAGCCCTTGGCAACACGGAATAAGCTTCTTCATCTACTTCAGCCCCTCTCGCTAATAACCAGCGATACATGGCTTTCCAAGCAGTTTCGAAAGTAAATTCGAATCGCTTAATCAGTGCATCCCGAATCAGATCATCTTCAGGCTCAGCCAGCACTTCGTTCAAGCGTGTCAAAGCTTTCTCATACGCTTTTAATGCAAGTTCAAAACGTCTATCCATTAGCCCTCCCGATACAGCGCAAATGGCAACGGAGCATAATCCACGCCATATTCCAGCAATTGCTTGTTACTCATGTATTTGGCTGGGGCAAATATCAAGTGTTTTTTGCCATCGGCCTTGGCTTTACCCCAGGTGTTTATTTCTTTGGCACGGCTTAAAGTTAGCGCGGCTTCTGGGGATTTCAAGAAATTCAGGTTTGGCTCGTAGACCAGCCACACATGTGCATCTTCGGCTTCCCCTAAGTAAAACTGCGGTGCGTTTTTTGGGGCCGGTAATAGCGTGCCGCCAGTTGCAGTGTGAAACAGCCATGCGCCAAGTGCATCAAAGCTGGGCAGGCTTTCACCTGAGAGTAATTTTTCTATATCCAGCGGCTCGCCCAAGGTGCAATAGGTAAACTCACCGCCCAGGCCGTCCACCATTTGCGAGATTTTCTTTTCACCTTCTACCAATAGCACGCCGTCTTTAAGTTCTACATTGATTTTATCGAAGCGTTTTTTTATCTTTTGTTTAAGTTCTTGTGAGGGGGATGCTCTATCCCCTTCGCTGGCATTCATTTGCGCGAGCAAATCCCCTTGCGGAGATGGCGCTTCTGCGAAGCCTTCCTTAGCTTTAATCGCCTCTACTTTTTTCAGCCATTCGTCTGCTTTTTTAAACTGGGTATAGGTGATTTTTTCGCGCAACAATTCTTCACGCTGTGTGCCCAGCCAGGCATAGCCTTTAATGGCACGGCGCACGCGCTCGGCGGTGAGCTTATCGGCATAGCCTTCGCCTTCTACCAGGATGAATTTGCGTGTGCCGCCGTCTTTGACATTGGCTTTGAGCACAGCGTGTGCAGTGGTTCCAGAACCTGCAAAGGAATCGAGGATGATTCCATCTTTTGGACTTACCTGTTCGATCAAACTTTGAATTAAAGATACTGGTTTAGAGTAAGTAAAAACTACTTCACCAAACATCTCTTGAAGTAATTTTCCGCCTTCCGAAGTCATACCGCTGTATATGGCTTTAGAGTCACCTTCAGCCGATATATCTGTAAACGGGCGAATCCAAGTTGATATTGGATTAACTTCTGACTGTAGATTTTTGCGATATCTTTTAACCATTGGGCGAGCATTTGGATTTTCTGGAAAAACAATGCGACCAGCAGCTATTTCTCTTGTCATAGACTCAGGTATAAACGCCCAAACACGATTTGGATTTGGTAGGTAAGTTTTATTTGTTTTAGGGTCGACTAAATCGTAAAACTGATTTGGCCGCTGGTCTTTTGTCATGCCAACCGTCAGGTCTCCCAGTGTCCAGTCACCATTCACGTCATTATCTGGATTCGAGTAAGAGCTATAGTTTTTCTCTACGCCAGCAAATCCAGTCATTCCGCCTTTTTGATATGCAACAACATATTCATGGTCTGTTGAGACTAGATTTTCCGCCATTGATGATGAGGTTCTTCTGCGCCAAACAAAGGTAGCAATAAAGTTGTCTGTGCCAAATACTTCATTCATTAGTTCACGCAGATTGTGAATCTCATTGTCATCTATAGAAATGAAAATAACCCCTTCATCACTTAGCAACTCTCTCAACAACACCAACCTTGGCCACATCATGCAAAGCCATTTGTCATGGCGCAGCATATCCTCACCATCCACCGGGTTGGTGGATAGCCATTCTTTCATGATGGGGCTGTTGACGTTGTCGTTGTAGCACCAGCCTTCGTTGCCTGTGTTGTAGGGCGGGTCGATAAACACTAAATCCACTTTGCCTGCATAGCGCGGCAGCAAGGCTTTGAGCGCATGCAGGTTATCGCCATGAATCACCAGGTTGCTCGCCAGGTCGGCCGGGCCTATGCCTTTATCCTGATGCGGAATCAGCGGGCGATATGGCACCGTGAGATGGTGGTTATAGACGTACTCTTTACCCTTAAAGACAATTTCTGGCATGTGATTATTCTATTGTTAGCCTGCATTGAATCATGAAGTTAAATGAAAAATGACCATTTTGCACCGTGCCTGAAAATGGTCACCGCAAAATGGTCATCGGTTTCATCTGAGATGATTTTTGTTTACCAGTGTAATTGGCTGTCTCATCTCATTGGCTTGTTAAATATCCAGGTTGTTCACACCCAGCGCATTGTTTTCAATAAACGCACGTCTTGGTTCTACCTGGTCGCCCATCAGGGTGGTGAAAATTTCATCTGCGGCGATGGCATCATCGATCTGTACCTTGAGCAGGCGGCGCACTTGTGGGTCCATGGTGGTTTCCCAAAGTTGCGACGGGTTCATCTCGCCCAGGCCTTTATAGCGCTGGATGCCGAGGCCGTGTTTGGCTTCTTCCAGTAACCAATCCAGTGCTTCTTTGAAGGTGGCCACGGTTTGTGATTTCTCACCACGCTTGATGGTTGCGCCTTGGCCCAGCAGGCCTTGCAGCATGACGGAGATGCGGCTGATCTGGCGGTAATCGCCGCTGCCGAGGAAATCGGCATCGATGACGCAGCACTGCAGGTTGCCGTGCACGTATTTGTTGATTTCAAGACGGTAGGTGGCGGTTTCCGGATTGAAGGCCACGATGACTTCGGAGCCGATGGCACCGAGGATGGGGCGTAGCTTGGTGGCGGCGGATTCTGCGCTTGTTTCATCACCAAGGCTGATTTCGCCCAGGTCTTGCAGGGCGCGCAACACGCTTTCATCGTACAGCGATGCAATGCGGCGGATGACGGCTTCTGTAAGTACCATTTGCTTGGCAATAGCCGCTAATGGCTCGCCGGTGAGGGTTTCCCCGCCATCTTTGGTTAACAGCTCGGCACCCTTGAGTGCGGATTGCAGCAGGTATTCATCCAACTCGTGCTGGTCTTTCAGGTAGCGTTCATCCCTGCCCTGCTTAACCTTGTACAGCGGTGGTTGCGCAATGTAGATATGGCCGCGCTCTACCAGCTCGGTCATCTGGCGGTAGAAGAATGTAAGCAGCAAGGTGCGGATGTGGGCGCCGTCGACGTCGGCATCCGTCATGATGATAATGCGGTGATAGCGCAGTTTTTCGGCGCTGAAATCGTCTTTACCAATGCCGGTACCGAGTGCAGTAATCAGCGTGGCGATTTCTTGCGAGCCCAACAGCTTGTCGAAACGAGCTTTTTCCACGTTAAGAATCTTACCCTTGAGCGGCAGGATAGCCTGGTTTTTACGATCACGCCCTTGTTTAGCTGAGCCGCCGGCTGAGTCACCCTCGACCAGGTAGATTTCGCACTTGGCGGGATCGCGCTCCTGGCAATCGGCCAGTTTTCCGGGCAGGCCCATGGTATCCATGGCGCCTTTACGGCGTGTCATTTCACGGGCTTTACGCGCAGCGTCACGGGCACGGGCGGCATCGATAATCTTGTTGCAGATGACTTTGGCGTCGATCGGGTTTTCCAGCAGGAACTCAGCCAGCTTGGCTGAGACGACCTCTTGCACCACGGGCTGGACTTCACCGGAAACCAGTTTATCTTTGGTTTGTGATGAGAACTTGGGCTCGGGCACTTTGACTGACAACACGCACATCAAGCCTTCGCGCATGTCGTCACCGCTGGTTTCGATCTTGGCTTTTTTGGCCAGCTCGTTCTGCTCGATATAGTTATTGAGCGTACGCGTCATCGCCGTGCGCAGCCCAGTTAAATGGGTACCACCGTCGCGTTGCGGGATGTTGTTGGTAAAGCATTGCACGGTTTCGCTGTAGGAGTCGTTCCATTGCATGGAGACTTCGATGGTCATGCCATCTTTTTCGCCCATGGCGTAGAACGGCTTGGGATGCAACACGGTTTTGCTGCGGTTCATGTATTCCACAAAGCCACGCACACCGCCGGAGTAGGCGAAATTTTCGGTTTTTCCATTTGGGCGCTGGTCTATCAACTCAATCTTGACGCCATTATTGAGGAAAGACAGCTCGCGCAGGCGCTTGGCTAAAATATCAAAGTGAAACTCAATTAAGGCAAAGGTTTCGATAGAAGGGAAGAAATGCACTTCCGTACCCTTGCGCTCGGTAGTGCCAGTTTCGGCCAATGGCGATACAGGCACACCGCGCTTGAATTCCATTTGGTACATCTTGCCATTACGGCAGATGCGCAAACGCAACCAGTCAGATAGTGCATTCACC
>JBAZTJ010000112.1:6069-8631 GCA_041662005.1 Candidatus Methylopumilus sp.
CAGAAACACCCACACCGTGCAGACCGCCGGAAACCTTGTAGGAGTTCTGGTCGAATTTTCCGCCAGCGTGCAGTTCTGTCATCACGATTTCAGCCGCGGAGCGCTTAATATCGTTTTTGTCATCCTGCTTGATATCCACCGGGATACCACGGCCGTTATCGGCCACGCTAATGGAGTTATCAGGATGGATGATGATTTTGATGTCATCGCAATGCCCAGCCAAGGCTTCGTCAATCGCGTTATCCACCACCTCGAACACCATGTGGTGCAGGCCGCTACCGTCTGAGGTATCGCCGATATACATACCCGGGCGCTTACGTACTGCGTCCAGGCCTTCCAGGATAGTAATACTGGATGAATCGTAATCTGAGTTGTTTGGTATTGCTTTGTCTTGCTGGGTCATAGTTTTATCTTAAATTGTGTTTATTTTAAGTTCGCGTTTCACGTGAAACATTAAGTTAAAAGGTTTACTTGAAAATTTAAAATCTGATGTTTAAATACGCATTGGCATGACGACATATTTGTAATTGCTGTCATTTGGTACGGTCACCAGGCAACTGCTATTGGCATCGGCAAATGAGAACACGACATTGTCGCTATTCACATTATTCAACACGTCTATCATGTAAGTAACATTGAAACCAATATCCAGCGGATCACCACTATAGTTGATTTCCAGTTCTTCTTCTGCTTCTTCCTGCTCGCTATTGGTACTGATCAGGCGCAGGCTGTTTTGGCCTAGCACCAGGCGGATACCGCGATACTTTTCGTTGGACAGAATAGAAGCGCGTTGCATGGATAACAAAATAGTCATGCGATCCGCAGTGAAGTTATTTTGATGGCCTACCGGGATAACACGAGTGTAATCCGGGAATTTTCCATCAATTACTTTTGAAATCAAACGGATATCACCAAACGAGAAGTTAACCTGACCGGTAGTAACCTCTATGGTCACTTCTTCGTCGCTTTCATCCAACAGCTTGATCAGCTCTATTACCGTTTTACGCGGCAAGATGATTTCCTGCTTTTCATAATTCTGGCTTAACTCGGTTGAGGTAAAGCTCAGTCGGTGGCCATCGGTACCGACTACATTCAAACGATTTGCGCTAACTTCAAACAACAAGCCATTCAGATAGTAACGTATATCTTGCTGTGCCATGGCAAATTCCACCTGTTTCAATAGGCGTTTCAATGCACCCTGGCCAATATTGATGGTGGCACTGGCGCTACCGGCTGATTTGGTCATCACCGGATAATCGGCTGCAGGTAAGGTTTGCAGGTTGAATTTGCTCTTACCGGCTTTAACTTGTACCCGGCTATCGGTAGTTGCCATGTTGATTTCTGTGTTCTCAGGCAGAGCACGGCAAATATCGAGCAGTTTTTTAGCCGAAATGGTGGTAGATAACTCTCCACCTATCGCGGTATGTACTGACAATGAAATTTGCATCTCAAGATCAGTTGCGGTTAATACAATCTTTTCATCTTTTGCTTCAAGCAATAGATTTGAGAGGATAGGTAATGTGTGACGTCTTTCCACGATACCGCTGACGGATGAAAGTGGTTTAAGCAGGGTGTCACGATTTATTTTGATGTTCATCTCTTTAAGAACCTAAATAATAAATACAATTAATAACAATAGTAATGTAGATAAAACCTGTGGATTAAATTTATTTAAACTAATAATCAACAACTTAAATACTAAAATAAAGCTAGTACAACCATAGAAACTACTGTGGATAAAATGTTGGTTATTTTAGCTGTTTTTCAAAATCGCGCCTAAACCGCATTTCTCTGCACAGGCTATCCACCGTATAACTTTGGGTAAAACTACCTATTCAACCTGACAGAATAATAAAGCAAACTGCCATTCTTGCTAACCAAACTTAATTAACTAACCAAATACTAACCGCGAATAACTTGTACTAAAAAGGCAATATCCCGCGCTACATTGGGATCATTCTGCCGTAACTGCTCTATTTCATCGCAGGCATGCATGACCGTGGTGTGATGCCGGCTGCCAAAGGCTTCACCTATCTCAGGAAAGCTGTGATTGGTGAGCTCACGCGACAAGGCCATTGCTACCTGGCGTGGGCGAGCAAAGTTGCGCGAGCGCTTTTTGCTATACATCTCTGCAACCTTGATCTTGTAATAGTCGGCAACAGTCTTCTGGATGTTTTCCATAGTAACCTGGCGGCCACGCACGGCGATCAGGTCTTTTAGTGCTTCTTTCGCCAGATGTACATCAATGGCATGGCCGGTAAACTTTGCCATGGCAACAATACGGTTGAGCGCGCCTTCGAGCTCACGAACACTGGAGCGGACTTGTTTGGCGATGAAAAAAGCCACATCTTCATGCAGTTGGAACTTAGCTTCTTCAGCCTTCTTCAGCAGAATGGCGACGCGCATTTCCAGTTCTGGCGGCTCTACTGCCACGGTTAAGCCCCAGCTGAAGCGTGTACGCAGGCGCTCATCTACATCGACTATCTCTTGTGGATAAGTATCGCAGGTGATAATGATTTGCTTTTTAGCTTCAATTAATGAGTTGAAGGCATAAAAGAACTC
>JBAZTJ010000113.1:0-8605 GCA_041662005.1 Candidatus Methylopumilus sp.
CCATTTGACGACGTGCAAAATCTGCCTGATGCCGTACTTACTTATCTATTGCCTACACGGTATTGCGAATCCGACAGGTTTATCGAGCTTGGCCAGGAAATTGTGGCTGGCGTTGCGCCCGGCTATGACCAGGTTGCAGCTATCGTGGCGTGGATACAGGCCAATATTCGTTTCAATCCGGATTCCATCCACTTTCAGTTGTCCGCAGTTGAGGTCAACCAGCAGCGTGAAGGCGTATGCCGGGAGCTGGCACATCTGGGCATCGCACTATGTCGCGGGCTATGTATCCCGGCGCGTATGGTGGTGGGATACCTGCACGAGCTTGAGCCTATGGACTTTCATGCTTGGTTTGAGGCGTATGTGGGCGGGCGCTGGTATACCTTCGATGCCACCCAGCCGCACCCCAGAGGCGGGCGTGTCACCGTAGCCTGTGGCCGCGATGCTGCCGATGTTGCCATATTCAATCAGTTTGGCCCGGCGCTGTATCCGCGCGAAATGTCGGTGCGCGTCGAAGAGCTGGATTCGGCGCCGGATTAAACTCAATGCAGAGATTACGCATTCAACACGTAACGGAATATCAGTTCCCCACCGAAGTGACGCTTAACCAGCATCGACTTTTGCTGCGCCCACGTGAGGGGCATGATGTACGCATTGAATCCTCCAAGTTAAAAATTACGCCAGACTACAACATCAAATGGCAGCGTGATGTGTTTGATAACTCACTGGCTGTGGTCAATTTTCTGGAGCGCTCAGATAAACTGATCATCGCCAGCGAGGTGGTGATCCAGCATTACGAACAGGCACCCTATGACTTTTTGGTGGACGATTATGCAGTGAATTTTCCATTTATGTATGAGCAAGGTGAGCAGGTGGATCTTGCGGCCTTCCAGAGAATGGTTTTCCTCAACGATCAACAAACCATCAACAGCTGGCTATTGCAGCTTGGCTTGTACGGGATGGAGACCTTTGCTTTATTGGTCAAATTGAATCAGGCCATCAGCAACAACTTTCGCTATCAAATGCGAGAGGAGGCTGGCGTACAATCGCCCGCCCAGACCTTAACCCAGCGCAGTGGATCTTGCCGCGATTACGCCACCCTGTTTATTGAGGCTTGCCGTAGCCTTGGTCTTGCTAGCCGTTTCGTTAGTGGGTACTTACATGCGCCGGCAACCGAGGCTGGCAATGCCACTACCCATGCCTGGGTAGAGGTCTACCTGCCGGGCACCGGCTGGAAAGGCTTTGACCCGACAGCCGGCGAAGTCACCGGCAATCGACATATTGCCGTTGCGGTTGCCAGGGATCCCGAAGCCGTGCCGCCAGTCTCCGGCAGCTTTATTGGGCCTGGCCTGGTAACGCCAACCATGCTGGTGAATGTCCAGGTCAACCTGCTGGCTTGATCGTTTGTTGCTCCAGCCAGGTTTGCTTGAAATTCAAGTTACCGTCCCATGACTGCGAAATGCACAGTGACACATATCCCGGATATTGCTTGAGTTCACCAAAATAAACGTTTTAAACTAAACGCACATGCACACCGCCTAACAACCGATCTGCTGGTCGGATTAACTTTCCAGGAACATAACATTGAAAAATAAAACCATCGCCATTATGGAAAACCGTGCCGGGGAACAACTGGCCGACCTGGTGAGAAAATATGGGGGCACCCCTTTTTCTGCGCCCGCGCTGGCAGAAATTCCTGATATCGACCCGCTACTGATCACGCAGTTAGTCCATGGCTGGCAGGCGGATGTACCGGATATTTTCATCTTCCAGACGGGAGTTGGCGTGAAAGCCCTGTTTGCGACTACAGACACTCTTGGCATCACCGAACAGTTGCTGCAGATTCTTACCACCACCACGGTGGTGGTACGTGGGCCCAAACCTACGGCGATATTACGTTCACGCAATGTGCGTATCGATAGGACGGCCAAGGATCCATACACCACCGCCGAGGTGCTGGCCGAGCTGGATGTAGCGCCTATTGCGGGTAAGCGCGTGGTGGTACAGCGTTATGGCGATACCAACTGGGAGCTGCAGAAAGCGCTTGAAGAGCGAGGCGCGCAGGTCGCGGAGATTGCGACTTATCGTTGGAGCCTGCCGGAAAATACCAAGCCCATGGTGGACCTGATGGATGCGCTGGATGCGGATACCGTCGACGTGGTGTGCTTTACCAGTGCATCGCAGGTGTACAACCTGTTTGCCGTTGCCCAGCAACTGGGGCGCGAAGGCGCTTTGCAAGCGGGTATGAACCGCAGCCTGGTGGCTTCCATAGGCCCGGTTTGCACCGTGGCGCTGGGAAAATATGGTATTCGGGTGGATATTGAGCCTAATCCACCCAAACTGGGCCCGTTTATTACTGCCATTAATAGCCGGTTGGCAGAGTCGGCATAGTCAAGCGGACCATGCTGTTCAGGGAACAAGTTGGGGAACAAGTCAGTCGAAGATAGTAGGTTTTCTGTGTATTATCATTGGAGTAGCAAGCGAAGAGACTAGTATTTCTATGATGGGGAGGACGCAATGTTGTCTGATCTGGAAGAAGAAAAGGTTAATAGCGATATCGAAATTGCCAAGCGCATCATCTATCGCTTATTCCAATATTATCCGCGCTCGCTGGCCATTTATCTGTGGGATGGCAAGCTGTTACGGTTTGGCAATGACGAGCCGGCATTCACCCTGACCTTCAGGCACCCCAAGGTACTACGTGATTTGGTGTTCTATCGGGACCCAGTGCGTCTGGCCGAGGCGTATTTTGAAGGACATGTGGAGGTTGCAGGCGACTTCAATGCGGCCATGAAACTCAGGTATTACCTGGAAACACTCAAGCTGCAGGTGGCTGAGAGAGCGGCGCTGGTGTGGGATGTGTTAAGGCTCAATGCCCCACAGCCAAGCGGGCTCACCACCAATAAAGCGGTATCAATAGGCACTCAGCCGCAGCAAAACAGCGCCGACTCAATCGCCTTTCATTACGACGTTTCCAACGAGTTTTACCGGTTATGGCTGGATCAGCGCATGGTGTACTCATGTGCCTATTTTGAGTCGCCGGAACAGGATCTGGATACAGCACAAACCAACAAGCTGGACCTTATCTGCCGTAAGCTGCGGTTACAGTCTTGTGAAACCTTGCTAGATATCGGCTGTGGCTGGGGCGCGCTGATCTGCTGGGCTGCCCGCTATTATGGCGTTCATGCCCATGGCATTACCCTTAGCCGACAACAACACCAGTACGCCAGTGAAATGATACGACAGCAGGGGTTGGAACATCTGGTTCAGGTGGAGTGGCTGGATTATCGAAACCTGCCAGCCGCGGCCAGTTACGACAAAGTCGTCAGCGTCGGCATGTTTGAGCATGTCGGGCTAAAAAATCTGGCAACCTATTTTGATACTGTGCACCAGGTGCTCAAGCCCGGTGGTGTATTCCTGAATCATGGCATCACCAGTGACGAAGCGGGATGGAGCAACACCATTTCGACCAAGTTTATCAATAAACATGTTTTCCCCGATGGTGAGCTGGATACCATCAGCAATGTGTTGCATAGCATGGAGGAGGCCGATTTCGAGATTGTGGATGTAGACGGCCTGCGACCCCATTACGCGCTGACTTTACGCCACTGGGTAAGTCGGCTGGATGCTAATGCCAAGGAGGTAATTGCCGAGGTTGGCGAGCGTGCTTACCGCGTCTGGCGGTTATACATGACGGGATGTGCCTTGCAGTTTGAACAGGGTGCTACCGGTATCTACCAGATACTGGCCGTGCGCAAAGATGGCAAGCCGCCAGCACTGCCGCTTACCCGGCGCGATATCTATCAGGACGACTAAAGGCTTATGCCGGTTAGCTCTGCAAGCTTGCTCTTCACCTATCAGACACTGAAATGCCTGTAGCTGTGCAGGAGTGAAGCTAATATACTTTGGGCATAATAAGTAGTTGATCGTTGCAATGCTTGCCGGAGTTGTCGCTTGAAAAAAATCAAAAATATAGTACGTGGTAAACCATTCAGTATCGTTGCAATCACCTTGCTGGCTTACCTGGCTTTTGCCTATTTTGCGGTAAACCCTTTAGCAAAACGTATTTTGCCGTGGATTGCTGAAAACAAGCTGGCGAGCCACCTCAGCGTCGAGCAGGTCAAGTTCGACCCGCTGCGCCTGATCCTCACCATAGACCACTTGCGCCTGACACGCCTCAATGATGCGCCACTGGCGGGATTCGACAGGCTGTACCTCAATCTGGAAACAAGCGGCTTGTTGCATTTTGCCTGGCGCTTGAAAGACATCCGCTTAACTGCCCCGCAAGTGACGCTGGATATCGCGCCTGATGGCAAGCTCAATTGGGCAGACCTGATTGCCAAGTTGAATGAAGACAAAGAGCCGGATGATGCCGGCATGCCGCGGGTGATGATAGACCACATCCTGGTCGATCGTGGCAATATTGAATATGCAGACCGCGATCGCAGCACACCTTTCAAGGCCGTGTTGCAACCGCTGGGGGTGGAGCTGGACAGCCTGTCTACCTTGCCGGAAGATCGTGGCGAATACACCATAGTCGGCAAACTGCCCGAGCAGGGCGGGACGCTGAAATGGAAGGGCGACCTGGGCCTGAATCCGCTGGCATCCAACGGCAAAGTGGATATCCAGGGCATCAAGCTGGCCAAGCTGATGCAGGTGCTTGAGGGGCATGCCCTGCCTGTGCGCCTTACCAAAGGTGATCTGGCAACCAGTTTTACTTATCGCTTTGCTATGGCTAAAACCGAACCGGAGCCCAAACCCGTGGCTCAGCTAAGCAATCTCATACTCAAGCTGAATCAGGTGGCGGGGGAGCTGGACGCTAATGCAGGAAGCCCCACAGCCCTGGAGGTGCAGGGTCTGAGCCTGGCTTTGCCACAACTGGATTTTTCCATGCAGCACGGCACACAGCTCACGGTGAAGGGGCTGGGCGTGGTGTTGCAGCAGCTTACACTCACTCGTGAAAACGCCCCCTTATTCAAGCTTGGCGAGGCCAACATCAACGCGGTAGATTTTGATCTTGCCAGCAACCACCTGGATGTGGGCGAGGTGTTGCTCAAGGACGGCCTGGTGAATGCAAACCGCAGCCGGGATGGCGCTATCGACTGGCAACAGCTGGTGGCTGGATTAAGTTCAACCGAGCCGGCAGCCTCTGCTCAAGCTGATGTGCCGAAAAAATTAGACGAAAAATCGGAAAAATCAGACAAACAAAAACCATTCAATTTTGATATCGGCAGCCTACAGCTGCAACGCTGGCAGGCGCATTTTCAGGATCAGCAGTTTATTCACCCGCTAGGCGTCACTATCCAGGATATGAACCTGGGGCTGGCAGTATCCAACCGCGATGGCGGCATTCGTGTCAGCCAGCTTAATAGCCGGGTATCAGGGCTGGCGGTGCAGTCGTCGCTATACCCACAACCTGCTGCCCGCCTGGAAAGTATCAGCCTGGAGAATGGCAGTGTCGACGTTGCCAGCAATAGTGTCAATATAGGTGCCATAGTGCTGTCCGGCCTGCAGGCACAAGTGTTGAAGGAGGCCAGAAAACCGCTGAACTGGCAGGCAATGCTGGAGCAGCCTGCTGCAGTGAGTGCGAAAGCAGATAGCAAGGCAGCTCAGAAGCCAGGCTGGGCATGGTCGCTGGAGCGATTGGCGCTTGAGAATTCGGCGTTACATATAGAAGATAAATCGACAGCCACGCCGGTGATGCTGGATATACAAAATGCCATGCTTGAGTTGCGTAACAGCACACAGGATATCGCAAAATCCCGGCCGTTCAAGGCCAGTTTCCAAGTCAAACAAGGTGGTACGTTTGATGCCAGCGGCAAGCTTGCCATATTGCCTATGCAGGCGGATATGCAGGTCAAGCTGGCTAAACTCGCGCTTAAGCCTTTTTCACCTTATGTTAATCAGCAGGCTTTGCTCAAGCTGAATGACGGTACTGCCAATATAGGCGGCAAGTTGGCGGTAAGGACGGATAAGTCGTTCAGCGCAAAGTTTCAAGGGGGCTTTAGCGTGAACAACCTGGCAATCAGCGAAGAGGACACAGGCGCGACCTTCCTCAACTGGAAATCGGTTTCCAGCGATACGCTCAAGCTGGGGCTTGCACCTAACCAGTTGCATATGGATGAGATGCGCATAGAGCAGCCCGTGAGCAAGTTTATTATCTATGAAGATAAAACCCTCAACATCAAGCGTATCTTGCGCCCGTCGCCAGCCACCGCTAACGCGCCAGCCCAATCTGCCGCGGCTCCAGCAGATACTAAGGATAGCTTCCCGATTATCGTCGAGCGCGTACGCATCAATAACGCTGAGCTGGAATTTGCCGATCTATCACTCAAACCCCAGTTCGGTACACATATCAACAGCCTGTCAGGGGTTGTCAACGGTTTGTCTACCAACCCTGAGACGACCGCACAGGTGGAGCTGGATGGTAAAGTCGATGAGTATGGTTCCGCGCGTATACGCGGCAGCTTGCAGCCGTTTAAGGCTACCGAGTTTACCGACCTGAAACTGGAGTTCAGGAACCTGGAAATGAACCGACTGACCCCATACTCAGGCAAGTTTGCCGGGCGCAAGATTGAATCCGGCAAGCTTTCGGTAGACCTGGAATACAAGATCAAGCAACGCCAGTTAGCCGGCCAGAACAAGTTTGTGCTGAATAAATTACGCCTGGGTGAACGTGTAGAAAGCCCTGATGCTTTGAGCTTGCCGCTTGACCTGGCGATTGCGCTGCTGGAAGACAGCGATGGCCTGATAGACCTCGATCTGCCGGTGTCCGGCAGCCTGGATGACCCGCAGTTCAGCTATGGTAAGGTGGTCTGGAAAGCGTTTGTGAATGTGCTCGGCAAGATCGTGACTTCGCCATTCCGCGCCCTGGGCAAGCTGCTGGGGGTGAGCTCCGATAAGCTGGAAGCCATCGTTTTTGATGCGGGTTCCGCGACCCTTGCCCCGCAGGAGCAGGAAAAACTTAAAACCATTGCCGGTGCCATCAGCAAGCGCCCGACGCTAACGCTCAAGATCAGCCCGACATTTGACCATGTGGCAGATACTGCCGGTCTGCAGGAGCTGGCGACGCGTCGCGACGTGCTCAAGGAGATGGGCCTGAAGTTACCGCCAGGTGAGCAGCCTGGCCCGATTGATCTCAATAATCCAAAAGTACAGTCGGCTATAGAAGTCTTGTTGAAAGAGCGCAGCGGCGGGGGGCGTAACCTGAAAATGGTGAATGCCCTCAAGGGGTATTTCAAGAAATCCAACCCGGAAGACATGCCCAAGTACAGTGAAATGCTGGAGCAACTTAAGTTGACAGTTACCATATCCGAAGCAGATTTAATTGCGTTGGCCAATGCCAGGGCGCAGGCGATGCAAGGATATTTGGTGGAAAGTGCTGCCATGGACGCCAAGCATATTGCCATCAGCGAAACCACCAAGGTGGCGGGCGACGGCAAGATGGTTAACCTTAAAATGGATTTGGCCGTGGCCGGGAAATAGCGGGTTACAAACGCTGACTACAAAGAAAGAAGGACTAGCCTGGGTTAGTCCTTCTTTATGTTAACTCTCTGTTGCAGTCACCTACAGCTGTTTGCCAACCAGGTTAATTCACGGCTATTTAATTCACAAACATGTCTACAAACTCATGCACCGGCATGGCTTCCAGAGTTGCCTGGTCCAGGCATACCTTGAGTATCTGTTCCTGCTGTTTGGCTGCGAGGCGGCGGCCGATGTTGGTCTTGAATTTCTTCACCAGTTCCGGGATACCTTCGCCACGACGACGCCTGTGGCCGATCGGGTATTCTACCGCGATATTGTCGGATTGCGTGCCATCCTTGAATAGCACCTGGATGGCATTGGCAATAGAGCGCTTTTCCGGGTCCAGGTAGTCTTTGGTGTACTCAGGTTTCTCCACGCATACCATTTTGTCGCGCAAGGCATCAATACGCGGGTCAGCGGCTACATTGTCTTCATAGTCGGCGGCTGTCAGGTTGCCCTTGAGCAGGCCGATGGCGGTCATATACTGGATGCAGTGGTCGCGGTCGGCAGGGTTGGCCAGCGGGCCTTGCTTGTCAATAATGCGGATGGCGGATTCGTGGGTCGTAATCACGATCTTGTCGATCTGTGCGATTTTTTCCAGCGTATCTACGCGGTTGCAAATTTTGGAGTAAAGCTGGATCGCGCATTCCACCGCGGTCTGGGCATGGAACTCGGCCGGGAATGAAATCTTGAACAGTACCTGCTCCATCACGTAGGAGCCATAAGGGCGCTGGAACTTGAACGCATTGCCCTTGAACAGCACATCATAAAACCCCCAGGTCTTGGCGGTGAGCGCGGAGGGGTAGCCCATTTCGCCTTTCATGGTCATCGAGGCCAGGCGTACGGCGCGGCTGGTGGCATCGCCTGCGGCCCAGGATTTACGCGAGCCGGTATTGGGGCTGTGACGGTAGGTGCGCAAACTTTGGCCGTCTATCCAGGCATTGGATACGGCATTGATGATGTCTTCTTTGGTGCCGCCCAGCATGCCGGTAACGACGGCGGTGGAGGCGACCTTGACCAGCACTACGTGATCCAGCCCCACGCGGTTGAAGCTGTTTTCCAGGGCGATTACGCCCTGAATCTC
>JBAZTJ010000114.1:0-8509 GCA_041662005.1 Candidatus Methylopumilus sp.
TAAGTCTATGCCCATGTTGGTCATGGATTCGCGTTCGCGGCGCAGCTTTTCATTGTACAGGTGCGAGAGCGGCAATGGCTTGATGAACGATTTTTGCTGGCCTTGCAACTTGCTATCGGCTCCACGGCCTTTCTTGATATTGTTGGATTGCATATCTGAGGGGCTATCACCACTGAAAGCGGTGCCCATGGACGAGGTCAGCTGGCTGTATTTACCCTGGTTGACTGAGGATATTGCGTACATCACCACAAAAAATGCAAATAGCAGTGTAATGAAGTCAGCATAGGAAACCAGCCAGCGGTCCGGGTTCTCAGCATCATCATCCAGTGGTTTTCTTCTAATCATGATTGGTGTGGTGGCTTAATCAGCGCAAATAGGCCAGCAGGCGCTCTTCAACAATTCTCGGGTGATCGCCGCTGGCGATGGAAACCCAGGCATTCAATAGCATTTCGCGGCGCATTACCTCATGCTGTATCAATGATTTCAGTTTGCTGGCAATGGGCAGGAACACCAGGTTTGCCAACCCTACGCCGTAGATGGTGGCGACAAACGCCACCGCAATACCGCCGCCCAGCCTGCTGGGGTCAGACAAGTTTTCCATGACGTGGATCAACCCGAGCACTGCGCCCAGAATCCCTATGGTAGGCGAATAGCCACCTGCGGCATCCCATATTTTTGCCGCATTGCGTTGCTGCATCTCATAGAAGTACATATCGATGGCGCATATTTCGCGTATTTTTTCCGGCGGAGTGCCATCTATCATGAGCCTTAGGCCCTTTTTCACAAAAGGGTCCGTTTCTTTGCTCATGTAGGGTTCCAGCATAAAAATGCCCTCCTTGCGGGAGAGCGTGCTCCACATGTTTATACGCTTGGACAGCGCCTGCCTGTCATCAATGGGGGCCACGAACACCTGGCGCACCATGAGGATGCCGGCGAGGAAATTGGTGGTGTTGGTTTGCAGCAGTACAGCGCCGAAAGTGCCGCACAGCACAATCATGAATGCTGCGGGTTGCAGCAACGAGCCGGCGTGGCCGCCTTCAATGGCTTGACCCAATAGTATGCCGATAAGGGCAATGCCGATGCCGGCTAAACTGCTCCAGTCCATGACTTCTCTTTTAGGTTGGCACGCAGTCTGGCGACGGCCTGGCTATGTAATTGGCAAACGCGCGACTCCGACACGTTCATCACGGCACCGATCTCTTTCAGGTTGAACTCCTGCTCGTAGTACAAACCCATCAGTATTTTTTCGCGCTCGGGCAGGGCGTCAATAGCATCAATCAGGGCATCCTTGAAATCACCGGCCAGCAGGCCCTTGATCGGGTCACCCACATCGTCGGTCTGAAAGCGGTCAAGGAAATGCTCGCCGCCATCCGACTCATGAAAGTCTTCGTAGTAGACCAGTTGGTGGCCGCTACAATCACCCAGCATGTCGTAATAGTCCACCAGCGATAGTTTGAGTTTTTTAGCGACTTCGCTTTCAGTTGGTGGGCGTCCGAGTTGCTGCTCGAGCTGGCTGATGGCAGTTTCCACGTCGCGCATATTCTTGCGTATGCTGCGTGGCAGCCAGTCGGCACTGCGTAGCTCATCCAGCATGGAGCCGCGTATTCTTTGGGCGGCGTAGGTCTCGAACTGGGCGCCATGGGTATCTTCATAACGATTGACCGCATCCAGCAAGCCCATCATGCCGGCTTGTATTAAGTCATCAAGTTCTACACTGGGTGGCAGTTTCGCCTTGAGCTGGTAGGCAAGTTTCTTGACCAGGATGGCATGCTTGTTAAGCAATTCATCCTTTTGATCTTTTTTTCCATGAGCTGTATACATAAGGAAACCTCTGGCCTAGATGAAGGATGCCTGCCTGATATCAGCGGCATAATCGTGTTTGTAGTCCAGGCGCTGTGCAATCTCTTTAAATGCGGTAGAGGCAGTCGCTAACGGAAATGCATCTATCACTGCACGGCCCAGTTTGGCGGCACGGCTGAGGTGTTCATCGGGAGGAATCGCACCAAAAAACTCCAGCTCTACCTGCATAAAGCGCCTGGCAACCTGGGAAATATTGCGGAATACTATCTGTGCCTGTGCCTCTGTTGCATCATCCACGATGATACCAAAAGGACGCCTGCCAAGCTGGCTGCAAATCTGTTTGATCAGCATGTAAGCCTTCTTGATCGATTCCGGATGGCGTGTCAGCTGGATCAGGATTTCACTTTCATTCAAGGTTTTTAGCGGCAGCTGGTGGTTGTTATTCAAGGTGGCATCTACCAGCACTATCTCGTATTGGCGGGCAAGACTATCAAAAATACGGTTGAGCTGGCTACTTACTTTGCTATCCAGCGGGGTATACACCTGATTTTTGTGCATCAACTTGGCAACATAAAAGCCATGGCTGGAGCTTTTGATTGCACTTAGCAAGGTCGACTTTTCAGTTGCAACGTCCAGTAACGCGGGCATCTTGTCGATTTCATAACTGGTTTCCCGCGACTCCTGCGAGGCATGCACAATCAATACATCACTGCCGTGGCAGCGTATGGAGGCGGCCAGGTTAGTCATCATGCGCGGCTGATCCTGATTGGCTGATGCAGAAAGAATGGACACCACCCTGGGTTTGGGGGCGGCCATGATGCGGCGTAATCCGGCGGCTTGGTCATTCAGAAAGTTAGACATAATTAATCTCCGACAATTGAGATGAATTGCCTGCATTCACGGTGTTGCCCATGACAAAAGGGAGGTCTTCATTCTGGAACTGGAAGGGCGAATTACCCTCAGTGTTCAGCCTTAAAGCATGATGGATCAACAGTTGTTTGTTGGCGAGGTGGATATCTTCCGGTACGCGCTGGCCATTGGCAGCGTAATACAGCTTGAGTTTTTCGCGGATGATCACATCCAGCGTATTGCCTATAGTGGCAGCCTCATCCAGTTTAGTGATGATGCAGCCATCAAGGCCTTTGCCCTTGTAGGCCTTGATGACATCGGTCAGTGTTTCGCCGGTGCTGGTGGCATTCAGGCATAGCAGTTTCTTGATGGGCGCGTTGGTATTGGAAAGCATGGCAATCTGTTCTGCCACCATGCGGTCGCGCTGGCTGACACCTACCGTATCGATCAGTATGGTGTGTTTGCCCTTGAGTTCATTCAGGGCGATTTTCAGGTCAGCCTCATCCTTGACGGCGTGTACCATCACGCCAAGAATCTTGCCATAAATACGGAGTTGCTCATGGCCGCCAACACGATAGGCATCGGTGGTAATCAAGCCCAGTTTTTGTGTACCGTGCTTCATCACATAACGTGCGGCCAGCTTGGCGGTAGTGGTGGTCTTGCCTACGCCGGTAGGGCCGATCAGGGCGAAGATGCCACCCCGGTCCAGCACTTCGGTTTCATTTTCTATAGTGCTCAGGTTCTTGGCGAGGATAGCCTTGATCCAGCCCATGGCCTTTTCATTATCCAGGTTTGCCGGCAATTTCTCAGCCAGGGCTCTGGATAAGGCGGCGCTAAAGCCGGCTGCCAGTAAGGTGCTCAATACTTTTGATTTGATAGGGTCGCGTTGCTGGATATTGCCCCAGGAAATCGTAGTCAGCTGTGACTCGATGACACTGCGCATGTTGCGCATTTCATTAAGCATGTCCGCCATTTGCTTGCTGGCCTCTTGCGGTGTAACCAGTTGTTGAGCACCGTGAGACGTGGTCAGGTGCACCGGGGCGGATTGAATGCTGATATCGGTGTGGTCACTGGTGCGGGCATGAAAGGCTTCAGCCTTGTTGCCGCGAAAGTCTTCGGCCTGATCGCGATTTTTCTTGTTGAGCAGGGACAGCAGTGTGGTTGGCTCATTGCTGTCATAGCGTTGAGCATCACGACGCTCAGGCTCGTTGCTCACCATGGCATTCATGTCTTCTTCCTTGAAGGCCATGATCTCATTGCCGCCATTGACCGCACGGTTGGAAAGTATGACTGCATCCTCCCCCAACTCCTTGCGCACCTGGCTCAGTGCTTCACGTGAGTTTTTACCGAAAAATCGTCTAATGTTCATGCTGGACCTCCAATAAGGCTAGTGACACGGATAGTTTTTGAATCAGGTAACTCTTCATGCGACAACACACGAAGATGTGGGACTGCACGGCGTAAAAACTTGGAGAGCGCCGCTCTCAAAGGGGCGGAAACCAGCAGTACTGGCGTCATCCCCATTTGTTCCTGTTGTTTGGCGGCAGCTTCAGCTTGCCTGGATAAAGTCTCTGCCATGCCGGGTTCGATTGCCGAGCCTGTCGAGTTGTTGTTTTGCATGGCTTGCATCAGCAGGCGTTCCAGGTTGTTGTCCAGTGTCATCACTGTGACTTCATTGCCGGTAGGGAACAGCTGCTGCACGATGGCACGGCCCAGTTGCACGCGTACCAGTGCGGTCAGTTCATTGGTGTCCTGGGTCTGGGTTGCATATTCGGAGAGTGTTTCAACGATGGTGCGCATATCGCGGATATGCACGCCTTCAGTCAACAGGTTTTGCAGTACTTTCTGCACCACAGACAAAGACAACAGCTTAGGTACCAGGTCATCCACCAGCTTGGGCGATTCCTTGCTGATATGGTCCAGCAACTGCTGGACTTCCTGACGGCCCAGCAGCTCGGCAGCATGCAGGGAGATCATATGGTTCAGGTGGGTGGCAATCACGGTGCCTGCATCTACCACGGTGTAACCCATACTTTGTGCCTGGTCGCGGACATTGGCATCTATCCATACTGCAGGCAGGCCGAATGCAGGGTCTGTGGTGGCAGGGCCTGGCAATACGCCGCTCACCATGCCGGGATCTATTGCCAGATGTTGACCATAATGGGATTCGCCACTGGCCACTTCCACACCTTTGAGGGTGATGCGGTAGCTGGATGGCTTGAGTTCAAGGTTGTCGCGGATATGCACAGTAGGTGCCAGGAAGCCGACTTCCTGGGCGAATTTCTTGCGCAGGCCTTTGATGCGTTTGAGCAGGTCGCCGCCCTGGGCTTTGTCTACTAATGGGATCAGGCGGTAACCGACTTCCAGTCCGATGACGTCCACCGGAGTGACATCATCCCAGCTGGCTTCTTCAGTTTCGGTCACGACTTCCATCTTTTCTTCTACCACCGGTTCTGCTTCAGCAATTTTTTGCTTTTCACTGATTGTATAAGCAATACCAGCGAGCACTGCGGCCAGCGTAAGGAAGGCAAAGTGCGGCATGCCGGGAATAGCGCCCATACCGCCGATGATGCCGGCTGTGATGTAAATCACTCTGGGGTTGGAGAACAGTTGAGTCATCAACTGACCGCCGATATCTTCATTGTTTGCGACACGCGAGACCACCACACCGGCAGCAACCGAGATAATCAGGGAAGGAATCTGTGCTACCAGACCATCACCAATGGCCAGCATGGTGTAGTTCTTCACGGCATCCGCAAAGGCCATGTCATGCTGCACCATGCCCACGATCAAACCGCCGACGATATTGATGATAATCACCAGGATACCGGCGATGGCATCCCCGCGTACATATTTACTGGCACCGTCCATAGCGCCATAAAACTCTGATTCCTGGCCAATTTCGGTGCGGCGGCGGCGGGCTTCATCTTCGCCAATCAAGCCGGCATTGAGGTCGGCATCAATCGCCATCTGCTTGCCGGGCATGGCATCCAGGGTGAAACGCGCGCCGACTTCTGCGATACGGCCGGCACCCTTGGTGACCACTGTGAAGTTGATGATGGTGAGGATGACGAATACCACGATACCGACGGTGTAGTTGCCGCCGATCAGAAAGTGGCCGAAAGCTTCGATCACCTTACCAGCAGCATCCGGTCCGGCATGGCCTTCAGTCAATACCACGCGGGTAGAGGCCACGTTAAGAGACAGGCGTAGCATGGTGGTGACCAGCAATACGGTAGGGAAAGCAATGAAGTCCAGTGCCTTTCTGGTTTGCAGGCCTATCATCAATACCATGATGGAAAGCGCAATGTTAAAGCTGAACAGCACATCCAGGACAATCGCCGGTAATGGCAGGATCATCATGGACAGCAGCATGACGATGATCAATGGTGCTGCGATGGTGCGGCTACCTAGCGTAGTCATCCAGGCTGGCAGGTTGAGTGAGTTCATCAGGCAAATACCTCAGGTTCATCAAGGCTAGGTGCAGGCAACAGGCTGTGTGGATCAAGCTCCTCAGGCACAGGCAGGGCTTTAGGGATTTCCGGACGGAAACCGCCATCTTTCTTGAAGATGCGCATCTGGAATACATAAGCCAGCACTTCGGCAACGGCTGAATACAGTGCTTCCGGAATTTCCTGGCCAAGCTCGGTGTGGGCGTACAAGGCGCGTGCCAGCTTGGGAGCTTCCATGGTGAGTACGTTGTTTTCTGCTGCGATTTCGCGAATCTTTAAAGCCACGGCATCAGCACCCTTGGCGACTAATACCGGCGCGCGCATGCCGTCATCCTTGTATTTGATGGCGACCGCATAGTGGGTAGGATTGGTGATGACAACATCTGCATTAGGAATCTCCGACATCATCCGGCGTCTTGCCATCTCACGCTGTTGTTGACGAATGCGGGCTTTGATCTCAGGGTTGCCTTCGGACTCTTTCGATTCCTGGCGAACCTCTTCTTTAGTCATTTTCAGCTTGGTAGCGTAGTGATAGAGCTGGTAGGGCACATCAATCGCTGCAATAAATACCAACGCGCTGACGATAGAGAGGAAACCCGTAAGCAGTAGATCGTTGACTTGTGAAATGCTGCTTTTTAACGGTAGTAGTGAAAGTGACAGGATAGGTTCCATATCACGGGACACCACGACATAGGCGACGCTTGCTACCAGGATGGTTTTGGCGATGGATTTGATCAGTTCCACTGCGGAATTCTTGGAAAACAGGTTACCCAGCCCCTTCATTGGGTTAAGGCGGCCGAACTGGGGAACAAAAGCCTTGCCGCTGAATACCCAGCCGCCTATGAGGATAGGGGAGGCGATAGCGACTGCCAGTATCACCAGTGCAAAGGGCGCAAATGCGATCAGCAACGTATATATCGTGTCCGTCATTTTCATCAACAGCACGAGAGGATCGAACGCCATGCTGCGGTCAAAGCGCAGGCCGGCACTCATGGAGGCCTTCAGTGCTTTATTCAGGTGGTCGCCCATCATCATCAGACTGAGGCCGGCAGCGAATAGCACAGCACAGGTAGCCAGCTCGCGGGAGCGGGGTACGTCGCCTTCTTCCCGCGCTTTTTCCAAGCGCTTGGGCGAAGCCTGTTCTGTTTTTTCTAAATCGCTATCTTCAGCCATGACGATTCCTGAGTTTGTATATCCAGGTATTTTCGAGAGTCAAAATACTTCTGGGCTTTTTTACTTTGGTGTTGCTTTTGGTTCTTGCGAGGGTTTTATGCCTGGGTTCAATTATTGGATGAGTTGATGCGATTGCATCTGCGGAATAAAAGGGTGAAAACCGCCCTTTCCTGAAGCCTGATGGGTGGAATTAGGCTAGTAACAGGTGAAAAACCAGACTTTTTTAATTTATTTATACTATATGAAACAGTTACTTATTAAGTATTTTAAGTTTTATTTAAAATTACCCTAAAGTTTCCTAAAGTGCTGTCGATAAATATTCATCAGGAGACGCCGATATTGTTTTTTCTGAAACGCAAAATACTGCGCAGGAATTTGATAACGGCACTATCCATTAATAACTTTAGGCCACAAAAAACTTTAGGATATTTTTAAAAATGGCATTGATGATCTAACGCTCTTTTACTGCACTTAATCAAAGTGGTATCAATTAAGCGCGGCGACATATATAAGTATCTCCTAACCCCTTGTAGGTGTTTGTAAGACAAACACCTACAAGGGCGTGCCTGCTTGTCTCACACAAAAAACCGACAAACCCCAATATTTTGTTTTAGTTAAAAAGCTCAAAGTACGTCTCACTGTAGTAAGAGATATGCGCAGCACATTTTTCACTGGTACTTCAAAACGGAATGGGGAAATAAAATGAACGAAAACGAAATGATGTCGGAAATCAAAGATGCTAACCTCAACTATTTAATGTTGGCTCAACAGCTGATTCGTTCAGATAAAGCCACTGCAATTTTCCGTTTGGGTATCAGCAAGGATATCGCCGATTTGCTGGAAGGTTTAAGCAACCTGCAACTGGTTAAGCTCAGCAGCACCAATATGATGCTTGCCCGTTTCCGTTTTGATGACAGCTCGATTCTGGGCATGCTCACCAACTACACTAAAGACCGTTCACAGGCACACGTGCACACTGCGATTTTAATGGCAGGCCAAACAGCCGAAGCCCTGGCGTAATTGTTGAGCAAGATTAGATATTGATCCTGAGTTAACGGAATTAAAGGAAAAGATCATGGATAAGAAAAGCGTAGTGAATGAGTCAGAGCAAATCCAATTGGCAATGCAAATGATCAAACTTGGTGCCAGGCTGCAACTGCTGGAATCCCAGACGACTTTATCCCGTGAGCGCTTGATCAAGCTGTATAAGGAACTGAAAGGTGTTTCCCCAGATC
>JBAZTJ010000115.1:0-8426 GCA_041662005.1 Candidatus Methylopumilus sp.
CTCACAATTGGCAGCTGCTCGTTAGTGACATCTTTCAGGTCGTTTAGCATCTTGATGGCGGCATCCACGCCTTGGATACGTGCTATGAGGCCTGCGCTACTGATCTTGGCCTCTAGGTAGCGCTCACCCGGCTGCACCTTGTTGTAATAAGCCTCGGCTTGGGCGTCATTTTTCTGTTTTTCAGCCACTTGGCCAAGATACAGGTAGAGTTGATCGGGATCCTTGAAGCCGGCTTTAAGTGCTTGCTGGAAGTATTTGTCTGCGTCTACCAGGTCACCTGATTGAAATGAGAGCAGGCCAACTACTACCAGAATTTCCGGATTATTGTTCGATGCCTCAACCAGCTTGACGAACTCAGGCTTTGCTTCGGCGAAACGTTTTTGATTCACCAGCAAGCGGGCCATGGTCAACCGTACTTCATTGGATTGCGGATATTTGGTTAGGAACTCGCGATAAAATTTCAAGGTGGCATCGGGCGACTGGCTGTAAAGCACCTGACCATGCAGGATGGCGTTCATTTCCCAACCGGGGTGGAGTTTTTCGGCTATCGCCAGCTCGCTGAGTGCCAGTTCAGTCTTTCCGGCGGCCCAGGCGGAATGACCAATAGTAAAATGGGCTTCTGCGATTTTCGGGTAAGGTTGAGCCAGTTCCTGCACTAGTTCGAGTACCGCATTTTTGTCAGCCTGGCGTGCCAATAGCGTATTCAAATAGAGGAATCCGTTAGCACGTGAATCCTCTTTCTCCAGTAGTTTCTGCAGGTGCGGTTTGGCCTCACTCAGCTTGCCTGCTGCTACCAGCATCTGCGTACTGGCTTGTTGTGCTTCAATCGATTCGGGATCCAGCTCTGCCCATAAGCCAACAGCCTGCATTGCCGTTTGTGGGTTATTGGCAGCCACGGCTGCTTTTGCTGAGCGTTCAGCCAGGCGAGGGTCTCTGCTGGATTTTGCCAAATCAAGGAAGAGGTTGCTGGCCAGGCTCAGATCGCCACGCTGGCCAGCGATTTCGCCAACCAGGTATTTAAAAATGAACTCGCTGGAAACTGAAGTTTGCTGGCTAGGTGCTGCCTCTGGAGTGGCAGTAGCGTCATTAGCTTGGGCCCATGGGCTGATGAGCAGGGAAGCCATGGCGCATAATGCTGCCAGGTTGAGATTGCGCTGCACGGGGTGGCTTTTACGAATGGGCATAATCGGAGATATTCTCGTTACATTGTATGTTGGGGGTCAGATTTCAGGCATTCTGCTATATATGCTTAGTCCGTGACAGTCATTGCAAGTTCATCCATAATGAAGCCCGACTATAGCTTTTTAAAAGAAACTTTCCAATAGCTTTAGTCTCCAAACGTTGCGACAAAACACCAGGCGCTTGACATTTGTCAGGCGTTTTTTTAATTTAGCAGGCCTTAATTTTATTATCGCTTCGCGTAATTCGGAGTGTTTCAAATTTACTTATGACTACTGTAACCGTTGAGGCAAGTGACCTGACACGCATTTATGGTGGCCGCGAGGCAGTCCGTGATGTAAGTTTTACATTGACCAAAGGTGAAGTGCTTGGTTTTCTTGGCCCGAATGGCGCAGGAAAATCCACCACGATGAAGATGCTTACCGGCAATCTGGCGCCAAGCAAAGGCAGCGTCAAGATTTGCGGTATTGATATGCTGGAAAACCCGAAGGAAGCCAAGGCGCTGATCGGCTATTTGCCAGAGCAGCCGCCTTTGTATCGCGAGCTTACGGTGGATGAGTTCCTGGAAGTGGCGGCAAGGCTACATCGCGTCAAGGGCAGTCATATTAAAAAAGCGGTACAGAGCGCCAAAGAACGTTGCGGCTTGACGGAAATGGGCAAACGCCTGATAGAGAATTTGTCCAAAGGTTACCAGCAGCGTGTAGGGATAGCGCAAGCCATTATTCATAACCCCATGGTGGTGATTCTGGATGAGCCTACTGTCGGTCTGGACCCTATTCAGATTCGCGACATACGTACCCTGATCAAGGATTTGGGGAAAGAGCACAGCGTGATTCTTTCCACCCATATCCTGCCTGAAGTGGAAATGGTATGTGATCACGTACAGATCATCTATAAAGGCCAGTTGGTATTCAACGGCTCCATCGACGTACTCGGCCAGCAGCGCCAGGGCAATAAACTGCTGGTTGGACTCCATAATCCACCAAGCAATGATGAGTTGTTAAAGGTTCCGGGCGTGGTCAGCATCGATACCCTGCCAAATGGCTTGTTACGTGTTAACTATGCAGAGGGCCAGGCTCCGGCAGAGGCCCTGGTACAAGCTGCAGTCAGCCACGGCTGGGGTTTGCATCAGATCAATCCTGATCAGACCAGCCTCGAGGATGTCTTTGTTCAATTAACCTATCAAGAAGCTGCTTAACTCAGCCCCGATTCAACAAGGTGGTTCACTCATGATTATCAATATCGCCAGAAAAGAACTCAAAAGCCTGTTTGCTTCGCCCATGGGCTGGGTAATACTGGCTTTGCTGCAATTTGTCTTTGGTACATTCTTTTTAATTGGTATCGACCAGTACTTTCAGACCATGTCTGGTGTCATCCGGCCAGAAGAGCGCCTGGGCGTGACTGAATATGTCGGGCATAACGTATTCAGCATTGCCTCCATGGTCATGCTGTTTGCCGTACCTTTGTTATCCATGCGCCTGATCAGCGAAGAGCGCCGTCAGCAGACGCTGACCTTTTTGTTCAGTGCGCCACTTTCGCTCACAGAGATTGTGCTGGGCAAGTTCTTTGGCTTGGTGTCCTTCCTTACTATCGTGATCCTGTTTATTGCTGCCATGATGAGCGCCTTGAATCTGTGGTCTGATGTGGATTTCGGCTATATCATTGCCAACGTCATGGGCTTGTGGTTTCTGGTAGCAAGTTTCTCTGCACTGGGAATTTATGTTTCCAGCCTGACACAACAACCGGTAGTAGCTGGCATTATTACGTTTGTAGCCTTGTTTGCCTTGCTGATTCTGGACTACTTTTTTGCCGGTGACCCCAGCAGCAATATTGCTTACCTTTCCCTGATGCGGCATTTCGAGCCATTCTCACGAGGTTTGATCGATACCCGTGATTTTGCCTATTTCCTGTTGTTTATTATCACTTTCTTGACTCTGACAGTGCGTCGCCTTGATGCCGACCGTCTGCGTGGCTAATCGGGTATTTATATATGAAAACAAACCGCAAACTACGCTTCCAGCTGTTCATGCAAAACAGTTTCTTTGTGCTGTTGTTCCTGGTGTTAATGCTAATGCTGGGCTATTTGTCACGTGAGTATCATTACTCCAAGGACATTACCCAGAGTGCACGCAATACCTTAACGCAAGGCAGTATTAACGTCCTCAAGCAAATGAAGGGGCCAGTCCAGATCACGGTCTACGCCTCAAAAGACGACGAATACCGTAAAACCATCAACGCCTTTATTGCGCGCTATCAGCGTACCAAGTCTGATATCAAAGCCGAGTTCATCAATCCGGCTGAGCAGCCCAAGCTTGCGCAGGACGCTGGTATCAAAGCTGAAGGTGAGTTGGTAGTGACTTACGAGAAGCGCGAAGAACACTTGCTGCCCCCTTATGCCGAGCAGGATCTCACCAACTTGCTGGTGCGTTTGTCGCGGACCAGTCAGCATACCGTGATGTATCTGGATGGACACGGCGAACGTAATTTGTTAGGCCTGAAAAACCATGACCTGGGCGGATTCGGCGCGCAGCTTGAGAAGAAGGGTTTTAAATTAGCCAATCCTGACCTGACCATTGCCCAGCAAGTCCCACGTAATGGCGCCATGCTGGTCATTGCCGGCCCGCAAGTCGATGTGACTGAGGTTGAGGTAAAGAAGATCAAGGAGTATCTGGAATCTGGCGGTAACCTGTTGTGGTTGCTGGATGATGAAAAAATGCATGGCCTGCAACCGGTGGCTGAGTATCTGGGCTTGCAACTGACGCCAGGTATGGTGATCGATCTGTCCTCAGCGCAGCAGGGTGCAGATTCAAAGGTGGCATTTGCCAACCAGTATGGCGAACATGCCATCACTAAAACCTTTATGTTGAGGACGCTATTCCCGGAAGCCCGCATGGTGGAAGCTCATGGCAATGATGATAACGGCTGGGAAGTCAGCCGCCTGATTGAGGTGGCGGCAAATGGCTGGCTGGAGACGGGGGCTGTTGACGGCAAGCAGACCTATGACGAGAAAAAAGACATTAAAGGCCCCATCAATATCGCGGTTGCACTTGAGCGTAAGTACGGTAAAAAAGGCCAGCGCGTCATCGTGGTTGGTAACGGCAATTTCCTGTCCAATACTTTCATGAATAATGGCGGCAACCTAGATCTTGGCGTCAATATGGTGAACTGGCTGGCAGGTGATGATCGCTTGATTACGATTCAGCCTAAACCGCTAAGGGACGTCAACGTGAATATTCCAACGACGGCCTGGGGCCGGTTTGTGGCAATGGCAGTGTTTTTTGGTTTCCGCTTGGTGTTGCCTATTGCCTTGCTGATTGCCGGTGTGGTGATCTGGTGGAAGCGTAGAAAAGCCTGATGAAGCCAGGAATCGAGGAAGGTTTGTCATGAAAGCACGTTGGTTAGTAAATTTACTGTTGCTGGTGTTGATTGCCGGCGTGGCAAGCTTTATCTATTTGCGCCCCAAGACCGAAACCAAGGTCAAGCAGACGTATGAGGTTTCCACTCTTAAGCTGGCTGATTTCAGCAAGGTTAGTGTGGAGCAACCGACCAAAGCCGCCGTAGTTTTTGAGAAGATAGACGGATACTGGTACATAGTGCAGCCTTATAAGGCGCGCGCCGACCAAAGGCTGGTGAGCCGGATGCTGTCGATAGTTGCTGCACACAGTAATGAGAAATTTCCGGCGACTGATCTTGGGCGTTTTGGCCTGGACAAGCCTCGCTTGAAACTTAAACTGGGTGATGCTGAATTCCTGTTCGGGACATTTAACCCCGTCACCGAAGAGCAATATGTGGTGTACAAGGATTCCGTATACTTGCTACCCGTGAGCTATTCCGAAGCGGCGCAGGTGCAACTGACAGAGTTTCTCGATAAAAGCCCGCTAAAGCCTACCGAAAAAATCGTAGGATTTGATTTCTCACATCTGGAGCAATGGGAAGAAACCCGCCTCAACATAGACTTGGTTAATGGCAAATGGGTGGCCTCTGCCCCCAAGGCCAAGCCTGATCAGAATGAAATGAATGAATGGTTTGATGCATATTGGACGCATATGAGCGTGCAATCGGTGGAGCCGTATACGCCAGATCGTAAGGCCAGCTTGCCTTCCTTCGAAGTCAAACTCAAGGATGGCAGCAAGGTGCATTTTGATAAACTGCAGGAATCGCCACAGCTGCTACTGGGGAGGCCGGATGAGGGTATGCTTTACCATATCGCACAGGATATTGGCTTTACGCTGGTGAATCCGCCAGTGGGTATCGTGCCTTAATCAGGTATGCCTGAGTTACCAGAGGTCGAGACCACGATGCGGGGTATGGCCCCGCTAGTCAATCTCGCAGTCAATCAAGTCATTATTCGCAATGCTTCACTGCGCTGGCCTATTCCGGACCATCTTCCTAATACCCTGGCCGGACAAACACTGGTCGCGTTAACTCGTCGTGCTAAATACATACTGGCTCAATTCCAGACGGGGACGCTTATCCTGCATCTGGGTATGTCTGGCCGGATATGCCTGCTGGAACAAGATGAGCCCGCTGCCAAGCACGACCATTTCGATATCCACTTTACCGATGGGCATGTCCTCCGCTTGCGCGACCCGCGCCGGTTTGGTGCTGTGTTATGGATGGAGGGTGAGCCGTCACAACACATGTTGATCGCCTCACTGGGGCCTGAGCCTCTCGAAGCTTCTTTTACCGGGGAGTATCTGCATAAAAATATCCGAACCCGCACGGCGGCCATCAAAACAACCATCATGGATAGCCATCTGGTGGTGGGCGTAGGCAATATTTATGCGAGTGAGTCATTGTTCCGCGCCGGCATCAGCCCGAAAACGCCGGCCAACAAGCTTTCCAGGACACGCTGCGAGCGTCTGGTACAAGAGATCCGGAGTACTTTAGCCGATGCCATAAAGGCTGGCGGCAGCAGCCTGAGGGATTTCTTTGGTGCTGATGGTAATCCTGGTTATTTCCAGCAGGAATATTTTGTCTACGGGCGAACAAGCCAGCCATGCAAAGTCTGCAGTTCTCCCATAGTCTTGTTAAAACAGGGCCAGCGCTCCACCTTCTATTGCCCGGTTTGCCAGAAGTAGCGCGTCTTAATTTCAGCGCCTAAGGCGTGGTTGGCAGCGCTAGACCGTAGCTTTCAGATACCCTAACCTTTGGTGTGCAAGGTATTTCCCCTTCTTTTCTCTAGATATATCAAACTGCTTAGCTATTATGCTGTGATGAAATGCCAGTGAATGTGCGTTGAACTAGCACACGAGGAGAGTCGTAGATAATGTCTGAATTTGATGATAGGAACCGGAAAGACATAGCCAGTTGGGTCGCCTTCCTGAGTAAGGCGGAAATCCCCGTACTGAAACATACTGCGAAAGAGATGCTGCGCCTGCAGGAGGATGAGGACAAGATCAGTGCGCGCGCTATCAGTTCAGTCGTGACTCAGGATCCGATGATGGTGTTCCGTTTGTTGCGCTACTCGCAAATGCACAAGCATAAAAGCCAGCAACAAGACCTGGTATCGGTGGAACAAGCCATCATGATGATGGGGATGACCGCATTTTTCAAAAACCTGCCACCTGAGCCACTAGTACAGGATGTGCTGAAAACCAGCCTGACTGCCCAAACTCACTTGTTGAAGCTGATACACCGCTCTCATCGTGCCGCACGATATGCCGGTGATTGGGCGGCGATGCTCTATGACCTGAAGGCAGAGGAGGTTGCGATTGCCGCGTTAATGCATGATCTGGCGGAAATGCTGATGCTATGCTTTGCGCCCGATAGCATGAACAAGATATACGCAATGCAGAGTGCAGATAAAACTTTACGCAGTCATGCCGTGCAGGAAGAAGTGCTGGGATTCAGGTTGCTGGATTTACAAAAGCAACTTGGTGAGGTCTGTCAATTGCCACCCTTGCTATCCAAGTTGATCCAGGAGGGTAACTCCAATGACAGGCGGGTAAAAAATGTTAGCTTGGCGGTCAATCTGGCCAGACACTCATCCCATGGCTGGGATGATGCGGCTTTGCCAGATGATTATCGGGATATTTCTGAGCTGCTTCGTATCGATATCGAGAAGACGATGCGCATCGTTGGTGCCCCCTGAAATCTTACTGAGGCCTCTCTCAATCTAAGGCAATTACCCGTTGAAATGACGGGTAAATTCAAGTGCCAGCAAAGCGAGTAATGCTAGCGAAATCAACCTTAGCGCAACGGTTTGGTGCTGTTGTTGCCGTTTCAGTTTCTTCAGCTCCATAATTAGCTCGCTACTATTATCCCTGCGCAGGAAAGCATCTACAGTGCTAGGCAGCGTTGGCAGTATTGCACCCCAAGCGGGGGCTTCCGATTTAATACGGTTCAACACACTGCGCCAGCCGATTTGCTCTGACATCCAGCGTTCCAGAAATGGCTGTGCTGTTTTCCACAGATCAAGCTCAGGGTCCAAGTCACGACCCAGGCCTTCAACATTCAACAGGGTTTTTTGCAGCATGGTGAGCTGGGGCTGGATTTCTACGCCAAAGCGACGTGAGGTCTGGAACAGGCGCAATAGCACACGCCCAAATGAGATTTCCTTAAGCGGCTTATCGAAAATAGGTTCGCACACGGCGCGGATTGCAGTTTCGAACTCATCCAGCGGAGTATCTTTTGGTGCCCAACCTGATTCGATGTGCGCACGCGCCACTTCACGGTAATCACGGCGGAAGAAGGCTAAAAAATTACGTGCCAGGTATTGCTTGTCGATATCTGTCAACGTACCCATGATGCCGAAGTCCAGTGCTACATAACGGCCATCGTCCGCGACCTGGATATTGCCTGGATGCATGTCAGCATGGAAGAATCCATCGCGGAATACCTGGGTAAAAAATATCTCTACGCCATCGCGTGCCAACTTGGGGATATCCACCCCTATGCTGCGTAGATGCGCTACCTGGTTAATCGGCGTGCCATCCATGCGCTGCATTACCATGACCTGTTCGCGACACCAGTCCCAGTGAACTTCCGGTACCAGCAACAAGCGGCCATCATTGAAGTTGCGGCCAAGCAGGCTGCAATTGGCCGCTTCCAGCATCAAATCCAGTTCGCTATGGATATGCCTGCCAAACTCTGCAACCACTTCGCGTGGCTTGAGTCTTTTGCCATCTGACCATAGTTTTTGCAGTAGCCATGCTGCGCTATCCAGCAGTGCCAGGTCTTTTTCTATCACCTGGGCAATATTGGGGCGCAGTATTTTCACTGCGACAGGGGTGCCACCTGGCAGG
>JBAZTJ010000116.1:0-5845 GCA_041662005.1 Candidatus Methylopumilus sp.
CACAAATGCGTTAACAAGTGAGCGCTCTTGGAAATCAATAAAGCGTGAGCTTGTTTGCTCTTCAAGACTGAATGGCATCTTGAATTGACCAAACTTCATTTGTGCTTTTTCAAACCACTTTAAATTGATATAAGCTTCATCAAGCTGATTGGACTTAGAACGCCCTGTATTATCTGCATCACCAAAGTTAGTCACAATGCCAAATTCATAGTACTTCGCAAATGTGCCCTTGACTCCGAAATACGCACGACGTACGTCAAATGTATCAGGATTACCTGTCTTGCTATTGTTATCATCGAATGAACGGTAGTCCAACTGCACTCGGCCATTCACTGACATGCTGTTTTCTTTATCGCCAGATTCAAATGTAATGCCGTCTTTGTACTTGGCAGAAATTGCAGATGCCTTTTTCTTTTCAGCTGCTTCTTTTTCGCCAGTGCGGCCCTTCATCAGCAAAGCACCTTCTTCTTCAGTCAGTACGCCTTTAGCCATCAATGCATTTACAATATCATCGGTTGAATCGGCCATGGCATTCGCGCCAAAACCCATCAATAGGGCTCCAGAAACGGCTGCAACCATACAGCGCAATTTAATACTTTTCATCATCAAACTCCCAAGTTAGAAAAAATTCGGTTGTTAACTTTCAACACGGGAGTGATTCTGATGACTGAATATGACAGTTTGATGACGAATAATCATTTTGTCATAGAAGTGTTGTATAAAAACAACATAAAATAGTGGGTTTGTGTAAAATTTAGCAGTATTAGCCTATAGACCGGTCTATAGGCTAACTGTGGCAATGAACAACAAAAATCTGCCAGTGAGACAACGTTATTAAGGCCTCAAACTAACTGAGGCCTTAATTGATACCTAAAGGATGAGATGAACCTAAGCGTGACTTGAAATTAAAGTGCGCTGCAACCTACCGTTCAGGCATGGTTGGATCGTAGTGACGAGGTGCTGGGCTTGACTGTGTCGGCACTGATAGAAGCAATATCGCCTGATAGCTCGCCGCCTTCTTCTATATAGATCTTGCCATAACGTATTTTTCCGCTGACCCGTCCAGTTGAGTGAATGATCAGTTGGCCACGCGCAGTCAGCTCTCCGTCAAACTGGCCGTAAATTTCAGCCACATCAATACCAACTTTGCCAGAGAAAGCACCTTTCTCTGCAATCTGGATGACCCGGCTATCCATGGTTGCTTCGACCCGGCCCTCTACCACCAGCGTATCGCAGTCCAGGATTTCAGCCCCTTTGAGTTTGACATCAGGGCCAACAATTAAACGGCTGCCGGACACGACCTTACCCTCTGCCAATTTAACTTCTGCCAGCGGCTTGGCCTCAGCTGCAGTCGGGGCGACCGAGGTGGAAGTCGAGTGCGTAGACGCCATGGCAGCTAGGTGCCCGGGCATCACCAGTTGATCATCAGGTTTGCTTTGTCCAGCTAATGGACTAACGGAAGGCGAAAGGGGTGGCCGCGCAGTGGTTGCCTGGTTACCGCGGGAAAAAAGACCTTGTTTATTGAGCATAGCTAACCTCGTTGTAATGGATAAGGGTGGATGGCGAATAGCATATGCATTCGCACCGGCTTATCTATTGGTTAGCAACGATTATGCCTCGATACATTTACATGTTAACTTTCAATGACTTATTTATGTAAATTAAGAAAATTTATTGGATTATGCATTAAAACTGTCAACAATAAGCGACTGTTTTTTTGGTGTATTTGATAGTTGATTGATTACTAGGAGTATTGTGCTGTCGCTCCAGCCCAACAAAAATGGGGCTTTGTTAGGCTGGAGTGGAAAGGCAGTGAGCTTACGATTCGTGACGCATATGCGGGAATAGAATGACATCGCGTATGCTAGCGCTGTCCGTCAGCAACATCACCAGGCGATCTATACCGATACCACAGCCGCCTGTCGGTGGCATGCCGTATTCCAGCGCACGAATGAAATCAGCATCGTAATACATGGCCTCATCATCGCCCGCCTCTTTCGCTGCCACTTGTGCCTGGAAGCGCGCTGCCTGGTCTTCTGCGTCGTTCAGCTCGGAGAAGCCATTGGCAATTTCGCGGCCTGTGACAAACAGCTCAAAGCGCTCAGTAATCTCTGGGTTGATATCTGAGGCCCTGGCCAGCGGCGATACCTCCACCGGGTAATCGATAATATAGGTGGGTTCCCATAGCTGGGCTTCTGCGGTTTCTTCAAACAGGCTGAGTTGCAAAGCGCCCAGACCCACATGGTCAAAGGCTTTAACACCGAACTTTTTCAGCTCTGCGCGCAAGAAATTGCCGTTGTGCAACTCTTCCAGTGTGTAGTGCGGGGCATACTTCTGGATGGCTCCAAGAATGGTCAATCGCTGGAAAGGCTGGCTCAGGTCCAGCGTGCGTCCCTGATACTCCACCACCGCCGAACCGCAAGCGGCGATGGCCGCAGCGCGGATGCAGTCCTCTGTAAAGTCCATCAGCCACTTGTAATCGGTATAGGCCGCATAAAACTCCATCATGGTAAATTCCGGGTTGTGGCGCACCGACAAACCCTCATTGCGGAAGTTACGGTTGATCTCGAACACACGCTCAAAGCCACCCACTACCAGGCGCTTCAAATACAGCTCAGGCGCGATACGCAGTGTCATCTGCATATCCAGCGCATTATGATGGGTCACGAATGGCTTGGCTGACGCACCACCCGGAATCGGGTGCAACATGGGGGTCTCGACTTCCAGAAACTGGTTGTCCAGCATAAAGCTGCGAATTGCAGCCACAATGCGGCTGCGCGACATAAACGTTTTACGGGTTTCTTCCGAAACCATCAGGTCTACATAGCGCTGGCGATACTTGGTTTCCTGATCGGCCAGGCCATGGAATTTCTCAGGCAATGGACGCAAGGATTTTGTCAGCAAGCGTAACTCACTCACCTTGACGGACAACTCGCCCGTTTTCGTTTTAAATAGCACGCCACTAGCCGCAATGATGTCGCCCATATCCCAGTGCTTGAATGCAGCGTAGAGCTCCTCGCCTATGCTGTCCTTCGAGATGAATAACTGTATCCGGCCACTGCGGTCCTGCACCGTGGCAAAGCTGGCCTTGCCCATCACGCGCTTGAGCATCATACGGCCCGCCAGGATTACTGGAATCGCCAGCGCATCCAGCTCTTCGTTTTCCTTCAAGCCATTCGCTGCATGCAGGTCGGCGGCCAGGTCTTTTGGCTTGAAGTCGTTAGGAAAAGCTACGCTGCCATTAGTTTTCGAGGCTTCACGAATGGCCTTAAGCTTCTCGCGACGTTCCGCGATGACATGATTTTCATCCACTGGCAAACTATCGATTGGATTTTGCGTTTCACTCACAGCTAAACTCCCTGCTTCAAACTTTCAGATATAAATGGATCAAGGTCGCCATCGAGCACGCCCTGGGTGTTGCCTATTTCTACATTGGTACGTAAATCCTTGATGCGCGACTGATCCAGCACGTAACTGCGAATCTGGTGACCCCAGCCAATATCAGTCTTGGAGTCTTCCAACGCCTGCTTTTCTTCATTGCGCTTGCGCAGTTCCAAGGCATATAACTGCGCTTTCAGCATGTTCATCGCCTCGGCGCGGTTACGATGCTGGGAGCGGTCATTCTGGCACTGCACCACGGTATTGGTTGGAATATGCGTAATACGTACCGCAGAGTCAGTCTTATTAATATGCTGGCCACCCGCGCCACTGGCACGATAGGTATCTACGCGCAGATCGGCCGGATTGATCTCAATCTCGATAGAGTCGTCTACTTCTGGGAATATCTGCACGCTGGCAAATGAGGTATGGCGTTTGGCATTGGAATCGAAGGGCGATTTGCGTACTAAACGGTGTACGCCACTCTCGGTGCGCAACGTGCCATAGGCATAGTCGCCGGAGACCTTGATGGAAGCACCTTTGATACCGGCGATATCGCCTTCGGACTCCTCAAGCACTTCGACCTTAAAACCTTTGCGCTCGCAGTAGCGCAGATACATGCGAAATAACATGCCTGCCCAATCCTGCGCCTCAGTGCCGCCGCTACCGGATTGAAACTCAATAAAGCAGTTATTCGGATCCATCTGGCCTGAAAACATACGCCGGAATTCCATCTCAGCCACGCGCTTTTCCAGAACCTCACTATCAGCCAATACGCCTAGCAGGGTTTCGTCGTCGTTTTCTTCGCGGGCCATTTCAAACAACTCGCGCCCATCGCGCAAGCCCTGCTCGACCTCCGTGAGGGATTTGACAACCAACTCAAGCTCGCGCTTTTCCTTACCCAGCTTTTGCGAACGTTCGTTATTGTTCCAGACGGCAGGGTCTTCTAATAACTGGCTGACTTCTTCCAGGCGTTGCTGCTTGGTTTCAAAGTCAAAGATACCCCCGAAGGGCTTGATTGCGCTCTGCCAAGTCAGAGAACCGGTTAGCGATCTGATTGAGTTGTTCTGCTTCCATTAATACGATCCAAACTACTGAGTGCCAAAAGCGAAATTATACATCAAAGCCATTGCGGCTTTTCTTAACAAACCGCCTTTCCGCTCAGGCTTTTTATTAGCGCAATATTAGGTTTCGCAATGTTTGTCACATAACTGTAATATTTCAACGTTAAAGTTCACATTATGTTGCAAGCAGATTAAAAACCTGTCTGGTTTGCACAAACGAATACTTTTTTTAACTGATGGAGGTTGTATGCAATCCAAGTTTGTCAAAACACTAGGGTTAGCCGCATTAGTGGCTGCCAGCTTTACCGCACCACACGCACAGGCTGCCGATAAAATCGTCAAGATTGACGGTTCAAGCACTGTTTATCCTATTACTGAAGCTGTCGCTGAAGATTTCCAGAAAGCCAAGGGCATTAAAGTGACTGTTGGTATCTCCGGCACAGGCGGCGGTTTCAAGAAGTTCTGCCGCGGTGAAACTGATATCTCTGATGCATCACGCCCTATCCTGCAAAAAGAAATCGATGCATGTAAAGAAGCCGGTATTCAATATATTGAATTACCAATCGCCTATGATGCATTGACTGTCGCCATCAGCCCCAAGAATGACTGGGTAAAGAGCCTGACAGTAGCGCAACTGAACAAGATGTGGGCACCTGCTGCGCAAGGCAGCGTTAAATCCTGGAAACAGATCGACCCATCTTTCCCGGACAAGCCACTGAAGCTGTTTGGCCCAGGTGCCGATTCCGGTACTTTTGACTACTTTACTGAAGCTATTGTCGGTAAATCAAAGTCCAGCCGCGGCGACTTTACCGCTTCTGAAGATGACAATGTCCTGGTAAACGGCGTAGCCGGTGATGCAGGTGCATTGGGTTACTTCGGTTACGCTTATTATGAAGAAAACCAGGACAAGCTGAAGGCTGTGCCTATCATCGCCAAGCCAGGTGCACCAGCCGTACTGCCTTCGCCTGAAACGGTAAAGGATGGCACATACCAGCCACTGGCACGTCCTATCTTTATTTACGTTAATGCTACTTCAGCAGCATTCAAGCCTGAAATCAAAGCTTTCGTAGACTTCTATCTGGCTAATGCGCCTACTTTAGTGAAAGAAGTAAAGTATGTTCCATTACCGGCTAATGAATACGCAGCCGTGACTGCTCACTGGAAGTCATTGAAACCAGGTTCTGGTTTTGGCGGTGTGGCAGAAGTAGGCGTCAAGATTGAAGAACTATTGAAACGCATTAAATAATTGAAATAGTGAGGGGAGCCGCGATGTGCAGCTCCCCTTATCGCATCAAACCCACCAATTCGGCTACAATGCTGGGGTCTAATTAAACATGAATACGGCTACTCAAGTGCTACCTAATTCAATAGAACTGAACATCAGTAAGCGTCTGGCGATGAAC
>JBAZTJ010000116.1:5855-8399 GCA_041662005.1 Candidatus Methylopumilus sp.
CGCAATATTCGCGAACGTATTATCGAATTTATTCTCATGCTTGCTGCATTATCTGCAGTGGCCACCACGATCTCGATAGTCACTATCCTGATTTATGAATCCCTTGGATTCTTTGCCCATGTCTCCATCGTTGATTTCCTCACGGATACCCAATGGACACCCTTATTTGAAGATGCTCATTACGGCATCCTCCCCTTGGTCACAGGTACCTTGACCACTTCGTTTATCGCGCTGGCAGTAGCTATACCGATAGGCACTGTAGGTGCTATCTACCTGTCAGAGTTTGCCTCGCACAAAACCCGCGAAATAGTGAAGCCTATCCTTGAGCTTCTGGTAGGCGTGCCTACCGTGGTATTTGGCTACTTTGCGCTGCTGTTTGTAACACCCATGCTACAGAAAATTTTCCCCGAGCTGCCTAGCTTCAATATGCTTGGACCAGGCATTGTGATGGGCATCATGATTATTCCTTACATCGCCTCTGTCGCTGAAGACGCAATGCGCGCTGTGCCTATGAGCATGCGTGAAGGCTCATACGCCATGGGCGCTACCCGCTTCCAGACGGCGGTACGTGTGGTTACGCCCGCTGCGGTTTCCGGCATCATCGCTGCATACATTTTGGGTATTTCGCGCGCGGTCGGCGAAACCATGGTGGTAGCACTAGCAGCGGGCCAGCAACCTAACCTAACCTTCAACCCCATGGAAGGCGCAGCAACGATTACCGCCTATATCGTACAAGTCGCCATGGGCGATTTGCCGCACGGCAGTGTAGGCTACCAAAGTATATTTGCAGCAGGTCTGGTATTGATGATCATGACTTTGTTTTTTAACGTGCTTGGTCATATGGCCCGCAAGAAATACCGTGAGGTTTACTAAAATGATACAACCATCCCCGACTGAAAACGGTAACACCGAACTTGCCATGACTAATCAAGCTTCAGTACTTAAGAACTTGGACGAAGTACGCGCCATGATCAAGCGCCACAAGCGCAATGACTATATTTTCGCCGTCATCGGCCTGATCGCCATCATGATAGGCCTGCTCACTCTGCTGACCTTATTTGTAGATCTGGTCATGGATGGTTACCCACGCTTTAACACTGAGTTCCTGACCAACTTCCCATCACGTCGTGCCGGCCAGGCCGGCTTGATGTCAGCATGGGTAGGTTCCATGCTGGTGATGCTGGTGACCTGTGTTTCAGCTGTGCCCATGGGCGTTGCTGCTGGTATCTATCTTGAAGAATATGCACCTAAGAACTGGTTCTCAGACATCATTGAAATTAATGTGACCAACCTGGCTGGCGTACCTTCGATTGTGTATGGTTTGCTGGCACTGGGCCTGTTTGTGTATGCACTGGACCTGGGACAGAGTATTGTCAGCGCCGGCCTTACCCTGGGCCTGCTGATCCTGCCGATTGTGATTGTCTCGACTCGTGAAGCCATCCGCCGCATCCCTGTCGCCATTCGCGAGGCTGCCTAAGCAGTCGGTGCCACCAAGTGGCAAGTATGCTCTGACCATGTATTGAAGTACTCCTACGGCGGCATCCTCACCGGTGTGATTATCGGCATGGCGCGTGCACTGGGTGAAACTGCCCCTATTATTACCATAGGCGCGCTGACGTTTATTGCGTTCCTGCCACCAAGTCCGATTACTGCAGAACCGCCATTCCTCAATTTCGAATGGCTGAGTTCAGGCTTTACCGTACTTCCTATCCAGATGTTCAGCTGGTTATCGCGTCCAGACCATGCGTTCCATATTAATGCTGCCGCAACCGGCGCCATTATCATCGTGGTGACCTTGCTCATGAATGGCACTGCGATCTACCTGCGTTACAAGATTCGTAAAAATATTAAGTGGTAAGAGTCACTTTTTAATAATTATTTAGTACTCGAAAATATTAAATCAAAAAATTAGGGAATTTCTAATGGCTACAGCAACTACCCCCATTAAAGCCGAGTCGCGCGACCTGAGCTTCTTTTACAACGGTGGCAATAAAGCACTTAAAGGCATCTCTATGCCTTTGTACGAGAAAAAAATCACCGCTCTGATCGGACCATCCGGCTGTGGCAAATCGACATTCCTGCGCTGCTTTAATCGCATGCATGACCTCTACCCTGGCAACAAGTACGATGGCCAGATTGTCATGCACCCTGACAACACCAATATCCTGGCGGATGGTGTAGACCCAATTGAAGTACGCATGCGCATCAGCATGGTATTCCAGAAGCCGAATCCCTTTCCTAAATCTATTTACGAAAACGTGGCTTATGGTTTGCGCGTGCGCGGCGAAAGCAATAAGCGCACGCTGGATGACAAGGTAGAAGAAGCCCTTAAGGGCGCAGCTATCTGGGGCGAAGTAAAGGACAGGTTGCAAGACCTGGCATTCAATCTATCCGGTGGCCAGCAACAACGCCTATGTATCGCGCGTGCACTGGCAACAGACCCGGAGATCATGCTGTTTGATGAGCCGACCTCTGCCCTGGACCCGATTGCTACGGCCAATATCGAAGAACTGATGTCTGAGTTGCGCAACAAACTGACGATAC
>JBAZTJ010000117.1:0-8358 GCA_041662005.1 Candidatus Methylopumilus sp.
AAATCTACCAGCGCCTGGGTTTCTCCGGGAGGTGGCGATTTCAATAAATCGACTAATGAGGCAGTTTGCTCCGCAGATAATGGGAGCGGCGGTAAACCAAGCGCGGCGCGCTCGGCAACGTGGTCACGATAAGCTTTCAGCATAAGGACTCAATCAATATTAAATGTGGAAAAATTAAACCGGATTATACAGCGCACGCAGCGACGCATGAAAATGACGCTAACAAAAATATATGCAATGAATGTGCCTGAAAAGGCTAATAGAGCGACTTGGCAAAAGGCGTACTGCAGCTTTTTCCGCTAGCAGAGGCTTCCATGTCGTCCAGTATATCTTTCTTGTAATTCTTGCCATGCCTGGATTCAATTAAAGCGCGAACTTCATAGACAGTGACTATGCCGTCACTGTTCTTATCCATGGCGCGGATACTGTCTGCAACGCTGAGGTACTGAGAGCTGTTTGCCGACGTATCATCCACCGCCATAGCAATCAGTGGAATCCACATAAAAGTAAAACCGGCGAGAACTTTAATCCACATGATAGATACCCAAAAAATGTAAAGCCAAGAAAAATGTAAAGCTTGAGTAAAGATTACCAGTAAATTGCCACCTTGCCAGCATCTTAAGTTTTAATGCCCCAATAATGTGCAACCTGCGGTTTTCTCGCATAAAAACATCAAATTCAAACACCTAACCATTGAAGTATTTAATTTTCTATCAATATTGTTTTTTCAATAGAAAATTTATTATGCCAAAACACTGGAAACTTTAGTACAGTCTTGGTCACTCTTGCCGATGGCCGCTTAACTAGCAGTCGAATTTACCGATTTAATTGAAATTAAGTCCGATCATATTAACAAGGACAATGACACATGACTAAAGTTGCTGATGCCCCCCCTGGCAAGCCAAGACCGGCCGACTCCAATACTCAGCAAACCCTAACAGATACTGCAGTATCTGCAGAAACAACTGACCAGATTATCAGCACGTACAAAACGCTACAGGCGGAGCTGGAAAACGAGAAAGAGCGCCTTCGCGTCACATTGGACTCTATTGGCGATGCCGTCATCGCCACCAATCAACAAGGGATCATCGAGTACCTGAACCCTGTCGCCGAAAAGCTGACCGGCTGGCTGCATAATGAAGCCATAGGATTACCCTTACTCCAGGTGTTCTATATCATCAATGAGTTTACGCGACTAGCCGCGGCCAATCCCCTTGAGTTATGCCTGAGCGAGCAGCATACCGTCACCCTGGCAAAATCTACCACGCTCATCAGCCGTGATGGCAGCGAATATGGCATAGAAGATTCCGCCGCCCCTATCCGAGACCAGCAGGGCAACATATTGGGTGTGGTACTGGTGTTTCATGACGTAACGGCACAACGGCAGATGGCCAACGAGATCAGCTACCGGACAACACACGACTTGCTGACCGGCCTGCTGAATCGTAGCGAATTCGAACACCTGCTGGAAAGTGCCCTGCCCAGCCTGCGTGAGTTGGGAAATGAACATGGCCTGCTCTATATCAACCTTGACCAGTTCAAGGTAATCAACGACTCATGCGGCCATGCAGCGGGCGACAAGCTGTTGAAAGAGATTGCGGCCCTGATTGATAAATGCATACGCAGTAGCGACACCCTGGCAAGGTTGGGAGGCGATGAGTTTGGCGTGTTCCTGGATTCCTGCGGGGGCGCCGAGCCGGCTATGCGCATTGCCCAGACTATCTGCCAGCGCATTGATCAATATCGATTTATTCATGACAACCAGCGCTTCCGCATCGGCGCCAGCATAGGCCTGGTCATGATCGATGACCACTGGGCCGATATATCAGGGATCATGCAGGCCGCTGACAGCGCCTGCTACGCAGCCAAGGATGCCGGTCGTAACCGGGTTCATCTCTACTTTGATACTGATCACGCAATAGAGTCCCGCCGTGGCGAAATGAAATGGACGACGCGCATTGAGCAAGCCATAGAAGACAATCAGTTTGTCCTGTTCTGCCAGCGCATCACGCCCATGAAGCCGAATGGCGGCGGCCATGGCGAAGTGCTGCTACGTATGAATGACGGCAAGGGTGGCCTGATCTCACCCAGCGCATTCCTGCCGGCTGCTGAGCGCTTCCATATGGCATCGCGCATAGATCGCTGGGTGGTACGCGAGCTGTTTGAGTGGATGAATATCCATGCAGATGAACTTAAGCACCTGGATACCATTTCCGTCAACCTGTCAGGGCAATCCATCAGTGATCGCAAGTTCCATCAATACGTGCTGGAGCAGATCAAAAGTCTAGCGCTGGATTGCAGCAAACTATGTTTTGAAATTACCGAAACCGCGGCCATTACCAACCTCAGCGAAGCCCATGCCTTCATTGAGACCATGCGCAGCCATCATGTCAGGTTTTCGCTGGATGATTTTGGTAGTGGCGTTTCATCTTTTGGCTACCTCAAGCACTTACCGGTTGATTATTTGAAAATCGACGGACAATTTATCCGTGACCTCATTGATAACAAGATAGACCAGGCTACAGTACGCTGCATCACCGAGGTCGCCAAAGTAACGGGCAAAAAAACCATCGCAGAATGGGTGGAAGACGAGCCTGTAGAAAGCATGCTGCGGGAAATGGGCATCGATTACACGCAGGGATACTTTAGACACAGACCAGCGCCACTCCGACACATGCTGGATATCAACTGTTCCTTCCAGAACCCTGATACCTATACCAAGTCACATGACAATTAAGCTCCAAAACTAGTACATTCCAAAGCTAGCCAGAAAAGCACCTAAACGGTGCTTTTTGCATGCTCAGAAAACTACTTCAATATTTTTATCACGCTAATTTTTGACTCCCTGCGATGTAGGGTAAAATCACACCTCAGGTAAAAAGCCTGGATTTTAATAAACATGACTTTAAAGGTTGTCTATGGAACTGACCCCTCTCAACGCACTCTCTCCACTCGATGGCCGTTATCAATCCAAAGTTGACCCACTGCGCGCCTGCTTCAGCGAGTATGCACTGATCCGCCACCGCGCACTGGTAGAGATAGAGTGGCTGAAAGCCCTGGCCGCCGAGCCAGCACTACAAGAGATTGCCCCGTTTTCTGCATCCACCCTGCAGGAGCTCGATGCCGCCATTGCCGGTTTTGGTGAAGTTGAAGCTGGTCAGGTGAAAGCCATAGAAGCCCGTACCAACCACGACGTAAAAGCCCTCGAATACTGGCTCAAAGAGCGCTTCGACGGTAACTCCGAAATCCGCAAGGTCAGCGAATTTATCCATTTCGCCTGCACCTCGGAAGACATCAACAACCTGTCTCACGCCCTGATGCTCAAAGCCGCGCGTGATAGCGTCATGCTGCCAATGCTGGACCAGTTAATTACACGCCTGGTGACCTTGGCTAAAGAGCTGGCAGACACGCCCATGCTGTCGCATACCCATGGCCAGCCAGCCAGCCCCAGCACGCTGGGTAAAGAGCTTGCCAACGTAGTCTATCGCCTGCGCCGCCAGCGCAAACAGGTTGCCGACAATGAGATGCTGGGCAAGATCAATGGTGCCGTAGGTAACTTCAATGCCCACCTGTCCGCCTATCCCGAATTTGACTGGGAGACTTTCGCGGAGAAATTCGTGACCGGTCTTGGCCTCACTTACAACCCCTATACCATCCAGATCGAGCCGCATGATTACATGGCTGAGCTGTATGACGCATTATCCCGCATCAACACCATCCTGATCGACCTGGATCGCGACATCTGGGGCTACATCTCCATGGGTTACTTCAAGCAAAAGGTCAAGGAAGGCGAAGTCGGTTCCTCCACCATGCCACACAAAGTGAATCCGATTGACTTCGAAAACTCCGAAGGCAACCTTGGCATGGCAAATGCGCTGTTACGCCATCTAGCCGAGAAGCTGCCGATCTCGCGCTGGCAACGTGACCTGACCGACTCCACCGTACTGCGTAACATGGGTGTGGCATTCGGTTACACGCTGCTGGGCTACGACTCCTGCCTGAAGGGCCTGAATAAGCTGGAAGCCAACTTCGCACGCCTGGCCGATGATCTTGACCATAACTGGGAAGTGCTGGCCGAGCCTATCCAGACTGTGATGCGTCGCTACGGTGTGGAAAACCCGTACGAGCAGCTGAAAGAGCTCACCCGTGGTAAAGGCGGTATTAATAAGGATTCATTGCATGTATTCATCAAGGCATTGAAAATCCCTGAACCTGCTAAACAACTGCTGCTGGAAATGACTCCGGCCAGCTACATTGGTAAAGCCGTGGAACTGGCAAAACGCATTGACTAAATTTGTGGAGGCACGCAATGATCTCCGATAAGAATAACCCGCGTCTAGCCGTACTGATAGATGCCGACAACACCTTCAAGGTCATCGATATCATCGACGAACTGTTCGAGGAGATATCCAAATTCGGGGATGCCAGCGTGCGCCGCATCTATGGTGACTGGACGCAGAACCAGCTAAGCCGCTGGAAGGAAATCCTGCCCAAGCATGCCATCCAGCCCATACAGCAGTACGCCAATACGAAGGGCAAGAACGCTACCGATAGCGCACTTATTATCGACGCCATGGACCTGCTGTATACCGCACCTCTGGATGGCTTCTGCATTGTTTCCAGCGACAGCGATTTTACGCGGCTGGCGATCCGTTTTCGCGAGTCAGGCAAGCTGGTCTACGGTTTCGGCGAAGAAAAAACGCCGCAGTCATTGATGGCCGCTTGCAACCAGTTCATCTATATCGAAATACTTTCACAGAACAAGCTGATCGATATGGCAGCCGCTGAAGCAAAGCCTGTCGACAGTCCGCCGGAAAAATCAAAAGCCAGCACCAGCAAAGCTAACAAAGTCGCAGCCGCCCCTGGCGAAACATTATCTGCACCCGGCATCAAGAAAAGCTCCAAGGAGCTGGCCATGGATGCCAAACTGGTATCGCTTATCCGCTCAGCCGTTGATGCGCTATCAGACGACGACGGCTTTGCCCACATGGGCGAGGTCAAGAAACACATAGTAAAGAACTTCTCTGCCTTTGACTCCCGCAATTATGGTTACGGAAAATTCAGCGACTTGATCAAAACCATAGGCTTGTTTGAAATTGATACGCAAAAACAGCGCATCAAAGATAAGAGAAAAAAATGAGCGAAATCCTAGTCCTCTATTACTCCCAAGGCGGTGCAGTGCGCGACATGGCACAACTGATTGCACGCGGCATCGAGAGCGTAGCCGGTGTAAAAGCGCGTATCCGCACCGTACCAAAAGTGTCCGCCAATTGCGAAGCCACAGAAGCCGATATACCGGCAACAGGTGCGCCGTATGCGGAGCTGAAAGACTTGCAGGAGTGCATAGGCGTTGCCATGGGCAGCCCCACCCGCTTTGGCAATATGGCTGCGCCCATGAAGTATTTTCTCGACGGCACAGTCAGCCAATGGCTGCAGGGCACGCTAATAGGCAAGCCAGCTGCGATGTTCACCTCTACCGGCTCCATGCACGGCGGTAACGAAACCACCCTGCTCACCATGATGCTGCCACTGATGCACCACGGCATGCTGATGGTGGGCCTGCCCTATTCAGAGCCTGCACTATCCACCACCGCGTCCGGTGGCACCCCTTATGGAGCAAGCCATATAGGCGGCTCTGCAGATGATCGCGCCATCAGCGAAGATGAGCGCAAGTTGTGCATCGCGCTTGGCAAACGATTAGCTGAAACCGCATTGAAGCTATCCGCATGAGTTTAGCGACAGAAGCAAGGCAGTTCCTGCGCAGCACCCGTAGCGGCATTCTTTCCACCCACTCCAGCAAGTTTCCCGGCTACCCTTTTGGCTCGGTCACGCCTTTTGTGCTGGATCACGATGGGCAGCCTATCATCCTGATCAGTACCATCGCCGAGCACACCAAAAACATCATAGTCAATTCCAAGGTGTCGCTCTTGGTATTTGCCGGCGATGAGGATCTACAAGCCAACTCCCGCCTGACTCTGATCGGTGTAGCCACTATCGTGGAAAAAAATGACCCGGATCTGCGTGCACGTTATCTGCGCTATTTTCCCCAAGCGGCCGGTTATTTTGATATGCATGATTTTTCGTTCTACCGCATACACATTGCCCAGGCACGTTATATCGTCGGCTTTGGGAAAATGTCGTGGATGGCCGGTGATGAAATTCTGGGTGAACAATTGGTGAGCCCGACCAGCAAGCTGGCTGCACAGGAGACCGGCATCATTGAACACATGAATGCCGACCATGCCGACAGCCTGTGTGCCTATTGCCAGCACTTTCAAGGCGTAGATGCGGTCCAGGCTGAAATGCTGGGTATCGATAGCGATGGCTTTGATGTAAAGGCCATCGATAGCAAGGACGTCACCCAGGTTTTACGATTCAGTTTCGACCAGCCAATTTGCGATGCACTTTCCGCCCGCACCGCGCTGGTCAATATGTCCAAGGCAGTCCGCAAATGATAAAAACCCTACGCATAGGCGCATCCATCAGCCTGATTTCCTTGATCATGCTGTGTCTGGCATGGGAGGGTTGGCTCGCGCCCATCAAGCCGCAAGGCTCTATGCTGATACTTAAGGCCGTGCCACTGTTGCTGCCACTTTTTGGCATACTAAGGGGGCGACGCTACACCTACCAATGGGCCTGCATGTTTATTCTGTTATATTTCACCGAAGGCACGGTACGTGCATGGGCAGATCAGGGAGTTTCTGCCAGGCTGGCTATGGTAGAAGTCGCGCTAACCGTGATATTTTTTACTTGCGCTATCTTTTATGCGCGACTTACCAGAGCGAATGCCCAATAATCCAGGCCACCAGTCACTAACAAATCACTTATAATTAACACATGCGAATCCTAATATCCAATGACGACGGCTACTTTGCACCCGGCCTCAATATACTTGCAGAACACCTTGCCAAAATCGCCGATATTGTCGTGGTGGCCCCGGAGCGTAACCGCAGCGGCGCCAGCAATTCGCTGACCCTGGATAGGCCCCTCACCGTAAGACAGGCCAGCAACGGCTTTCACTACATCAATGGCACCCCGACAGATTGCGTACACCTGGCCGTTACCGGCTTGCTGGATCAACTGCCAGACATGGTGATTTCCGGCATTAATGACGGCGCCAACATGGGCGATGACACCATTTACTCTGGGACGGTCGCTGCAGCGATGGAGGGCTACCTGCTGGGAGTACCTTCATTTGCGGTTTCCATGTCGCAGCACAACGCCAAGCACTTTGAGACCGCCGCACAAGTCATGGTCGATCTGGTCAAGCATTACGAAAAAACCGGGTTTAATGCACCAATACTGCTCAACATCAACGTCCCTGATGTACCACCAGAACTTATTAGCGGCAAAAGCGTGACGCGTCTTGGCAAACGCCATAAGGCCGAGCCCGTGATCAAGTCGCAGACTCCGCGTGGTGAAACCGTATATTGGGTAGGCGCCGCAGGCAATGCGCAAGACGCAGGCGAAGGCACAGACTTCTATGCCGTTGCCAATAATGGGGTTTCCTACACTCCCCTCCAAATTGACCTGACAAAATTTACCCAGCTTGACCCCATCAAGCAATGGCTTGAGCTTTAACCGCATGAATAAAGCGCCTTACAAAAAATCATTGGGCGGCATAGGCATGACCTCCCAACGCACACGTGAGCGTATGCTGGCGCGGTTGCGCGAACAGGGCATACGCGACGAAGTAACGTTACATGCTATCGGTGCCATCGCGCGCCACATTTTCGTGGATGAAGCCCTCTCCTCTCGCGCTTATGAAGATGTATCACTGCCTATCGGCTTCGGGCAGACCATCTCGCAGCCTTATATCGTGGCCCGCATGACCGAAATTCTGAGAGCCGGCCATACATTAGGTAAAGTGCTGGAAATAGGCACGGGGTGCGGTTACCAGACGGCTGTCCTGTCTAAAGTGGCCAAGGAAGTCTATTCGGTTGAGCGTATCAGCCCCTTGCTCATGAAAGCACGCGGCCACCTGCGCGAGCTGCGCATGAGCAACATCAAGCTCAAACATGCAGACGGCACCATGGGATTGCCAGAAGTAGCCCCGTTTGATGGCATCATCGTGACTGCCGCTGCCAGCCATATCCCTGAAGATTTATTGCTGCAGCTAGCGGTTGGTGGCCGTATGGTGATCCCGGTAGGGACTGATGAACAGATCCTGTATCTCATCGAACGTACTGAGACTGAATATATCAAAACCAAACTGGAAGCCGTTAAGTTTGTACCTCTGCTAGGTGGAACCAATTGATTCATTACTGCAGGCCATTATTTCCCAGTCTGATAGCACTCCTCACTTTAATCCTAACTGGCTGTGCCAGTAACCAGCCGGCACCTGTCATTGAACGTGCG
>JBAZTJ010000118.1:0-8329 GCA_041662005.1 Candidatus Methylopumilus sp.
GTGAGTCAGGCGCAGGCTAATCTGCTGAATCAGGAAAAACGCCATCAAGAAGCCTACGAGCTACTGGGTAAGGCTGTCAACACACTGCCGAATACGCCAGAAATTATCTACGACTACGCCATGGCTGCAGAGCGCGTCGGGAAAATTGAGGTTGCAGAGAAAGAATTGCGCAAGCTAATCCAGATTAAGCCTGATTTCGCGCAAGCTTATAATGCGCTGGGCTATTCCCTGGCAGACAGGAATCTGAAGCTGGACGAGGCAAATACACTAATTGAAAAAGCGTTAATATTAAGCCCTAATGATCACTACATCCTGGATAGCATGGGTTGGGTCAAGTATCGCCTGGGTAAACTCGATCAGGCCGCAGACTATTTGCAACGCGCTTACTCCACACAATCCGACCCGGAGATTGCAGCACACCTGGGCGAAGTGTTATGGCAGCAGGGTAAACATAGCGAAGCGCTGCAAACCTGGGAAGAGGCCCTGCGCGTCTACCCTGACAACGAAGTGCTGATTAACACCTCCAAAAAATTCAAGCCATAAATATGCGGGCGCTACTTAACGGGCTGGCACTCATAGCAGTACTGGTGAGTGTTGGCTGTACCTCTACTCCGTTCAAAACAGCTACGCCAACACCCGCAGCCACCAAAAATGCGCAGCAGCTACACTTGGCAAGTATTGCCAATCTCCAGAACTTCGGCATTGAAGGCCGCATAGGCGTTCAAACCGAAGGACGGGGTGTTTCAGGCACTATCCACTGGCAACACTTCAACAAACAGGACAATATAGACCTGTACTCACCCATGGGTGGCAAGATGGCTGCGGTTAAAACGACCGCCGAAAGCGTAACGCTCACCGCTAGCGACGGCAAAACCTACACCGCCAGCGACGCTGAAACCCTGACCCAACAAACGCTGGGATGGCGCCTGCCCGTGACCAATCTTGCCGACTGGGTAGTCGGGCGCCCAACCAAGGATCCCATTACCCTATCGTCATGGGATGATGCCGGCAAACTGCTCAAACTCAGTCAGGATGGTTGGGAAGTAGAGTATCTTGAGTATCGCGAAGTCGATGGGCACCCACTCCCGAGTAAGTTAACGCTGCGCAACCCTAAGCTCTATCTCAAGCTGGTTATTGAACACTGGGATACCTCAGATAACACACAGGTAAACGCATTGCACTAAAGCACTAAGGGCACTAATCTAATTTAAGCCCTATAATTCAATAAAATCAGAGCTTCATACTCAGAGCATATCAGCGCAGAACACACCTCACCATGCAAGACTTCCAGACATTTCCAGCCCCGGCCAAGGTCAACCTTTTTCTGCACATCACCGGCCGCCGTGCCGACGGTTATCACTTGCTGCAAAGCGTATTTCGGCTCCTGGATTTTCATGATCTGGTTCACCTCAGGCCCCGCAAAGATGGCGTGATTGCTCGCAGCAGCGAAATGGCCGGCGTCTCCGAGTCACAAGATCTCACCATGCGCGCCGCAAGTTTGCTTCAACAACACACCGGTAGCCAGCTAGGGGTAGATATCTCAGTAGAAAAACGTATTCCTATGGGCGGTGGCCTGGGGGGCGGCAGTTCCGATGCCGCAACGGTCTTGCTGGCGCTGAACAAGCTATGGCAATTAAATTTAAGTCGTCAAGAATTGATGGAGCTGGGTCTAAAACTGGGTGCGGATGTGCCATTCTTCATTTTTGGTAAAAATGCCTGGGTTGAAGGCATAGGCGAAAAAATGCAGGCTATTACGCTGAATCCAGCACATTTCGTAATCCTCACGCCACAGATACATGTGTCTACGCCAGAAATTTTTAGCGCAGAGGAATTGACAAGGAACTCGATTCCCACGACAATAGCGGCCTTTTCAGGGGTCTTGCCCGGGAAAGAAAAGCAAAAGGCTTTGTTTCGAAATGATCTCGAGCCCGTTGTCTGCAAGCTCTACCCTGCTGTTGAATCTTGTCTGAAGTGGCTTAACCAGTTCTCACAAGCGCGCATGAGTGGTTCCGGGGCTTCGGTGTTTGTTGAGGTGGAGAATCAGGCACTGGCAAAACAGATATTGGCTCAAACGCCATCAGAGATTGCAGGAACTGCAGTATTTGCATGCGAAACACGAGGATTAGAGCAGCATCCGCTGTATAATTCGCTGGATATTTAGTTTTCCGGATTTTTTGCTTAAGCGTTAAGTGTTTTAAAGATCAAATGGGGAGTCGCCAAGCTGGTTAAGGCACCGGATTTTGATTCCGGCATGCGAAGGTTCGAATCCTTCTTCCCCAGCCAGAATTGCTATAAGAGCGTGTAGACCATACACGCTTTTATTTTTTAGGCTGTTTAACTTTAATCTATAGGAATCCCGACTGTGGCCAGAGGCGACATGATGGTATTTACTGGCACAGCCAATCCCAAGCTTGCCGCAGAAGTGGTTGACCACCTCGGCATGGACTTGGGGCGTGCTACGGTTGATCGCTTCAGTGATGGCGAAGTGATGATTGAGCTGCTGGATAATGTACGGGGCAAAGATGTCTTTGTCTTGCAATCCACCTGCATGCCAACCAATGACAACCTGATGGAAGTCATGGTGATGATCGATGCCTTGCGTCGCGCCTCCGCTGGCCGCATCACCGCAGCCATTCCGTATTTGGGTTACTCACGCCAAGACAGACGCCCACGCTCAGCACGCGTTGCAATCACTGCCAAAGTAGTGGCCAACATGCTGACCAGCGTTGGCGTTAACCGCGTACTGACGATGGACCTGCACTCCGACCAGATTCAGGGATTTTTCGATATCCCGGTAGATAACATCTATGCCACACCGCTGTTATTAAGCGACTTATGGCGCCGTAACTACGACAACCTGGTAGTGGTTTCCCCGGATGTTGGTGGTGTTGTGCGTGCCCGTGCCGCTGCCAAGCAGATAGGTTGCGATTTGGCGATTATCGACAAACGCCGCCCCAAAGCCAACGTGGCTAAAGTAATGAACATTATCGGTGATGTAGCTGGCCGTACCTGCGTACTGATGGACGATATGGTGGATACCGCCAATACGTTGTGTGAAGCCGCTACCGCATTGAAAGAGCAAGGTGCTGTGAAAGTCTTTGCTTATTGTACACATCCAGTTTTATCGGGCTCTGCAGCTGAACGTATTACCAACTCGAACCTGGATGAATTGGTTGTCACCAACACCATCCCGCTGCGCGCTGATGCCTTGGCATGCAGCAAGATCCGCCAGCTCAGCGCTGCCGAGCTGCTGGCAGAGACCATACGCCGTATCAGCAACGAAGACTCAGTGAGCACGCTGTTCCTGGATTAGCCTCCGGGATTAGGCACTCAGTATTAAGTAGTACCTGTTTCGATCAAACCGCCACTTGGCAGCTTGATCACAACCCTGTTATCTGGTCGCGGATGACAGAACATTAGGAGTAGTAAAATGGAAATTTTAATCGCAGCAAACAAGCGTGATGACAAAGGTACGGGTGCGAGCCGCCGTCTTCGTCGCGCTGGTAAAGTGCCAGGTGTTGTTTATGGCGCAAACAAAGAAGCGGTGAGCCTTGAGTTTGATATGAAGGCCCTGTTTCTACAATTCCGTCACGAGGCATTCCATGCTTCCATCCTCACGTTAGAACTGGATGGCAAAAAGGAATCCGTATTATTGCGTGACTACCAAATGCACCCTGTGCGTAACACCATTCAACATATCGATTTTCAGCGCGTAAGCGCCACAGAGAAAATCCACGTTAAGGTGCCGTTGCACTTTGTGAATGCGGATATTGCTCCTGGCGTTAAAACTGGCGGTGGTATCGTGGCACACATCTTTACAGAAGCTGATGTCAGCTGCCTGGCTAAAGATTTACCTGAGTTCATTGAAGTTGATCTGGCAAACCTGGAAACTGGTCACTCCATCCACATGTCTGAAATCAAGCTGCCTAAGGGCGTTGAGTTCGTACAACTGTCGCATGGTACTGACTCTGCTGTTGCAACTATCACCAAGCCACGTGGCGCTGCCGCAGCCGATGAAGAAGTTGCCGCAGAAACACCAGCTGCTGAGTAATTCTGCAATCATGCATTAGCGCTTATCCGCTAATGTTTGGTTTGCATGTAACGCGCGTTTCGGTTCTCCGGACGCGCGTTTTTATTTATAGCGCTACTGATACAATAAGCACCCTATGAGCGGAATCAAACTAATCGTCGGCCTGGGCAACCCGGGTCTGGAATACGAATCTACAAGGCACAATGCAGGCTTTTGGTGGATAGACCAGCTATGCGCACAAACTGCCAGCAAGCTGAATCTCGAATCCAAGTTTTTCGGTTATGCCGGACGCCTGAAATCGGCTGATGATGAAGCCTGGTTATTAAAACCGACGACTTTCATGAACTCCAGCGGAAGAGCCGTTGGCGCATTGGCCAAATTCTATAAATTGCCGCCTGAATCCATTTTAGTGATCCATGATGAACTGGACCTGCCACCGGGCACGGTCAAGCTCAAACTGGGGGGCGGCCACGGCGGCCACAATGGTCTCAAGGACATTGCATCACAGTTGGGTACGCCAAATTTCTGGCGCTTACGCTTGGGTATCGGTCACCCTGGCGACAGGAGTGCCGTGGTCAACTTTGTATTACATACCCCTACCCGCGATGAGATGCATGCGATAGAAAAAAATATTGATGAAAGCCTGGCGACCTTACCTATGTTACTGGCAGGCAAGTTTGAGGATGCCATGCTCAAGTTGCATACCAAGCCGACTACAGCAAAGCCTCAGGCAAATCAGTAAACAAACGCTCAAACTCCTCCGCTTTAACAGGTCGAGAGAAGAAATACCCCTGTCCAAAATCACAACCTGCCGCCAGTAGCAGATCACGTTGAACTGCAGTCTCGACGCCTTCGGCAATGACTCTAATGCCCAGCTTATGCGCCATCACTATGATGGCCTCGCACAAAGCGAGATCATCAGAGCCGGGAGCCAGGTTAGCAACGAATGATTTATCTATTTTGAGATAGTCAATATCGAATTTCTTCAGGTATGACAGTGAAGAATAACCCGTGCCAAAATCATCCAGCGACACCTGGACACCTGCATCCCGGAACTCCAGCAAGCGCTTGGTTACATGCTCATTGGCATCCAATAGCAGGCCTTCAGTGATTTCCACCACCACGCTTTGCCCTGGTAAGCCCAGCTCTGCGATGTACTCAAACCAGGCATTCGGCAATTTAGTTTCGTTATGAAACTGCGCCGGGGATTTGTTAATACTGATCTGGAAATCCTTACTGATCGTTTTACGCCAGAAATTGACCTGATTCACAGCCTCATGAAATACCCACTCGCCTATCTCTATGATGAGCCCTGTATCCTCGGCGACTGGAATAAATTCGGCAGGGCTGATCATGCCGCGCGTCGGATGCTGCCAGCGCACCAGCGCTTCGGCCTTGGTAATCAATCCTGATTTAAGATCAACAATAGGCTGATAAACCAGCCAGAACTGTTCTCCTGCAATAGCAGACCGAAGGTCATTCGCCATCTGCATTCTGGCCTGGGCAGAGACCTGCATGGATGGCGTAAAATAGCTGTAACGATTACCGCCAAGACTCTTGGCAGCGTACATCGCCTGGTCCACGTTTTTCATCAGGTCATCAAGATTTTTAGCATCTTCAGGATAAAAGGTAACCCCCAGACTGGCCGCCACGTATGCAATCTCGTTGTCCAATTTAAATGGTTCCACCAGCTCAACCAGAATTTTCTGGGCAACCCTCTCAACGATCCCGGCATCATCCAGATCACCGAGAATAATTATAAATTCATCACCACCAAGCCGGGCAACGGTATCCGATTCGCGTACACAACGAATCAACCGTTTTGATGCCTCTTTCAACAATATGTCGCCTTGATCATGCCCAAGGGTATCGTTTACCTCCTTGAAGCGATCAAGGTCCAGAAAAATGAGCGCAAGATTTAAACCGGTTCGATGCGTTTTTTTGACCTCCTGCTCCAGCCTGTCATAAAACATGCGCCGGTTAGGCAAGCCAGTCAATGAGTCAAAGTTGGCCTGACTCCAGATAACCTCTTCAGATTCCTTTAGCCGCGAAATATCTGTCAAGGTTCCTACCATACGCAACACCTGATTATCCGGACTGCGACTCACCACCATACCGCGATCCAGTATCCATTTCCAGCTACCGTCCTTACATTTAACCCTGTGTTCATTGATATAACTGGCGGATTTACCATTCAAAGCCGCATTCAGATCTGACATTGCACTGGGCAAATCTTCAGGGTGTATCACGCTCTTCCAGCCCTTGAGGTTATTTTGTATCTCTTGGACACCGTAGCCTAAAATCTCTTTCCAGCGCTGTGAGTAATGCATTTCATCCGGCTGAATATACCAATCCCACACACCATCACCCGAGCCTTCCAGCGCAAATTTCCAGCGCTGCTCACTGATACTGAGTTTTTCATGCATGGTATTCATTGATCTCAAAACGCGTGCGCGCACCACCAGCAGTTGCGTCAACGCCATTAGCATCAGGCTGATCAGCGTCCCGACAATCGCTATAAGGTAGGCTTTCCAATAACTGATACCTGCATCAAAATCCGGCAGTGCCTTAGCCACCAGAATCCAGTCATGATCCAGTATCTGCAGGTGCTTGATAGTCTGGAATTGAACATCTGCCTTATCAACTAGCTGGCTAGCACTCATGCTATGAAATAAAAGCGTGCTTTCTGATACAGCGCTACCGTCATATATCTGAATATCGAGACCTTTAGCACTTTTACTGAAAGTACTGCGGATAAGGACATCAGAGTCCAGCTTCAAAAAAATCCACCCGGCAAGACTGGCCCTCTTATCCGAGATGCTGGCATGCATGCTACCGTTGCGATAAATGGGCAGATACAACAAAAAACCGGCACGCCTGTCGCTGTCAGCCTCATCAGAAAACAAGACGATGGATGACACTGCTGCCCGATTCAAATCCCTTGCCCTGTCCATCGCCTCCCGGCGCACCTCATCAGAGTAGGTGTCATACCCTATTTTTTTTAAATTAGCTTTGGTCTGGGGTTCGATAAACAGGATAGGTGCATAAAAATCGTGCGCAGTATCTTCAGGGAAAATTGCATAGTCAGCAGCCCCCTGGGCGCGGATCTCCTGCGTGCGCCAAGACCTTTCATCTTCAGGTACCAGCTCAGAAAACCCTACGGCAACAATGCCCTGATGCTGCTCTGCCTGCAAGAGCTTGGAAACGTAATTATGAAACTCGCCACGCTCTACTGCCTCAGAGGCTTCAAAAAAACTCTGCAGCCCAACCAGCGCCTGCTCATATATCAGTATTTTCTGCTCAATCAGACTGCCAGCATCCTTCACCCGGAAGTCGAAACTGGTTTGCAACTCAATAAGCGCAGAAGCCCGTTCGTAGCGCCACATCTGATTGGTTACAAGCAGTGAAATCAACAACACCAGCCATGGCAAGAGCCTGTCCAGATTCATCCAGCCAGACAAATTAATGCGTGTAAATTTGGCGAGTAACTTCATTTTTTATAAATTATTAATTGTTCTTGCCTGTGTAATGCAATCTCCAGAATCAAGACTACTCCAATTGTAACTAATTGTAACGCCCCTCCATTAAGATAACGGCTGGTGATGAGGCTTTCTGAATGGCAATGCGAACCCTGGTGAATCACGAACTACATCCAGCAGCAGGACCTGCCGCTTTCTGTCGATAAAACAAGTGCTTCTACTACAATAGTCTTTGGTGGAATACCTGCCTGAGAGTTACAATATCGTCTTTTTAAAAGACGCAAATTTTTGAGGGTATCCAGAATTTGCGTTACATCACAACAACCTGTTACTCCGATAATATTGTGAGCGCTCTCGAAGAGCTACTTAAGGCATCGAGCCAGCAAATCCCGAAACGGGATAGGTAATGTGTATTGTTTTATATAAGGCTAAATAAATCCCATGAAATGCGGCATCGTCGGTCTTCCTAACGTTGGTAAATCTACCCTATTCAATGCAATCACCCGTGCGGGAATCGCAGCAGAAAACTATCCCTTTTGCACCATAGAGCCCAATGTCGGCATTGTGGAAGTCCCTGATCCGCGCCTGAAGCCGCTGATTGATATCGTCAAGCCACAAAGAATACAGCCAGCTATTGTAGAGTTCGTTGATATCGCAGGCCTGGTGGCAGGTGCCTCCAAAGGTGAAGGCCTGGGCAACAAGTTCCTCGCCAATATCCGCGAAACAGATGCTATTGCCCACGTTGTACGCTGCTTTGATGACGGCAATGTCGTTCACGTCGCCGGCAAGGTCGACCCTATCGCCGATATTGAAACCATCA
>JBAZTJ010000119.1:0-8047 GCA_041662005.1 Candidatus Methylopumilus sp.
TAGCGTGGTGCCTATGCCGGAATGACCGGATGGGGCATTATCCTTGGCGGTTTTCATGCGTGCGGCCATGTCGGCGCTGAATCCGTAGGCAGCGGCGGGCAATCCGCCTGCAATGGGTTTGCCGACTACCAAAAAGTCGGGCACGACCCCATGGCTCTTTGCCCAGCCGCCTCGGCCGGTAGAGATGGTATGGGTTTCATCCAGCACCAGCAGGCTGCCGTATTTTGTTGTCAGCTCGCGCAGCCCTTCGATAAACCCGGCATTTGCTGGCACCATGCCGCAATTGGTGAGGGCAGGTTCGGTGAGTACACAGGCGATTTCGCCGCTTGCCAGTTCGCGCTCTACAGCCGCCAGGTCGTTAAAATCCACCGCTACAGTGTGCAAGCCAAGTGCATGTACTTGGCCTAGTAAACTGCTTCTATCTATTGTTTTCCCGCCGACGACATCGACCATCGTGTCATCGACCGTCCCATGGTAACAGCCGTCAAATACCAGTAGCTTTCGCCTGCACGTCACCGCGCGCGCCCAGCGTAATACAAAGCGGTTGGCATCCGTGGCGGTTGTTGCCAGTTGCCAGTAGGCCAGGCCGAACTGCTCGGCCAGCGCGGCCCCTGCATCGGGTGCCAGGGTGGAGGGCAGCATGGTGGTGTAACCGGCATTGGCCTGCGCGGTAATCGCTTTTGCAACGGCTGGCGGGCTGTGGCCGAACATGGCGCCGGTATCGCCCAGGCAAAAATCCACATACTCCAAGCCATCAGCACACGTGAAATGTGCACCTTGCGCCTTTTGCACAAATAGCGGCACTGGCGTACCCCAGTCATTCATCCAGTGCATGGGGACACCATACAGAAAATGCTCGCCAGCCTGGGCGGATAGCTCGACAGAGCGGGGGTGCAGACGCAGGTAGTGATCGCGTTCGATTGCTATCAGCCGTGTGGCATTGGCAAGTAATTGTTCGGGATTAGGAGTTGCAGCTTGCATGCGTCACCTCAAATTGGGTCTGTCGAATTTAAATAAATGGTTCTATTTGTTAGACCAAAAATTAGTTAGTATGCTACCAAAATAACAGTTACTCAGGAGCAGCTTGATGAACCACGCGTTTGCTTATCTTTCTACCAGCGGCTTTCTTGGTTTGCCCATCACTGCTGGTGATAGTGCCGCTGCCATGCCCTCCAAGCCGTTCGCCATTGCCGGTGTGAATTGGGATGGTAGCGTGACCAACCGCCCCGGTGCACGCTTTGGCCCAAGTGCTATTCGCCATTCCAGCCAGATGCTGTGCGATGCCACCCACCCTTTGTTTGATACCACCCCGCTGGGGCAGTTGGCCGATGTCGGTGATCTGGCATTACCCAATACCAGCCTGGAATCCATGCGCGCGGCGCTTATGCCGCAGGCACTGGATTTGATTGCGTCGCAAACCATGGTGTGGCTGGGTGGTGACCATTCGATCACGCTGCCATTGCTGCGGGCCTATCGCCAGCATTATGGCCGCCCGCTGGCCTGCATCCATTTTGATGCGCATTGCGATACCTGGACAGACCATTTTGGCGAGCCTTCCGGCCATGGCACCTGGGTGTATGAGGCGTTTACCGAGGGCCTGGTTGAGCCGGAAGCCTTTGTTCAGATCGGCATACGCTCTGCTGGCGAGCGCGAGGCGCGTGAGTATGTCAATGATCAGGGCGGGCGCATTTACACCGCGCGCGAGCTGCGCGGCAGGGATGGTGCCGGGCTGCAGGATGTGATTGATGAAGTGCGCGCGCGCATGGCAAAAGCGGGCAACCCGCCGCTGTACCTGACGTTCGATATCGATGCGCTGGACCCGGCCTTTGCCCCCGGCACAGGCACGCCGGAAGTGGGTGGCCTCACCACCGCACAGGCAATGACGCTACTCGAAGCCTGGCATGACCTAAACTGGGTAGGCATGGATTGCACTGAAGTCTCACCGCCTTATGATCATGCGGAGCTTACCTCCAATGCGGCTGCGGTGATGGTATGGACATGGCTGTGCGGGCGTATTGCTGCGCTGGCGTAAATTTAAGGGAACACTTATTTATTCGATTTCGTCATTCCCGCGGAAGCGGGAATCCATTTTAATCGCTCAATTGGATCCCCGCTTCCGCGAGGATGACAAACAAATCAGTATTTCCCTGAATCATAGATATTCCCTTCCCCTTAAATGGGAGAGAGTAATAGAGTAAGTTGTTTAAACACAGGAAAGCTATGTCATCCACTACCGAGCTAAAGCTCACGCAAAACTCCTACTACGCGGCCAGCGCCAATGCGCAGCCAACATACCCAAAGCTAGAAGGCGATATTGAAGCCGATGTATGCGTGGTGGGCGGCGGGTTTGCTGGACTTTCTGCGGCGATAGAGCTGACGGATCGTGGTTATTCGGTCGTGGTACTGGAGGCTAACTCCATAGGCTGGGGCGCGAGCGGGCGCAATGGCGGGCAGATTATCGCCGGGTTGGCTTGTGAGCAGGCGGTGATTGAAAAAGCGCTGGGGCTGGATGCCGCAAAACAGGTGTGGAACATGACGCTGGAAGCGCTGGACCTGGTGCATGCACGCGTTAAGCGCTTCGATATTCAATGTGATTTAAAGCAGGGTTTTCTCTGTGTGGCTGTCAATCCACGCAAAGGCGCTGTGCTGCGCACATGGTTTGATGAAATGACGCAACGCTACAGCTACGACAGCGATGCACAATGGATAGAACCTGCGCAGATCGGCCAGTGGATAGAAAGCCCGCGCTATCACAGCGGCTACTATGACCGTCGTTCCGGCCATCTGCATCCGCTCAATTATTGCCTGGGCCTGGCGCGTGGTGCGGCAAGCCTGGGTGTGCGCATCTTTCAGCAATCTGCCGTGGTTAGCATGCAGCATGGCGAGGTTGCGCAGTTGCACACGGCAAGCGGCAAGGTAAAAGCCAAATATGTGGTGCTCGCAGGTAATATGTATCTGCCTGAAGTATCCCCAAAACTGGCGCCAGCGCTGGCAAAACGCATCATGCCGGTAGGTACCTACATTATCGGTACTGAGCCGGTCGATCCGGCGCTGGTTTCCAGGCTGATCCCTACCGGCTCAGCGGTGTGCGATACCAATTTCGTGCTGGATTACTTCCGTTTTTCTGCCGATAACCGAATGATCTACGGCGGGCGCGTGAGCTATAGCGCCATGACGCCGCCCAACCTGACCGCCGATATGCAAGCACGCATGGCGCAGACCTTCCCGCAGCTCGCCAGCACAAAAGTGGATTACACTTGGGGCGGCTTTGTCGATATCACCATGAATCGTGCGCCGGACTTTGGCCGCATTGCCCCCAATGTGTATTACCTGCAAGGCTTCTCCGGTCACGGTGTGGCGTTGACCGGCCTGGCAGGCAAGCTGGTGGCCGAAGCCATAGCAGGGCAGGCTGAACGCCTGGATTTAATGGCCAGAATTCCGCACCATGATTTCCCTGGCGGTAAATTGCTACGTACTCCAGCGCTGGTGTTAGGGATGGCGTGGTACCGGCTGCGCGATGCGCTGGGCTAGGTGATTTCTTTGCTGTAACTGTAAAACACTTCATCCCGAACCCAACCAAGCGACTCATATAATCCCTGTGCCGCTAGATTGGTTTTGGCTGTGGTCAAGTCCAGGCGCGCATAGCCATGCTGTGCGGCGTAGTCATGCGCCGCCAGCATTAGCGCCTTGCCTGCCCCGGTTTTTCTCGCGGTAGGGCCAACAAACAAATCGTAAAGCACGCAAATGGGTGCTGCGATTACCGAGCAAAATGTGGGGTAGAGCTGGCAAAAGCCGACCAATTGCTGGTCGCTAGCTACCGCCACCAGTATCACCGACTCATGATTGTTTAAGCGTTCTGTAATAAAGCGGGTCGCCAACGCAAGGTCAGAAGGCTGCTCGTAAAACTGGCGGTAAGCGTCAAACAGCAGGGCGAGCTGCGCAATGTCAGCGGGTTGTGCTGGGCGTATATTCACAGTCGAGGCCTTATCCATTAATAAATGCTGCCGTAGGGTGCGCAATCGTGCCATCACCATAAGCCCGCAGTACCTGTGAGATAACTACCTGGTAACCATTGAGCCAGTTGGCTTGCGCGGCCTTGGCCTCAAGATGTTTAGGGTGCTTCATCAACGCCTGCAAACCATCCATACTTTCCCAGTAATAGACATTGGAAATGCGCCCGGTTCCAGGGTTTTCCCAGGCTTCCTCGCCTATATAGCCCGCCGTTTGTTTGGCAATATCGGCGATGGCCTGGTCAAGCGCATAAAACGCCTCATCGAACTGTTTTTTGTCGAAGATAAAAGTGGCTGAATACATACAGACTCCTGATTTTAGGTAAGCATTTTATCGATTATTGATATCAGTGGGTATCCAGATTCAGCACGATAACACCGCCTACTACCATCACCATACCGACCATCTTGAACACGCTAAGAGACTCACCATAAAGCGCAATGCCCACCATTGCCAGAATGGCTGTGGCGCTGCCTGCCCACACCGCGTAGGTAATGCCCATTTCAATATGTTTAAGTGACAGCGACATCAGCCAGATCGCTATTAAAAAGCTGGCTGCAGCGCAGGTGGTGGGTAACAGATTGGCAAAACCGTTGGAGTGCTTTAGTGCGACGGTGCCGACAACTTCAGAAAGAATGCTGGCTGCAAGCAGCAGCCATGCGACAAGGATGGGGCTCATAAAATACCTAAACTAAATACGCGCACGCCACTTGTACCGAGTGGTGGGAGCGCGAAGTTAGAGCGGTACCTTATAAAAATCTAGGCTTGATTGTAGTTGGGATGGTTTAGGCATTGCAATGGGAGGGTAACTTTTTTGAAATCTTCCGTTCGCCATGAAGTAAAAGAAACTAAAAAAAACAGCATATTTCAGATCTAATACTCCGTTTTTTTATGGTACTTAATGGCTTCACCTAGCGTATGTGCATCAGGGGTATAGGCATGTAATCCCCAGCCTATGCCAACTACAATCAATAGCGTGATTAGAAATGGTTTGTAGGTATGCTTCACCGCGGTTTCAAGCCAGTGGTCGGACTCGGATTTGCGTAAATGCTTGTATAACGTGATGCTTAATACGCCATCAACCAAGAGTTCAGAAAACAACACGGGTGCTGAATAAATAATCCATACCGATAGGGTTAGTAACGCAGTAACTAGAATGATGACAATAATGGGAATGGCGAGCTCTTCCGCCTCTGCTACATCGCCGATGCCCAGGTCAGACAGCCCGGTATCTGCAGAAGGCAATGATGTGCTTTCTACTGCAGCGGGTTCAAATGAGCCACTGGCGCCACCCCCACTAAAGGCACCGCCATGCCCTTCAATGACGGCAGCAACAGGCTCATGATTACCCGATGACAGCGGAAAATCAGGAAAGTCGGTGTAGTCTTCGCTTTTGCTATGTAGCCAGACCCATAGCAAACCCATGAAACCAAGATAAGCCATCCCCATGGCGATAGCATAACGGCACCATAGAGTTGTCATGCCGGCATCGAGCAGTAGAAATGATGATATGAAGCCGATAGCCCCAGTCAGGCAGACGATAAGAAACATCTGAAGACGAGGGTAGCCATGCTTCAGTAGCTGATGGCGCGTCTTTTGAACGATTTCAGATCTGGATGGTAAATGCATTAATAATTTAATGGGCGCAGTTAGGCGTCCCGCTTGAATGATGGGTTAGAAGGTATGGCAAACTTACTAATTAAAAAAGAAATAAGTAGCAAAGCATAGCTGACAAGTATGTGTATTACGACGACAAAACCAATAGCCTCACTTGGGTGAAGTGGAGGAGGTATAAAAAATAATAAACATGAACATATGCTTAAAACAGAAAATATATAGGCTGCAGTTATGTTTGCTTTGGCTTTGGATAAAAAAGCAATGAGCCAGGGCAAGCAAATCAAAAATGCGGGGTATAAAAAAACCTCAATAGCCTTAATGATGTTTTTGATATCGAAACTTGTTGAAGTATGCGATGAATACATATTTGAATGCACTATAAAAGCGTAAGCAATTATTGATAAATTGATAATGAAGGATATGCCGATAGCAATTTTATGGTTCATTGATACCTTCTAACAGTTATTAAACTGACGCGTGCAACCGTTTAATAATATTGAATATGTTGATCTTGGCATGCTTTTTTCTTTTTGTTTCTTGAGGTTAGGTATTTCCCTGTCCGTATAGTAATGAATAGCAAGTACGGACGCAAACACGAGGAGATAGCGGTGGATTAAGCCATTACTTTCTCAGTGCAGCCTTAATCACATCTGCCAGCACATTGCCGTATTGGGTGATGCGATCAGTTGAGGCGTAGGCGTAGCCGATGATGAGGCCTTTTTCGCGTTGCTCACCCATGCCGTAATACGAGAGCGGATACACGCGCAGGCCGTGCTCGGCGGCGAGTTCCGCCACGCGCACATCATCAATATCCTGATCAAACTCCACCACCATGTGCAGGCCTGAATCGACAGGGGAGAGCCGGGCGCCTACGCTGGCTACCGAGGCCAGCGACTTTTGCAGCAGGCGCCGACGTTCGGCGTAGGTTAGCCTTAAACGGCGGATATGGCTGGCGAAGTGGCCTTCTTCGATAAAGTCTGTCAGCGCCGCTTGTATCATTACTTGCCCCGGGCGTTGCAGTTCGTACAGGCCGCTTTTGAAGCTGGCGACCAGCTTGGGCGGTACTACCAGGTAGCCCAGGCGTATCCCCGGATAAATGACTTTGGAAAAGGTGCCCATGTAGAGCACGCGGCCATTCTGGTCCATGCCTTGCAGCGATGAGATGGGGCGGCCTTCAAAGCGGAATTCACTGTCGTAATCGTCTTCGATAATCCAGGCATCGCGGCTGGCTGCGTAGTCCAGCAGCAGCCGTCTGCGGCCATAGCTCATGACCATGCCTTTGGGGTATTGGTGCGAGGGTGTGGTGTAGATCAGGCGCGGTGTTGCGCGGAAATCTTCAGTGGTCGGCGCCATGCCTTCATTGTCTACAGCGACTGGATGCAACTGCAGGCCGTTGACCTCCAGCACGCGTCGGGCGGCCCAGTAGCAAGGGTTTTCTATCCAGGCGCGATCGCCATGGTCGGTGAGCAGACGGGCGCAGAGATCGATGGATTGCTGTGTGCCAGCGGTGATGAGCACCTGGTCTACGGTGAGGTTCACTGCACGCGATACGCGCAGGTAATCGGCGATGGCCAGCCGTAACGGCAAGTAGCCGCCAGCGTGGCCGTAATCGAGCAGGGAGGGATCAGGTGCCCGCCATTGGCGGTTGAGCAGGCGCCGCCATAGCATGGTGGGGAACATGGAGTGGTCATCTTCACCCGGCGTAAATGGCTGTACCTCGTGACTCTGCCTGCTGGGTGAACCAGCTGCCGCGATGCCGCGCCGCGACAGGCCGATATTGTCTTCTGCGTTAATTGGCTCTATGGATTCTTCAGTAATGGCTACTTTGGTGAATCCGTCCCGCTGTTTGTAAGCCACATAGGTGCCGCTGCCGGTCTGGGCTGCGACATAGCCTTCATCCAGTAACTGCTCAAAAGCGGCGAGTATGGTATTGCGCGACACCGCCAGATCTTGTGCCAGGCTGCGCGTGGAAGGCAGGCGTGTGCCTGAGGTTAGTATGTGGTCGGTAATGGCGCGGCGTATGACTTCGTAAATCCGCCTGTGGGCAGGCATGCGCGCAGGGAAGCTGCTCTGGTTGAGCTGCGTCAGCAACCATTCGGATAGCACAAGTTGTTTCATTGGGCAGGCGGTTCCTTATCAACAAAAACCCGGCGGTATCATTACAATGTATTTATTGAAGCGAGCGGGTTACGCGAGCTAACTTCTTTTAAGGCCGCCCCTATATACTAGCCAATATTGGGGGAATTAAATGGCCCTATCTAAATAATCTAAATGGCTCTTGTAGCATTACCAATTTGGATGAATAATACCTCTCATCGTTCAGTGCCGCAATTGAACTGTGTGCCTGAATAAACCATTACAGAAACCTGTCATTGATGAAACCGGCCATCGCCGCAAAACGTAAACCAGTGGTGCTACT